>JBEVME010000018.1:0-31692 GCA_040508785.1 Sphingobium sp.
CGGGGAGCATGACAGGAAAGGGCCGCGATCGCAGGATCGCGGCCCTTTTTTCCGTGCGCCGTCCGCCGTTATTCGGCGGGCTGCATCTCGTTCATATCGACCTGATCGTCATAGGCGCGCACGTCGGCGAACATCTTGGTAATGTCGCCCGAGGTGACGACGCGCGGCAGTTCGCCAGGCGCCAGCGGCGCGGGGCCGCCATAGGATACGGGTGCGGTATCGACATGGGCGGCGAGCTTGCGCAACGCGCCGGCCGTGCAGTTCTCGCGGCCGCCCATCATGCCGAACGCATCGAAATCATAGATGCGCAGGACGTTTTCGTGCGTGACCTTGTCGATCGTGGCGCGGGGCAGATGCTTGACCGATTCCATCAGCATGTCCGACGATTCCGGCCAGACGCTGTCGGAATGCGGATAGTCGCATTCATAGGCGACATTGTCCTCGCCAATGGCATCCAGGTTCCGCAGGCCGAAATCATCCTCGATGAAGCAGGTGAGGAAATGTTCGCGGAACACTTCGCTCGGCATCTTCTTGCCGAAGTCGGTGTGGGTCCAGGCCTTGTGGTGGCGATAGGTGAAGTCCGACCGCTCGAGGAAATAGGGGATCCAGCCGATGCCGCCCTCCGACAGGGCGATCTTGAGCGTCGGATATTTCTGCAGCGCCTTCAGCCACAGCCAGTCGGCCGCCGAGTTGACGATCGAGATCGGCATGGTGACGATCCAGGCGTCGATCGGAGAGGCCATCGATGCGTGCGGCGCGGCGGCGCCCGACCCGATATGGATGTTGATGACGACATTGTTTTCGGCGCACACCTTCCACAGCGGTTCCCAATGTTCGTCATGGATGCTGGGCTGGCCGCGCAGGGCGGGGTTGTCGCTGAAGGAAATGGCGCGGCAACCCTTGGCGACGACGCGCTTGATCTCCGCCACCGTCGCTTCGATGTCCCAGTAGGGGACGAACGCGTTGGGGATGTTGCGGCCGGGATAGGAGCCGCACCATTCGTCGATATGCCAGTCATTATAGGCGCGCAGCAGGATGAGCGCGTTCGCCTTGTCGCTGAAATGGTGGAACAGCTCGCCGTCGAAGCGCACGACGCTGGGGAAGTTGAGCGAGGTCAGGATGCCGTTGGCGTTCATGTCCTCGATACGAGCGTGGATGTCCCAGGCGCCCTTGCGCATCTGGTCGAAGGAAATCGGCTCGCAGCCATATTCCTCGCGCATCCGGCCGACCACCGCGTTGAGGCCGATATTGCCCGCGCGACGGCCCTCGAACAGCCAGAAATCGGCGCCGTTCTTGTCCTTCATAACGCACGGCTTGATGGCCTTGTGCTGGACGCTGAGATGCTGGTCGAACATCGTGGGGGGCTCGACGATATGATCGTCAACGCTGGCGATGATGAGATCTTCAACTTTCACGGCACTCTCCTCGACTCAATTTCACTGAACTGATGAAACGTCAGTTATCTTGGATTGCATAGTAATGCAACGATAATCTGGAGGTCACCCCGTTTATTCCTTTACCATCAGAAAACAGCCTGCCAGTGGGCCGCCCGCGGTCGAAAGCGCGGCAACGCGGGGGTCGCCCTTCACCTGCCGGTCGCCGCCCAGCCCCCAGAGCTGGGTGCAGGCCTCGTGCACCTGACCATAGGCGTGCATCCGCCCGGCGGACAGCGCGCCGCCATTGGTGTTGATCGGCAGTTCGCCCTCCAGGGCGATGCGGCTGCCGTCGCCGATGAAGTCGCCGGCCTCGAAGCGTTTGCAGAAGCCGAAATTTTCGAGCCAGTTGATCGTGTGGAAGCTGAACCCGTCATAGAGTTCGGCCACGTCGACATCCTTGGGCGTCAGGTCGGTGCGGTTCCACATCATTTCCGCGACATGGGGCTGGCCCTGGGTCGCGAGCGCGTCGAGCTGGGTCCAGCTGTTGCGATAGCGCATGCTGGAGCCGACCGCCTCGATCCGCGTCACCGGATTGGGCATGTCGCGTGCGGCGTCGATATGGCTGAGGATGATGGCGGTCGATCCGTCGATCGGCACGTCGCAGTCGAATATCCGCAGCGGTGTGGCGATCACGGGCGCGGCGAAATAATCGTCGAGCGTGATCGGCGTGCGGTACACCGCCGCCGGGTTGAGCGAGGCGTTGCGCCGGCCGTTGATTGCGATCCGGGCGACCTGTTCGGGCCTGATCCCCGATTCATGGACGTAGCGCGAGAAGTAGAGCGCCTGCTGCGTGGCGGCGGCATAGGTGTGATAGGGCGCATACCAGGCAAAGCCGCCGCGCACCCGCTGACCCGGCTGGTTGAGCGCATTGGCAAAGCCGGTCTTGCGCGCGGTCGCCTCGAACATGGTGCGAAAGATCAGGACGTGGCGCGCCAGCCCGGCCGAGATGGCGCCGATCGCGTTGAAGATGGCGCCGAACTGGCCCGCCGTTTCGGAACAGTTGGAATACCAGTTCACATGGATGCGCAGCGCGTCCTGGAGCGCGGGAATGCCGACCTCCGAAAAGCCAGATCCGTCGCCCCGGTCGCCGGGCCAGGTCGCCATGCCGTCAATATCGCTGCGCTTGAGGCCGGCATTGGCGATCGCTTGCATCGCCGCGTCGATGGTGAGGCCGAGCGCGGACTTGTCCGCCCCGCGCGAGATTTTCGACTGGCCGATGCCCGTGATGGCGGTATTTTTTTCGGGATAGGCCTGGTTCATGCCGCATCCTCCGCTGGCGCGAACAGGGGAACCCACAGGTCCTGCGCGGGCTCGAACCGGACCTTGACCTTCATGCCTATGAAGACGCTGTGCGGATCGCAATCGACGATGTTGGTCGCGAGGCGCACATCCTCCTGTTCTTCAATGGCCACCAGCGCCAGCACATAGGGGACGGGCAGGTCCGGCATCCACTGCTTGTGATTGACGGTGCAGCTGAGCACCGTGCCGCGCCCGGAGACGGCAAAGGGCGCCGTGTCGCGGCCTTCGCATTGCGGGCAGAAGCCGGTCGGCGGGTGGATCAGATAATGGCAGCCATTGCAGCGCTGGATCAGTAGCTGCCCTTCCGCGCCGCCCTTCCAGAAGGCTTCGGTATCGCGATCGATCGCGGGGAGCGGGCGGGGTACGGTCATGCGCAGTCCTTTTCTATCGAAAGCAGGATTTCGGCCACGGCCTGCGGCCGGGTCTGGAGCAACTGGTGCCCGGCATCGACATGGTCCCGGCGGGTCGCGCCCAGCCGGTCGGCGAAGCGGCCCTGCCAGTGCGGGGTGAGTATCTGGTCGCGCATCGCCACGATGTAGCTGGCCGGGATGTCGCGTATTGCGGCATAGCGCCAGTCGGTTTCGGTGGTCGCGCAGGCGGGCGGCCAGTCGTCGGCGCCAAGTTTGGCGAGGAAGGCGGCGCGCTGCGCATAGTCCATGTCGTTGCAGAACATCGCGGCCGTCATCGCCTGTGGGCTGCTGGTTGCCGGGTCGATCGGCCAGCCGATGCAGTCGTCATGTTCGCCATGCAGGCCGGTGCCCAGCATCGCCCCGATCGTCTGGCCCTCCGCCGGGCCGGCACAGGCGATATAGGTCAATTGCACGACGCGCGGACGTATCGCGTCGGCGAGCTGGGGCAGGACGGTGCCGGCCTGCGAATGGCCGATCAGCATGAGGCGGGGCGCCTGGATGGCAGCGATGTCGCGTGCCAGTTCCTCCACCACGTCCGCCAGCGTCAGCGCCGCCACGTCGCGACCGCGTTTTGTGCCGCATCCCGGCACGTCGAGGGCAACGGTTTCGGGTGCCGCCTCGCCGCCCTGCAGCGCGATCGCGGCGCGGACTTCGTCCCAGATCCAGCCGCCCTGCTTGCCGCCGTGCAGGAACAGCATCGCCACGCCCTTTGTCACCGGCCACCTCTCCATGGGTCTTGCACTTTATGCTGTATCACCTAGTGAACCAGCCCGGATAGCGGGTCAATGGCGGCCACGGGAGGACGGATATGAGCGACGGCGTGGACAATGGCCCGGTAGTGCTGGTCGAAAATGACGGCGGCGTGCGGATCATCACGCTCAACCGCCCCGACCGGCTGAACGCACTCAACGACGAGATCATGGCGCCGCTGGCCGATGCGACCGCCGACGCCGCGCGCGATGCGTCGGTCGGTTGCGTCGTGGTGACGGGCGCGGGGCGCGGCTTCTGTGCCGGCGGCGACCTCAAGGGCGGGGCGATGAGGCCGCAGCCGGCCAGCCAGGAGATGGGCGGCCGCACCGAGCAGGCCTTCACCCGGCTGCGCGGCTTCATGGAAACGTCGCGCCTGCTCCACGAAATGCCCAAGCCCACGATCGCGATGGTGAACGGCCCGGTCGCGGGCGCGGGCATCGGCATCGCCGGCGCGTGCGACCTGCGTTTCGCCGGCGAGTCGGCAAGCTTCCTCAGCGCCTTCGACCGGATCGGTGCGGGCGGCGATTTCGGGTCGAGCTGGTTCTGGACCAAGATTTTGGGAACCGGCGTGGCGCGCGAGCTGTTTTTCCTGGGCGAGAAGCTGGAGGCGCAAGCGGCCTTTGCCAAGGGCATCTACACGCGCCTGTTCCCCGACGCGGACCTGCGCGCCGAGACGCTAAAGGCGGCGCATCGCCTGGCCGACGGCCCACGCATGGGCTATCGCTACATGAAGGCAAACCTCAATTTCGCCGAGGACGCGCAGTTCGAGGCGGCGCTGGACCATGAGGCGCTGAACATGGGCCTGTCCACTACCGCGACCGGGCAGATCTACAAGGCCCTCAAGGAAGCGAAAGACGCCGGAAACGCGGGCTGACGGCATCGCGTCAGCCCGCGCGCATGTTCAGGCGGCGGGCGGCGCGAAGGTCCAGCCGCACAGCTTGTTGCCGTCGAGGTCGCGGAAATAGGCGAAATAGGAGCCGCCGCCGCGATCGCCCGGCGCGCCTTCGTCGCTCGCGCCCAGTTCCATCGCCTTGGCGTAGAAGGCATCGACCTCGTCCCGGCTGTCGAATGCGAAGCCCGCCATCGTCCCGTTGCCGACGCTGGCCGGCTGCCCGTCGAAGGGCTTTACCACCGCGAACATGCCGTCGCTGATGCTGCCGTAGAAACGCCCGCCGTCCGGGTTGTCGAACAGCTTGTTCCAGCCGATCGAACCAAGCAGGTAGGCGTAGAATTCGATCGCCTCTTCCAGGCGGTTCGATCCGACCGTCGCGTAAAATTGCATCTGTCCGCTCCTTAAGGTCTGTGGCGTGAAAGCTTTGCCTATCGGGGCGTCAGGAACAAGGCCTGATGGCCTCGCGCATAGACGCCGTCGCGATCCGAAAAGACGCTGCTGACGATCGCCAGGCCATTGCCGGCCGTTTCGGTCAGCGCATCGAGAAGCAGCCATTCGCCGCGCGGCATCCGGCTGAAATGGATCGCGATATCGACATTGGGGAAGGTATAGTCGCGCACCGGCAGGGCGCTGCCGATCGCGCTGCCCATGTCGCCCAGCATCGTCGCGCGCACCAGCGGCGACAAGGGCACGCCCGCGACCATCGCGACGCTGATCCTGGTCCACATGGCGCCCGGCCCCGATTCGCGGATGCTGCCGGCGACGATGCGCCGCTCGATCGCGCCGCGCAGTTCGGGGCGGCTCGACGGGGCGGAGACGGCGACCGCTTCGGGTAGAGGCCAGGCGAGCGGTGTTTCGACCGCTTTCGTCTCGATCGCCCGGACCAGCAGCGCGCTGGCACGCGCCGACACGCGTCCGCCGGCGGACAGCTCCGCCTCCACCAGTCTGATCCGGCTGCCTTCGCGCCGTGTCGTCACGGTGACGAAGCTTTTCTCGCGCGGCGCCGTCCCCAAAATGTCGATCGTCAGGCGCGCGACGGACATGTCCCCGCTGATCCCGTCGATCGCATGGGCCAGGATGCCGCCAATCGCGACGCCGCTCAGATGCGCGCCGTCCCAGGGGCTTGCCGCCGCCGCGCCGGGCGCGTAGCCGCCATCGGGCGTCGGCTCGAAATAGGGGGTTGGCGCGGGGGCCTCATCGTTCATCCATCGTCTCCTGGAGCGCCATGCCATCGCGTTATCAGGCAAAAGACATGTTTGACTAGGTTGCCCAAGCGGTGCCATGGCAATTGACGAAGACGACGCGACTTTGCGTGAGGAGGACAATATGGACCTTAGCTACGGCGCCGAGGCCGAAGCGTTTCGCACGGAGGTGCGCGATTTCCTGCGCGCGACCTGGCAGCCGGGCGCTTTGCGCGGCGCGGACCTCAAAGCCTATATCACCGATTTTCGTGGCAAGGCGACCGATGCGGGCTATCTTTACCGCGCCATCCCCAAGGCGTTCGGCGGCTCCGAGCAGCCCGCCGACGTGGTGCGCGCGCAGGTGATCCGCGAGGAGTTCGGCCGCGCCCGCGCGCCGATGGAGATCACCGGCAACGGCATGAACATGCTGGTGCCCACGCTGCTGGAAAAGGGCACGCCCGAGCAGAAAGAGCTGTTCATCCGCAAGACCATGTCGGGCGAATATATGTGGGGGCAGGGCTATTCGGAGCCAGGCACCGGCTCTGACCTCGCGTCCGTCCGCACCAAGGGCGAGCTGGTCGGCGACGAATGGGTCATCAACGGGCAAAAGATCTGGACCAGCCAGGGGGACCGCGCGACTCACATGTTCGCGCTGATCCGTACAGAGCCGCAGGCGAGCAAGCATGGCGGCATTTCCTATCTGCTGATCGACCTTAACCAGCCGGGCGTCACGCGCCGGCCGATCCGGCAGATGACCGGCGACGCAGGCTTTTACGAATTCTTCTTCGACAATGCCAAGACGCCCGCGTCCTGGCTGATCGGCGAGCGGGGCGACGGGTGGAACGTGTCGCGCACAACGCTCAAGCACGAGCGCGCGGCGATCGGTTCGGCAACGGGCCTGGGCACCCAGTTCGACAAGCTGGTCGAGTTGGCCAGGGAAGTGACGCGGAACGGCAAGCCTGCGATCCAGGACCCCGAAGTCCGCCAGGCGCTGACCCGGATCGAAGGCTATGTGATGGCGCACCGCTATTCCAGCTACCGGCTGTTCAGCCTGGCGGCTGCGGGCGAGGATGGCGGCCTGGTCCAGTCGATGATGAAGCTGCTGCTGACCGAGACCGGCCATGAAATGGCGCTCGCCGCGCAGGAACTGATTGGCGACGACGCGCTGGTCGAGCCGGCGTCTGCCGGTACGCGCGGGCGCGGGCCGGAGAAGTGGCTCGATCAGGTCATGGGATCGCTCGGCAATTCGATCGCGGGTGGCACCACCAATATTCAGCGCAACATCATCGCCGAACGGGGCCTGGGCCTGCCGCGCGATCTGGCTATGGGAGCCGAGAAGTGAGATTCCACCCGAGCGAGGAACAGCTGGCGATCCAGGACGCGGTTCGCGGTACGCTGGCGGATGTGTGGCCCAAGGAGCGGCTGGAGAAATTCGTCGATGGCGAGGCGGACTTCGATCCCGACAGCTGGCAGGCGCTGATGGCGCTGGGGCTGGGCGGGCTGCTGCTGCCCGAAGATCAGGGCGGCGCGGGGCTTGGCCTGCTGGATGCGGCTATGGTCGCCGAAGTCGCGGGACAGGCAGCGGCACCGGGGCCCATCGGCGCGCAGATGCTGGCCGCTCTCATCGTGTCGAAGTCCGACAATCAGGAGGCGAAGGCGCATCTCGATGCGCTGACCAGCGGCGAGGCGGTCGCCACCTTCGCTTTTGGCGGCGCCTGGCTGCCCGAAAGCTGGGACGCGACGCCTGAGAGCGGGAGCGTGCGCTTCGTCCAGTCGGCGGGCGCGGCGAACCTGTTCGTGCTCGGCACCAAGGGCGGCGGCATCGCGCTGGTCGAGGCGGGCGAGGGCGTCACGATCGAGCCGGTCAAGTCGAGCGACCGCTCGCGGCGCTTGTCCACCGTCAGCTTCTCCGGCGCCAGGGCCTACACGTTGTTCGAGGCGGGCGATCCGTTCGTCGCGCGCATCTTCGACGCGGCGCTGGTGCTGGTCGCCGCCGATGCGCTGGGCGGTGCGCAATATTGCGTCGACCTGTCGGTCGCCTATGCCAAGGAGCGCGAGCAGTTCGGGCAGCCGATCGGCCGCTTTCAGGCGTTGAAGCATCAGCTCGCGCAGATGGCGCTGGAGGTCGAGCCGGCCCGCGCGCTGGTCTGGTATGCAGGCTATGCCCATGACGCCGACCTGCCCGACGCGGCGCGCGCGGCGGCAATGGCCAAGGCGCATCTGGCCGACCGCTTCGTGTCGGTCGCACGGGCAGCGGTCGCGGCTCATGGCGGCATCGGCTATACCTGGGAATATGGGCTGAACAACTGGTTCCGCCGCTCGCTGTTCGACCGCGCCTATCTTGGCAGCCCCGCTGTCCACCGCGCGCGGGCCGCCGATCTGGCGGGCTGGTGAGCGAGGTCGAACCGGCCGCGCTGGGTCTGGCGCTCGACGGAAAGCCGCTGCCGCTGTTCGCGCAGGCGCCGAGCCGGCCGCACGGCTTTTCGCCGTTGCGCCGGCCGGGGTCCGTGCGCCGTACCTCGACGATCGATGCGACCTGGCCCGACGGGCATGATGGCCTCACTCGGCTGGCTGCCGACGCGCGCGACATAGTGACGTCCCGGTCCGGCGGCGCGCCGGAAATATTGGCGCAGGACCATGCCGATGTGGTGGCCGACCATCGCGTCATCCGGGAGGTAAGCAGCGTTCCGCCCCGGCCGCAACTGGCCGAGCTGGCGGGCGCACGGGCAGGCGGCTATCTGCGCGCCGCGCTCGACGCGGTGCTGCACGAGGAGCGGGTGGCGGGAACGCCGCTTTACCTGCTGCTCGACGATATGGCCGGCGCGACGCTGGTGGCCGGATGGGCCTGGTCGCGCTGGATGGACGACTGGATGCCACTGCGCACATCCGACGAGGCCGCGACCCATCTGCGCAAGATGGAAGGCATCTGCATCGGCTTTCGCCCCGGTTCCCACGCGCTGGGGCTGAGCGGGCGGCCGCGTCCCGACCAGAATGTCACGCGCGTGGTGCCGTTGCCCAACCCGGCCGATCCCGACGGATGGCACAAGCTGACCGATCGCGGCGGCGTCAATTTCCGCCGCGCGCGTCGCATCGACGTGTGGCGGGAGGACGGCCTCATCCAGATCGAATCGCTGTTTCAGGACAGCGCGAGTGCGCCCGACGGTGGCGACCGCATCGCCATCCACGAATATTATCTGCGCGCCACCGCCGACGCGGACGCCACGACATTGCTGTCGGCGGAAGCGACGCCTGGTACGCTGCCCTATGCCGAATGCCCCGCCGCGCCGACCAATATCAAGGCGGTGGTCGGCACGCCCCTCGCCGAACTGCGCGACACGGTGCTGCTGGCGCTGCGCAAGACGGCGGGCTGCACGCATTTGAACGACATGGTGCGATCGCTGGCCGAAGTGCCGCGCCTCGCGGCCGCGTTGCCGGTATGAGCTTTGTCGGCAAGGTCGCGATCGTAACTGGGGCGGGCGCGGGTTTCGGCGCGGCCTTCGCCGCGGCCCTGGCAGAGCGGGGCGCCGTGATCGCCCTGCTCGACATCGATCGCGCGGCGGCACAGGGCGTTGCGGACGGTATCGGCGGCGACGCGCTGGCGCTGCATTGCGACGTGGCCGACAGCGCTTCGGTAGAGGCGGCGATGGCGCAGGTGACGGCGCGTTTCGGCGGGGTCGATATCCTCATCAACAATGCGGGCCTTCACAGCGCGGAGTTCAACAAGGGCTTCGCCGAACTGGGCCCGGAGGCGAGCCGCCGGCTGTTCGACGTCAACGTCCATGGCGTGGTGAACGGATCGGTCGCCTGCCGCGCCAGCATGGCCGCGCGCGGTGGCGGTTCGATCGTCAACATCTCCTCGATCGCGGCCTGGGCCTGCACCTCGGCCTATGGCGTGTCGAAGCTGGCGGTGCGTGGGCTTACCCTGTCGCTGGCGCAGGAATTTGCCGGCGACCGCATCCGGGTGAACGCGATCGCGCCCGGCCTGATCGCCACCGACAAAATCCGCGGCGATTTTCCGCAAAGCTTCTTCGACGATTTCTCGAACCGGCTGCAACTGGTCCACCGCACGGGCGAGATCGACGATATCGTTGCGGCGATGCTGTATTTGTGCGGGTCGGACGCGAGCTTCGTGACCGGCGAAACGCTGCGCGTGTCGGGCGGTTATCCGCTGTCGCTATAGCGCGCGATCAGGCGAGGAAGGCGGCGATGTCAGCCGCCACCCGAGCGGGCGCCTCCAGCATCAGCATATGGCCGCAGCCATCATAGTCGATGCGGCGCAGGTTCGCCGCCAATGCATCCAGCACGTCGGCGATGGCGCGCAGGTCGGGCGCGTCACGGGTGCCGGAGAGCAGCAGTGTCGGCATGGCCAGTGTCGCGAGCCGATCGGCATCGGGCAGAACCGGATGCTGGCGGTCGCTCTCCAGCCACTGGCGGCCGGGGAAGCGGGCGACCTCGACGTCGAGTGCGGCGGCAAGAGCCGGCGTCTCGCGCGCCGCCGCGAACATGGCGTGGCCCATCCACAACCGTCTCGCCTCGTCCATGTCGCCCGCCCGCGCGGCGGTGGTGACCGCGCGCCAGGACGAGCGCCAGTCGTCCGACCAGTCCCAGCCGAACAGGGCGGGGCCGATCAGCACCAGCCGCCGCACCCGCGTCGGATGGTCGAGCGCGAAATTCAGCGCGACCGCGCCGCCCAGCGAAAAGCCGACAAGATCGCAGCGTGCGACATTCGCATGGTCGAGCAGGGCGAGCAGATCGTCGGCATGGCTGAAGGCTACGGCCGCGCTTTCCGCCGATTCCCCGAAGCCGCGCTGGTCGAGGCGCAGCGCGAAGCGTCCCGGCGACAGCGCGGGCCAGACGGTGTCCCAGCTCTGTCGGCTGCCGCCAAAGCCATGGACGCACAGCAGCGCATCGCCTTCGCCCGCCGCTTCATAGGCCAGCAACGCGCCCTCGACCGCAACATGGCGCACGCCGCCCGTCACCGCATCGTCAGGACGATCCGCCCCGCCGTCTCGCCGCTACGCGCCTCGATCATGGCGGGCACGAAATCGTCGAGGGCGTATGTTTTCGCGATCGGCGGGCTGAGTTTGCCGGCGCGGTAGAGATCGAACAGGGCCGCGACGTTGGCGGCGGCGGCCTCAGGCTCATATTCCCCGAACTGGCGGACATCGACGCCGATCAGCGACGCGCCCTTGAGCAATGCAAGATTGATCGGCAATTTGGGGATGAAGCCACCGGCGAAGCCGATCACCAGATGCCGCCCGTTCCAGGCGAGCGAGCGGAAGGCCGGCTCGGTCGCCTCGCCGCCGACCGGATCGATGACGATGTCGCCCGGCTTGCCGCCATTGGCCGCCTTCACATCCTCGCGCCAGCTTGCCGATCGCGAATCGACTACTTCGTCGGCGCCGCCCTGCGTGGCGAGCGCGCGCTTGGTTTCGGTCGAGGCCGATCCGATGACCTTGGCGCCCAGCGCTTTCGCGACCTGGATCGCCGCATAGCCGACCGCGCCGCCCGCACCCAGCACCAGGACGGTTTCGCCCGGCTTCAGGCCGCCGCGCTGGACCAGCGCATAATAGACGGTCGCGTAGCTGACGCGAAACACCGATGCTTCGGCGAAGCTCATGCCGTCGGGGATGGGATGGGCGAGCTTGGCGGGCACCACCGATTCCTCGGCGAAGGCGGCACCGAAGGCGCTCGCCAGCACCCGCTGGCCGATGCGCGCCGGATCGACGCCCTCGCCCACCGCCGTCACGATCCCGGAAAACTCGCTGCCTGGGACGAAGGGGAGGGGGGGCTTGAGCTGATATTCGCCCGCCGCGACCAGCACGTCGACATAGCTGATGCCCGCCGCCTCGATCGTGATGGTCAGCTTGCCGGGGCCGGGGGGCGGCACCTCGCGATCCTCCAGGGAGAAGGTCGACGGGTCGCCGAATTGCTGGATGATGACGGCCCTGCTCATTTGCCTCTCCATATGGGTGCGCGTTTTGCGGCGAAGGCCAGCGGGCCTTCCTTGCCGTCGGCGCTGCTCCGCCACGCGACATAAGCCGGATAGTCCGACTGGTTGGCGAGCGCGGCCGAAAGGCTCGGCTCGTCCAGGCCGCGATAGACGACCTGCTTGGATGCCTGCAAGGCTAATGGCGCACAGCGGAGCATGTCCGCGCACCAGCGCGCGACTGCCGTGTCGAGATCGCCGGGTGCCACGACTTCATTGACGAATCCCAGCCGTAGCCCCTCCTGCGCGCTGACCCGGCGCGCGGTCAGGATCATGCCGAGCGCCCGCTTCGGCCCGATCTCCCGCGCCAGCCGATGCAGACCGCCGCCGAACGCGATCGCGCCGACCAGCGGTTCGGGCAGGCCGAAACTCGCCGTCTCCACCGCGATGATGACGTCGCAGGCCAGCGCCACCTCGAAGCCGCCACCCAGGGCGAGGCCGTTGACCGCCGCGATCATCGGCTTGGTACAATCGAACCGTTCGATGAGGCCTGCATAGCCGTTCTTGGGGTAGACCGGATGCTCGCCCCGTTCCGCCACGGCCTTGAGATCCGACCCGGCGCAGAAGGCCCGGTCGCCCGCGCCGGTGACGACGCAGATATATTGATCGGCGTCGCCGGCGAAATCGTCGAACGCGGCCTGCAATTCATGGTGCATGGCGCCGTTGATGGCGTTCATGACCTCCGGCCGGTTCAGCGTTACCGTCGTGATATGGTCCGCCTTGGCGACCTTGATGCACTCCATATCTACGCCTCAGGCCGGTGGCCGGCCGCGCACATGCAGCGGCGCATAGAGCGAATCGGGCGACTGATAATCGATCCGGA
This sequence comes from Sphingobium sp., assembly GCA_040508785.1. Taxonomy (GTDB): domain Bacteria; phylum Pseudomonadota; class Alphaproteobacteria; order Sphingomonadales; family Sphingomonadaceae; genus Sphingobium. The sequence goes on from JBEVME010000018.1 coordinate 12,781, forward strand.
CATTGCGATGCGCGATCCGCCAGCCATCGGCCGTCCGCACGAAGCGATCGACATAATGGCCGTGATGGTCGAGGCCGATGTCGCTCAGCACCTGGAAATAGGTGCGCGCCGACGCGCTGTCGCCGTCCAGCTCGATCAGCGACGTGGTGATATGGTGGCGCGACACGGTCAGCGCCGGATTGCGCGTGCCGCCCTGCGACAGGCGCGCGACGATGGCCTCGCGGCCCTGCGTCGCCTGCCCCGAAAATTCGATCACGCCGTTCTCCGCGAAGGCTTCGCCCAGCGCCGCGACGCGGCCGCGATCGCCATTGATATTGTAGATCGCCATGACATGGCGGATCGCCTCGCGATCCTCGGTCGTGCTCGTCATGAAAGGCTCCTCGCCAGTGCCGTGCGCCAGTCGCCGGGATGACGGGCGGCCTCGAATTCCACCTCCATGCGCGTCACCAGCTGTTCGACGCTCGGTACGTCGTCGATCAGCCCGGTCGAATGGCCGCCGCTCCAGATATTCTTCCACGCCTTGATGCCTTGCGGCAGGTTCGGGCGGTGCAGACCCTTGGGCGGGGGGAGATTGTCGGGGTCGAGGCCATTCTCGATCATGGACGGGCGCAGGAAGCTCGCCGGCATTCCGGCGATCGCATCGGTGTAGAGTACATCCTCGCTGCGTGACGCGACGAGCATCTGCTTGTGCGGATCGAACGTCCCCGATTCGCGGGTCGCGATGAAGCGCGTACCCATGACGACGATGTCGGCGCCCAGCGTCAGCGCCGCGGCGATGCCGTTGCCGTCGGCGATGCCCCCCGCCAGCATGATCGTGCCGTCGAAGATGCGCCGCACCTGCGGCAGGAAGGAGAAGGGATTGAGCGTGCCCGCATGGCCGCCCGCGCCGCCGCATACGAGCATCAGGCCGTCCACGCCCGACGCAATCGCCTTTTCCGCGAATCGCATGGTGGTCACGTCATGGAAGACGGTCCCGCCCCATTCATGCGCCGCTTCAACCTCCGCCTTTGGATCGCCGAGGTTGGTGAGGATGAGCGGCACCCGCGCCTTGCGGCAGACGGCGAGGCGATCGGCCCGCAATTGCTGGTCGATCGCGGTCGATGCGAGCAGGTTGACGCAGAAGGGTGCGAAGCGTTCGCCCCGGCCCAGGCTTTCCGCCTCTGCCTCGCGGATCGCGGTCAGCCAGGTTTCGAGACTTTCGCTCCCGCGCGGGTTGCCGCTCGGGAAAGCGCCGATTATGCCGGCGCGACAGGAGGCGATGACGAGTTCCAGGCTGGAGCAGATCAGCATGGGCGCCTGCATCACAGGCAGCCTGAGTTGAGACCAATCTATGCTCACATATCCTCCCCGGTTGCCGAGCGTCGCCAAAGTCGCTAGCGAGACGCTCGGTCATAGGTAACTAGGTGCAACAGGCCCGTCGAGGGCCTTTCGAACGAGCGGGGACGGCATGGCGATCAAGACGCGGATCACGGAACTTCTGGGCATTCAGCATCCCATCGTGCAGGGCGGTATGCAGGGCGTCGGCACGGCGGAGATGGCGTCCGCCGTCTCGAACGCTGGTGGCCTTGGCATCCTGACCGGCCTTACGCAGCCCACGCCCGACGCGCTGCGCGACGAGATTGAACGCTGCCGGACGATGACGTCCAAGCCCTTCGGCGTGAACATGACGGTGTTCCCGACCATCAATTCGCCAGACTACAAGGCCTATGCCCAGGCCATCATCGACAGCGGTGTCAAGGTCATCGAAACGGCCGGCACGCAGGCCGTGCGCGAGATCTGGGAGCAGGTGAAGCCGCACGGCATCGTCGTGCTGCACAAGTGCACCGCCGTACGCCATGCGCTGTCTGCCGAAAAGGCCGGTTGCGACGTCATCTCCATCGACGGTTTCGAATGCGCGGGCCATCCGGGCGAGGATGATATTCCCGGCCTTATCCTGATCCCGGCGGCGGCCGACCAGGTGAAGATCCCGATGCTGGCGAGCGGCGGATTCGGCGACGGGCGCGGCCTTGCGGCGGCGTTGGCGCTGGGCGCGGAAGGTATCAACATGGGTACGCGTTTCTGCGCGACCGTCGAGGCGCCGATCCATCCGAACGTCAAGCAGGCCTATGTCGATAATGACGAGCGCGGCACCTTCCTCATCTTCCGCAGCTTCAAGAACACCGCCCGCGTCGGCAAGAGCGCAGTGTCGGAAGAGGTGGTCCGCCGCCTGTCCGTGCCGGGCGCCAAATTCTCCGACGTGCAGGAACTGGTCGCGGGCACGGCCGGCCGCGAACTGCTCAAGACCGGCGACCTGTCGAAGGGGGTGTTCTGGGCCAGCATGGTGCAGGGCCTGATCCACGACATCCCGACCTGTCAGGTGCTCATCGACCGGATCATCGCCGAGGCGGAGGAGATCATCCGCGGCCGCCTCGCCGGCCTGATCGCCTGAAATTTTCCAAGCCTTTCAACCAGGAGCTGAAATCGTGGCCGAAGCCTATATCGTCGCCGCCGTCCGTACCGCCGGAGGCCGTCGCAACGGCCGCCTGTCGGGCATCCATCCGGTCGATCTGGGCGCCAAGGTGCTCGATTCGGTCGTCGGTCGCGCCGGGATCGCACCCGACGCGATCGAGGACGTGATCTTCGGCTGCGTGACGCAGGCGGGCGAACAGTCGATGCATGTTGGCCGCAACGCGGTGCTCGCCTCCTCGCTGCCGGTCAGCGTGCCGGCCGTCACGATCGACCGTCAGTGCGGTTCGTCGCAGCAGGCGATTCAGTTCGCGGCACAGGCGGTCATGTCGGGCACGCAGGACATCATCATCGCGGCGGGCACCGAAAGCATGTCGCGCGTGCCGATGGGCTCCGCCGCGCTACGCGAGACCGGCGTCGATTCGATCAGCCAGGCGGTCAAGGACCGTTTCGGCGTAGAGGGCTTCAGCCAGTTTGGCGGCGCCGAGATGATCGCTAAGAAATGGGGTTTTAGCCGCGCCGATCTGGATGCGTTCGGTCTGGAAAGCCATCTGCGGGCGCAGGCCGCGACCAAGGCCGGCGCGTTCGACCAGGAAATCCTGCCGGTGCAGATTACCCTGCCCGACGGCACGACGGAGATGCACGTCGTCGACGAGGGCATTCGCTGGGACGCCTCGATGGAAGGCATGGAAAAGGTCAAGCTGTTGGTCGAGGGCGGCGTCATCACGGCGGCGACGTCCAGCCAGATCACCGACGGCGCCAGCGCAGTGATGGTGGTGTCGGAGCGTGCGCTCAAGGAGCATAACCTCACGCCGCTCGCGCGCATCGTGAACATGACGGTGACGGCCGGCGACCCGGTCGTCATGCTGGAAGAGCCGCTGTTCGCGACCGACAAGGCGTTGAAGCGCGCCGGCATGTCGATCGACCAGATCGACCTTTACGAAGTCAACGAAGCCTTCGCGCCGGTGCCGATGGCCTGGCTCAAGCATGTCGGCGCCGATCATGCCAAGCTCAACGTCAATGGCGGTGCGATCGCCCTCGGCCATCCGCTAGGCGCGTCGGGCACCAAGCTGATGGCGACGCTGATCTACGGCCTCAAGGCGCGGGGTCTGAAATATGGCCTGCAGACGATGTGCGAGGGCGGGGGCGTTGCGAACGTCACCATCATCGAAGCGCTCTGACGCGCCGCGCAACTTAGAATTCAGGGAGCATTAGCCATGGAAATCACCAACGAAACCGCGGCCGTCGTCACCGGCGGCGCCTCTGGTCTGGGCGAAGCGAGCGCTCGGGCGCTGGCCGCCGCCGGCGTCAAGGTCGCCATCTTCGACATGAATGCGGAGAAGGGCGAGGCGATCGCCAAGGAAATCGGCGGCATTTTCTGCAACGTGAACATCACCAGCGAAGAGGCGGTTGTCGCCGGTTACGAGAAGGCGCGTGCGGCGCATGGGCAGGAGCGTATCCTGGTCCATTGCGCGCAGGTGTCGCGCGGCGGCAAGACCGTCGGCAAGAACCGCGAGACCGGCGGGTTCAAGCGCTATTCGACCGAGGATTATGAATTCTCGATCCTGGGTATCCTGGTCGCCAGCTATCGTCTGGCGTCGCTTTCCGCGCTGGGCATGGCTGAACTGGAGCCGCTGGAAGACGGCGAGCGCGGCGTCATCACGCTGACCGCGTCCGCCGCGGCGCAGGACGCGCAGGTCGGCCAGGTCGGCTACGGCTCTGCCAAGGCCGGCGTCAACGGCCTCTGCCTGCCGATGGCGCGCGACCTGATGGACCTCGGCATCCGCGTCAATTCGATCATGCCCGGCATCTTCGCGACGCCGCCGATGCTCGGTGTGCCGCCCAAGGTGCTTGAGGTGCTGTCGGCCTCCGTTCCCTTCCCCAAGCGCCTCGGCAAGCCGTCCGAATTCGGCAGCCTGGTGCTGGAACTGGTGCGCAACAGCTATTTCAACGGCCAGAGCATCCGCCTCGACGGCGCGATCCGGATGCCGCCACGCTGAGCATGGCCGACATGATATCGGGCGACCGGGTGCCTGCGGGCTTCCGGTTGCTATCATTTGCCGATGACGGCTTCATTGGTCGCAACGGACCAATCTATCTCGATCGGACCGGGCCGGAACCTCTGTTCGGCTTTCCCATCGGAGCGCAGCATTGCAACCCGATGGGTATCTGCCATGGCGGCTGGGTCGCGTCGATGATGGACATGATCCTCCCGTTGACGGCGCGCTTTGCCGTGCCCGACCTGGCCGACCATTTCCTGCTGACCATCAATATGACGATCGACTATCTCGGATCGCCAGCGGCGGGCGACTGGGTCGAGGGTCGCGCGCAAATATTGAAGCGCACCGGGCGCATGGTGTTCGCGCAGGGACTGTTGTCGGTCGACGGCGTGGCCGTTGCGCGCGGCAATGGCGTATTCCGCATCGGCCCCAAGGCACCGCTGGTCGAGCAGCTTACGCAATAGAGAAGGGAGGCGAGCCGGTTTCGTGACCGGCCCGCCATGCCCTTACATGCCACCCAGATGCAGGAACTTCGCCGTGACGGTCACGCCAAAGGTGCGCGGATCGCGCCGGACGCCTGCCACCTCACCCAGCGCCGTGATCGGCAGCGACACGATCAGGTCGCGCCGGTTGCCCAGGTTCTTGCCCCAGATCGCTACTTCCACCTGATCGTCGTTGAACGAGAGCGCCGCGCGCGCATTGACGAGCCACCCCGCCGGATCGATCACGCCCTTGAGGATGCCGGCGGATTCCGCAGCCGAGACCGGGACGGGATTGCCGCTGGCGTCGGGCGTGGACGCATCATATATGACGCCCCCCTTCTCGTAATAGCCGATATTGTAGAGATACATTTTCGACTGATAGGCGAAGTCGCCCCGCAACGAGAATTTGGTCGAACCGAATTCCTGGCTGTAGGATGGCGAGAGCGCGACGGTCCATTTGGGGACGTTGGCGAACTTCTCATTGCTTTTGTCGAACCCGGTGGAGTCGGTGTACCGGTCATATTTGGGGTGGGTATAGCCGACCGACGCGCCCAGCCGGAAGCCGCCGAACAGGATCGCATTGGCTTCCAGTTCGCCGCCGTAGATCGTCGCCTGGCCCGCATTGGTGATAACCGTGGTGCTGTTGCCGACCGTGTTGAACACCAGTCCCGAACGCTGGATGTCCTTCACGACTGTATAATAGCCCGCCAGATTCACCCGGACCCGGCGGTCAAAAAATTCCGACTTGATGCCGCCTTCATAGGATGTGGCGGTTTCGGGCTTGAACGGGTCGGTCGAGTTCGGAAAGACCTGAGTGCCGCGCAGATTCTGGCCGCCCGAACGGAAGCCGCGCGATGCCTTGGCATAGAGCAGTATGTCGGGATTGAGCTTGTAGTCGGCGCCGATGGTCCAGGAGATGCCGTCGAACGACGCCTTGCGCCGTTCGGGACAGCTGGCCAGATCGCAGCGGAAGATGGCGCCCACGCCCGGCCCGGCGGAGGTGCCAAAGCTGAAGGCGCCGTTGCGCGCCGTCACTTGCTTGTCGTCGGCCGAATAGCGCAGGCCTCCGGTAAAGGAAAGCTGGTCGGTGGCGTGGAAGGTCGCCTGCCCGTAGAGGCCCTGGCTGTCGTTGTTGATAGTCCCGCTGATATGCTGGGTCGGGGTATCGAAACCGCCCCCGGCGCCGAACGCGCCCAGCGCCGTCAGATTGTTGAGCGCCTGCGAGTAGGACGAATCCGATCCGCTTTCGTGAAAGTAAAAAAGCCCTGCCGCGAAGTCGATCCGGTTGTCCAGCGCCTTGCCGGTGATCTGCAGTTCGCCCGAATATTGCGACAGATCCTGGAAGCCGCGTGTCGCCAGCAGATTATATGGCCCGCCATCGAGGTCGATCGAGGTTTCAGCGCGGATGTCGCGATAGCCACCGATCGCCTTGATCGCGCCGAAGAAAGTGTCGAGCGTTGCCGTCGCGGTATAAGTCCTCGTCTTGGCATAGGTGCTCGGCAGCGCATTCAGCGTGACCCGGTCGCCGCTGTTCGCGGCCGCCGCCGCAGCATTGCCTGCCGCCTGACCATCCGCCGCGCAGGTCGGTATCAGGCCGAGCGCGCAGCCGGCGGTCGCCGGTATGCCCCCACCATAGACTTCGCTGCCGATCTGCACCGCGGCCGGCTTGTCCGCCGCCACGAACTGCTCTCGATAGGGGGCGTTCAGATAATCGGTGCGATATTGTTCACCCGACAGCAGGATGCTCAACGTGTCCGTGGGCTTGAACAGCAGCTTGGCGCGAATGGTATAGTCGTCCTGCGACCCCAGCTTCCGGCCCGTGGTCGTGTCCGTGACATAGCCGTCGCGCTTGTTGCGCTGATAGGCGATGCGCACGGCCAGCCTGTCGTCCACCAGCGGCAGGTTGACGATGCCAGTGCCCGACCAGGCGTTGAACCGGCCATAGCCGCCCGACGCCAGGACCGAATAGCCATCTTCGAAATTGGGATCGTTGGTCTGGATCAGCACAGCGCCGCCGGTGGTGTTGCGACCGAACAGCGTGCCCTGGGGACCCTTGAGCGTCTGGAAGCTGCTGACGTCCAGGAGGTTGGCGGTGATGCCGTAGGCGCGCGCCCAATAATAGCCGTCGACATAAACGCCGACTGACGGATCGAGCGTGGCGAGCACGTCGGTCTGGACCTGCCCACGGATGGTGAAGAGCGCGGCATTGCCGGTCGATGCCGCCTGGTTGATCGCCAAGCCAGGGGTCAGCTTCGCCACGTCGGCGGCGGTGACGACATTGGCCTGCTGCAGCGCTGCGCCCGAAAAGGCGGTGATGGCGACCGGCACATTCTGGTTGTTCTCCGCCACCTTGCGCGCGGTGACGACGATGTCCTCCAGTCCGCCGCCGGATGCCGGCTGCGCGGGAGACCCGGCCGTATCCGGCACGTCTTGCGCCGCTGCCGGCGAGGCGGCGAGGGCTAGCGCGATCGCCATGACGGACGCCGTAGCGACGCCGCTCTGTTTGGTCCTGATCAAGATGACTCTCCTTTATGATTGCAGATGAGGATGGCGCAGGCCGATGCCTGGCGCGGGCTAGATCGCGGCTATTACCGACTTGGTCTCCAGATAGGCCTCGATCCCGTCCGGGCCGTTTTCCCGGCCCCAGCCCGATTGCTTGAAGCCGCCTACGGGCAGCGACGGATCGATCGCGAGCGCGGTGTTGACCCAGACCGTTCCGGCACGGATGCGGCGCGCGATCTGGTGGGGGCGCTTGGCGTCCTGCGACCAGACGTAGGAGGCGAGGCCGTAGTCGGTGTCGTTGGCCATCGCGACGGCCTCGTCCACCTCGTCGAAGCGGGAGACGACCAGCACCGGGCCGAAAATCTCCTCACGCGCTATGGCGAGGTCTCCGGCGACGTCGGCGAAGACGGTAGGCTGAACGAAATAGCCGGGCCGGTCGAGCCGCTCGCCGCCTGCCACGACGGTCGCCCCGCCCGCCTTGCCTGATTCGATATAGGCGGACACGCGCTCCAGCTGCTTTTGCGAGACCAGCGGGCCGATCTGCGAGGCGGGATCCAAGCCGTCGCCTTGCGGAATGCCGCGCGCGCCGGCCGCCACGCCCTCCAGTACGCGGTCATAGACCGAGCGGTGGACGATCAGACGCGACCCGGCGGAGCAATTCTGACCGCAATTGGCGAGGATCGCCATCTGCGCCGCGCCGATCGCCTCGTCGAGCGCTGCATCCTCGCAGATGATGAAGGGCGACTTGCCGCCCAGTTCCAGCGTCAGCCGCTTGAAATTGCCCGTTGCGGCGCGCAGCAGTTCGCGCCCGACATTGGTCGATCCGGTGAAGCTGAGTTTGTCGACGTCCATATGGGCGGCGAGCGCAGCGCCCGCCGTCGCGCCGTAGCCGGGGACGACGTTGACGACGCCGGCCGGTATGCCCGCTTCGAGCGCCAGGCGGCCGAAGGCGAGGGCGGTCAGCGGCGTGTTTTCCGCAGGCTTCAGCACCGTCGAGCATCCGGCGGCAAGAGCGGGGCCGAGCTTCCAGGCGACCATCAACAGCGGCGCGTTCCAGGGCACGATCGCGCCGACGACACCCACCGGCTCGCGGAGCGTATAGCCCATATGACGCTGGAAACCGTTGTTGAGTTCTGTGCTGCGGCCATGGATTTTCGTCGCCCAGCCGGCGAAATAGCGCAGCGCCTCGGCGGCGGCGCTGACCTGATAATGCGCCATGACAAGCGGCATCCCGACATTGCTGGTTTCCAGCCGCGCGATCTCGTCGGCATTGGCTTCGAGCAGGTCGGCGAGCCTCCACAAAATCTTGCCGCGCGTGGCGGGCGGCAGGTCGCGCCAGCGCCCGTCCTCGAACGATGCCCTGGCGGCGGCGACCGCCTGATCGATCGAACCGGCATCGCCCTCGCTCACTGCGGCGAAGACTTCACCGGTGGCCGGATTGCGCACCTCGATGCGGCGGCCCGATTCACCTTCGGTCCACTGGCCGTCGATCAACATCCTGTCGTTCATGGATTGGCGTCACCTTCCCGATATGTTGCATCTATGGGGAGGCAATTTCCGCTACGCGGGACGCTGTCCGGCGCATCCTCCCACACATCTCGTCGGGGCTCTTGGGCGGCCCGATCGACCTGTCGTTAGACGCGGTGAGGCTGGCGCCAAATATCAGATCGCATCCGGCATGTGCGAAGCGATAGGAATGCGTCCAAACAGCAGCCAGATATATAAGCTTGCTCAATATCGGGGCGGAAATTTACCGCGACCGTCCCTATGATATGTGCAAAGAACGGACGAGAAGAGGAGCGGCCGATGGCGAGGGCACTCATGCAGACGATGCATGTTCGGGATGCGCTGGACCAGTTCGGGACCAGCACGCGCCAGAGCGTGAGCCTGCCCGGTCTCGAGATCACGCTGTACAATATCCGGACGCTGGAATCACACGACACGTTGCTGGCGCCGACCGATGCGTTCCAGATCGGCTATATTTTCGAAGGCGTCGCGCCCGACAAGCAGGGCTGCTTTCCCGAAACGAAGAATGCAGAGCGGCTCGCCCGGCTGGGCGACCTGTTCCTCATCCCGCCTGACACCCCGTTCCGCACAGTATGCGGGCCGATCCAGACCCACGGGCTGCAATGTTTCCTCGCCAAGTCGCGCTTCGAGCAATTGTGGGAGGCGAGTTTCGACAGCTGGACGCGCGACCAGTTCGAAGCGAGCATCGACGTGCGCGATCCGCAGATCCATCGGCTGATGCGCCAGCTGGTGCGCGAAATGACCGGCACGGCCAAGGCGCGCGAACTGGCGATCGAATATCTGGTCTCGCTCACGCTGATCCAGGTCGGCCGCCACCTGGCGGATCGCCGTTCGTCCCAGGGCACGCTGCCCGCCTGGCAGATCAAGCGGGTGCGCGAGATGGTGCGCGAGCAATGCCACACCCCCTGTACCGTCCAAGACATCGCCCAGGCCTGCGGCATATCGGCGAGCCACCTGATGCGCGCCTACAAGAAATCTACCGGCCAGACGATCGGCAAGCTGTTGGAGGAGGTGCGGATCGAACATGCCCGTGCCATGCTGCGCGACGGCGTGGATTCGATCGGAGAGATCGCGGCCGCGCTCGGCTATTCCAGCCAGCCGCATTTTTCCGCCGCCTTCTGCCGCGCCATGGGCATGGCACCGCGGCGCTACCGGCAGCTGATGGCGACGGAGCCATCGCGTCCGGCGCTCGCGACTGTGAATTGAGGCTTGGCGAGGCCTTTGGGATTTGACATGCCGACGTTCGCAAAGAACGGGCAGGGGGAGAGCTATGGTGTCTGATTTTGTCGTCGGCGCGATGCGCCTGCTTGTGCTGGCCGCCGGCCTTTCACTGGCGGCGTGCAAGCCCTCGCCCGAGGGAGGTGATGCGGGTGGCGGCGCGGCGCGGTGGGCGGAGGCGGACAGGCTGCTCAACGCGGCGCTGGCCGACCCGAAGAGCTGGGCGACCTATAACGGCACCTATATGGAACAGCGCTATTCGCGCCTCGATGCCATCAATCGCGGCAATGTCGCCGGGCTCAAACTTGCCTGGAGCTACGATTTCGACAATGCGCGGGGACAGGAGGCGACGCCGCTGTTCGTCGACGGCAGGCTGTACGTCACCTCCGCCTGGAGCAAGGTCGCCGCGCTCGACGCCGCGACGGGCAAGCCGCTCTGGACCTTCGATCCCAAGGTTCCCAAGGAAAAGGGATTTTCGGGCTGCTGCGATGCTGTCAACCGAGGCGTTGCCTATTATGACGGCAAGGTGTTCGTCGGCACCATCGACGGGCGGCTGATCGCGCTGGATGCGGCGACCGGCGCGCAGGTCTGGTCGGTGCAGACGACCGACCCGGCCCAGCCCTATACGATCACCGGCGCGCCGCGCGCCTTCCGGGGCAAGGTGCTGATCGGCAATGGCGGCGCCGAATTCGGCGTGCGCGGCTATGTCACCGCCTATGATGCTGGGACCGGTGCCAAGGTCTGGCGCTTCTACACCGTGCCGCGGAACCCTGCACTGGGGCCGGACGGCGAGATATCCGACGAGCCGCTCAAGCAGGCTGCGGGCAGCTGGTTCGGCAAGTTCTGGGTCGCCAACGCCGGGGGCACGGTCTGGGATTCAATGGTCTATGATCCCGAACTCAACCAGCTCTATCTGGGTACCGGCAACGGCTCACCCTGGAACCACAAGATCCGGTCGGAAGGGAAGGGCGACAATCTCTTCCTGTCGTCGATCGTCGCGCTCGATCCCGACACCGGCAAATATAAATGGCATTATCAGGTGAACCCCGGCGAAAGCTGGGACTTCACTGCCACCCAGCAGATCGTGCTTGCCGACCTCAAGATTGACGGCAAGCCACGCAAGGTGCTGATGCAAGCGCCCAAGAACGGCTTTTTCTACGTTGTCGACCGCACCAGCGGGAAACTGATCTCGGCGAAGAATTATGGCCCCGTGACCTGGGCCACCGGCATCGACCTGAAGACCGGTCGGCCCATCGAAAATCCCGAGGCGCGCTACGCGACCAAGCCGTTCCTCAACATTCCGGGCGGCGGCGGCGCGCATAACTGGATGCCCATGTCCTACAGCCCGCAGACGGGCCTGGTCTATATTCCGGCACAGATATTGGCCCAGGGCTATGCCAATGATCCCGCGTTCCAGGTGCGGCCTGGCACGACCAATTTGGGCGTGGATACAAGGCCGACCGGCCTGCCCGCAGGTGGGCCTCAGCTGGCGGCGATCGGCAAGATGATGACCGGTACGCTGGTGGCCTGGGACCCGGTCAAGCAGACGACCGCATGGAGCGTGCCACGCGGCAAGAGCTGGAATGGCGGGGTGCTCTCGACGGCCGGCGGACTGGTGTTCCAGGGCACGCATGACGGGCAGTTCCTTGCCTATGACGCGCTGACGGGCAAGGAATTGTGGCAATTTCCGACGCAGGCAGGCGTGATGGCCGGCCCGATGAGCTTCGAGCTGAACGGCAAGCAATATGTGGCGGTTCTCGCGGGCTTCGGCGGCGCCGGGATCGCCTTGCCCTCGTTCGACGGGCCTCATCCCCAGCCCAACGGTCGCGTGCTCGTGTTTGCGCTCGACGGCAAGGCGAGCCTGCCGGCCTTCGCGTCGCAGGTGGCGCCGCTTGCCATCGTCCAGGGCAACTGGTCCGCGGCTACGATCTCCCAGGGCGAGGCGCTCTATGCTGCCAACTGCACACGCTGCCACGCGGCGGGCGGCCTGGCGAGCGGCGTGACGCCCGACCTGCGTCGGTCCGGGGTGCTGGGCGATGCCGACAGCTGGCGCCAGATCGTCATCGGCGGCGCGCTCAAGGATTCGGGCATGATTGGCTTCGACAAATATTTCGACGCAGCCGGTGCCGAGGCCATTCGCGGCTATGTCGCGACGCGCGCCAGACAGGCGAAGGAGGCGGGCGGGTCCTAGCCGCCCGCCGGGCGACCCGGCGCGTTCAGCGGGTCGCCCCCAGCGCGCCCTTGCGGGCCAGCCGCTCGATCTCGTCGGAGGAAAAGCCCCAGTCGCGCAAGGCGCCCATGCCGTCCTCGCCCGGCTGGACGGGCTTGCCGCGCACAGCCGCTGGTGTTGCGGAGAAACGCGGCACCGGAGCGGGAACGCTGACCCCGTCGATATCGACGAAGGCGCCCCGCGCGACATTGTGCGGATGGCGCTGGGCTTCGCTCATGGAGAGTACCGGGGACAGGCAGACATCGTCCTCGCCGAGCAGTGCGCACCATTCGTCGCGACTCTTGCGCAGGAAGATCGCCTCCAGCTTGGCGCGCGCCGCCGGCCAGCGGCTCTTGTCATATTGGGCGGAGATGTCCGCGTCATCGGCGACGCCCAGGCGCGAGAGCAGAGTCTGGAAGAAGCGCGGCTCGAAGGCGCACAGGCTGACATGGTTGCCGTCGGCGCAGCGATAGAGCCCGATCGAAGGGCTCGCGCCGAACGCGCCCTCGCCAGACCGCTCCCCGCTGAAGCTGCCGGTGGCGAGATTACCGTAAAGCGCGGACATCATCGACAGCACTCCATCGACGATAGCGACGTCTACCACCTGGCCCTCGCCGCTGTTGCGGGCGTGCCAGAGCGCGGCCATCACGCCATAGGCAAGCAGCATCCCCCCGCCGCCATAATCGCCGACGATGTTGAGCGGCAGGACCGGGCGGTCGGCGGTACCGATGGCATATTGGGCGCCGGTCAGCGCGACATAATTGGGATCGTGGCCGACCGTATGTGCCAGCGGGCCCGTCTGCCCCCAACCGGTGATGCGGGCATAGACAAGGCTGGGCTTCAGGCTGAGCAGCGTTTCGGGGCCGAGGCCGAGCCGTTCCATGACGCCGGGCCGGAAGCTTTCGACCAGCAGGTCCGCGGATGCAGCCAGCTTGAGCGCGATGGCCTGGCCATCGGCCGATTTGAGGTCGAGCACCACCGACCGGCGCCCCCGTTCCAGCACGGGATGGGGCGACGGCTCGCTATTGGGACGATCGATCCGCACCACGTCGGCGCCGCTGTCGGACAGCAGCATCGCGGCGAACGGGCCGGGGCCGAGACCCGCGAATTCGATGACCTTGAGCCCCGTGAGCGGTCCGCCTGCCGGTTTCTTCATGCCAGCCGAAAGACCGGGATGCTGAAGTCGCCGCCCGGCAGCGGGATGATCTGTGCCGTCACGGCGTGCCCGATGGCCAGTTCATCCGGCCGGGCATCGACGATGCGCGCGGGGATACGGATATGAGGCGCCTCCTCGGGCGTCACCAGCGCGATCGGATAGGGTAGCAGCGCCTCGAACCCCGGCGCGCCGCCGCGATGTTCGATGATGTAGGTGTATATGGTGCCGCGGCCGGATATCGGTTCAAGCGCGACGGTGCCCGCGCATTTCCGGCAGATTTCCGCCGGCGGGAATTGCCAGTGCCGGCATTGCGCGCAGCGCTGCATGGCAAGGACGCCCTGCTTCAGGCTCTCCCAATAGGGGGCGCTGTCCAGCGACGGGGCTGGCTGGGGCGGGGCGGGGGTTTCGCGCGGCGCGAGCGTGGCGTCCATGGGGTCAGTTCCTTGCATAGATGAGACCGCCGCCATAGGGGCCGGTGCCCGCGGTCACGAGGGCGAGCTGCGCATCGGGTACCTGGCGCACCCCGGCATCGCCGCGCAACTGCAGGACCGCCTCATAATGATGGTTCATGCCGTGAATATAGGCTTCCGACAGGAGGCCGCCATGCGGATTGATGACACAGTCGCCGCCATAGGTTGCGCGCCCGCCAGCATAATAGTCGCCTGTCCCGCCCTTTTCGCAAAAGCCGTAATCCTCGATCACGCCGACGGTGGTGAAGGTGAAGCAATCATAGATGCAGGCAAGGTCCATGTCCTTGGGTCCCAGCCCTGTCCGCTCCCACAGCGGGGGTGCGGCATGGGCCGAAAAGAGGCGCGTCATGTCGGACCATGTGTCCGGATTGCGGCTCATGAAGGTTTCCTGGTCCAGCATGGCGACCGGATGCCGCGCAAGATCGCGGGCGCGCTCGCGTGTCGTGACCAGGATCGCGCAGGCGCCGTCGGCTTCCAGAGCGCAGTCGAACAGGCGGAAAGGCTCGTAGATCCAGCGCGCGGCCAGATAATCGTCCATCGTCAGCGGCTTGCGCAGGATCGCCGCCTCATTCGGCACCGCATGGGCGCGGGTCGTGATGGCGACCCGGCCCAGATCCTCGTGGGTGGTGCCAAGTTCGTGCATATAGCGCTGGCAATACATGGCGAACCACTGGCCGGGTGCCAGATAGCCCTGCGGCGCGCCATATTGCTGGTCGCCGCCGACCGAGATATTGCCCTCGAACGTGCCGAAGCGCTTGCCCGAACGACTGTTGAGCGAGCGGAATACCAGCGCCGCCTTGCACATGCCGGTTCGTACCGCAGCGCAGGCCTGCGCCACCGCGAGCGTCACCATATTGCCGCCGCCCGACATCTCGATCGGAACGCGCAGGCCGGGCAGCCCCATATCCTGGGCCACTTCGAGCGGGTGGGCGGAATCGCCGATCGCAAAGGAGACCATGCCGTCGATATCGGCCAGCTCCATGCCCGCATCGGCGACCGCCTTGCGGCACGCCTCGACAGCCATGCCGGCCGTCGTGCGGCCGGAATTGCGAGAGTAAGCGGATCGGCCGATGCCCACCACCATCGGATCAGTATTGGCCATCGATATCCCTCTTCCTGTATATTGTCGGGCAACCCACCGCAGGCACGGCCCGGCGACCGCGCATTGACGCCGTGGTCAGACGGGCCCGTCGCCGCCGGCCGGCTCCTGATCCACCCATTCCATCAGATTATGGTAGCTGGCGCTGCGAATCGCGATCGCGCGGGCATAGTCGCGCGCTTCGATGGCGCGGCACATCTCGACGACGCCCTGTGCGTAGAGCTTGAGCCGCGCCGGCGTCAGCCGCAACTGGGCCGAGGTGGCGCCATAGGCCTGCGACGCGAGCATGAAGAGAGTCAGGCTGTTGTTGCCCGACAACTGCCCCGCGCGCTGCCAGAAGCGGTTGATCGCCCGCACACCGCGCGCGACGTCGTTGTTCGCGCCGAAATTGGTGTCGAATTCCAGACATTCGGTCAGCGCCCGCCGGTCCTCGTCGCTGCCTTCCTCGACCAGCAGGCGGATGACCTCCGCCTCCAGCACCGCCTGAGCGCGAATGACGTCGCGAAAGGTCGTTCCCTGCGACAGCAAATAGGTGCCGGCCAGCCGCGCCACCACCGCAGCGGTCGGCTTGCGGCCGAAATAGCCGCCGCCGACGCCACGCTTGACCGTCAGCAGTTCCTCGAATTCGAGCAGCCTGGCAGCCTGCCGAAACGTGGGCGGGCTGACCCCCAGCCGACCGACCAATTCGTCCTCCGAACCGAGGAACATGTCGTCTTCGTCGCGACTGAGGATTTCCCTGCGAAGCATTTTGGCGGCGACGACGACCATCGACTGCTGGTCGACAGTCTCGATGGCATTCAGCTTCGTGCGCCTGCTGTTATCAGACATTTTTCCTCGACCGCAATTGCCATAGTTCAATTATAATTTATTACCCTAGCCTCGTTTGGTGACCAAAGGCAAGATCGCAGCATACCGTTTGATCGCCCGAGTCGACGGCTTGCCGGCCAAGACTATAACCTATAATTGATATATGGCAATCGAGTCGGTTGGAGGCTCACTGTTGAAGGGGAGGTGGCGTGACGGACCCAGCCGAGACGGCATTCCGCGCAGAGGTAAAGGCGTGGCTGCGGGACCATTTTCCCGCCGAGTTGCGCGGTCGAGCCGAGCTGGCCGGCACCGCAGACGATCCGCCGTCGGACCTTCCGGTCGTGCTGGCCTGGCGCGCGGCGGTTGCAGCCCGGGGTTGGACCGTGCCGGGCTGGCCGGTCCGTTACGGCGGCGCGGGCCTCGCCGCTTCCGCCATCGCCGCGTTGCACCAGGAGTTTGCCGCCGCTGGCGCATGGAATCCAGTCGGCGGCATGGGCGTGACGATGATCGGACCGACGCTGCTTGAATTTGGCACCGAAGCGCAGAAGGCGCGCCATCTGCCCAAAATCGCGGATGGCAGCATCCGCTGGTGCCAAGGCTATTCCGAACCAGGCGCCGGCTCCGATTTGGCCGCGCTGCAGTGCCGCGCCGAATTGCGGGGCGACCATTTTCTCGTCAGCGGACAGAAGGTCTGGACGTCGGGCGCGCAATGGGCCGACTGGTGCTTTGCGCTGGTGCGGACGGACAGCAGCAAGAAGCACGCGGGTATCAGCTTCCTGTTGATCGACATGCGCACGGAAGGCGTGATGGTCCGCCCGATCCGCCTGATCTCCGGATCGTCGCCTTTCTGCGAAACCTTCTTTACCGATGTGGAGGTCCCGGTTGACAATTTGGTCGGGCCGCTCGGCGGAGGCTGGTCGATCGGGATGCGGCTGCTGCAATATGAGCGCGGCAGCATATCCGCATCCTCGCACGAACGGGCGGGTGCGGTAGCCCTGGCCGATGTAGCCCGGCGCTATCGTCCATGCGATGCGGCGGGGCGGATCGGCGAAGGCGAATTGCGCAGCCGCATCGCGCGGTTCGAGATGGCGCAGATGGCATTCGGCATCGCGGCAGACGCCTGGTCCGCCGATACCGACCGTCCGGCGGCAGGGTCGCTCGGGAAGAATATCGGCGCCCGCCTGGTGCAGGAACGCGCCGACATATTGATCGAGATCACGGGGCTGAACGGCATGGGCAGCGGCGGCGATGCTTTTGCCGAGGACGAACTGGAAGTCGCTCGCAACTGGCTCTTCACCAAGGCTGTCACGATCTACGGGGGCTCGACCGAGGTCCAGAACAATATCGTCGCCAAGCGGATTCTGGGTCTTGGGGGAACCGCGCGATGACGGGGGTTCAGGTGGCAACAGGCGAGGGCAGGCCAGGCGCAGACGCCGTCACGCTTGCCGACATGGTCCGGCAGTGGGCCGCGCGTGAATCGCCCGTGGCTGCGTTTCGCGCGCGCCGGGATGCGGGCGTCTCGGCCGTGGTCGATCGGGCATCGCTGGCGGCGTTGGCCGATCTTGGCTGGACGGGCATAGCGGTACCCGAAGCGCACGGCGGCTCCGGGCTGGGCTTCGAAGCAGCGGGCATGACGTTGCTCGAGCTCGGCCGCAACCTGACGATCTCACCGCTGGCATCGATCGCCTGCGCGGCCTGGGCCATCGATCGGGGCGGGTCCCCGGCGCAGCGCGATCGGTGGCTACCCCCGATTGCTGCCGGCGGGACGTCGGCCGCGCTGGCTGTCGCGCAGGCGCCAGGGCAACTGGACGATGGCGAGATTGTCGCGACCCGCCAAGCGGACGGCTGGAGACTGGACGGCACACGCCGATTTGTCGCCGACGGCGATGGCGCTGGCCTGTTCTTGATATCGGCCGACTGTGGCGAAGACAGCGCGCTTTTCCTGGTGCCGGGCATGACGGATGGCCTTGTCGTCCGTTCGCGGGCGATGCTCGATTCGCTCAGCCATGCCGATATCGTGCTAGAGGGCGTTGCATTGCCGGATGAGGCCAAGCTGGGCGGGGCCGATCTGGTGGACGCGCTGCGCGACAGGGCCTGCGTCCTTGCCAGCGCGGAGATGCTGGGCATTGCCGAGGAAGGCTTCGCCCGCACGCTCGACTATCTCAAGACCCGCGTTCAGTTCGGCGAGCCGATCGGCAATTTCCAAGCGCTGCAGCACCGGGCGGTTGCGTTGTTCGAAGCGGTGGAAATGTTGCGGCCCGTGGTGGTGGCGGCGCTGAAGGCGATGGATGGGACCGAGCCGCCGGACGGCGACATGGCGAGGCTGCGCGCGTCGCTGGCCAAGGCGGCCGCTGGCGATACGCTGCACCTGCTCGGGCGCGAGATGATCCAGATGCACGGCGGCATCGGCATGACCGACGAACATGACGCCGGACTGTTCGCCAAGCGCGGCGCCGTGCTGGAAGCGATGTGGGGGAATGCAGCCTTTCACCGGGACCGTTTTGCCACCCTGCGCGGCTATTGACATATTTCTATTATATCTTAATCTCAATTCGAAGGCGGTGGGCAGGATTCGCGATCGCGTCGCTGGTCGGCGCTGCCGGACAGGAGAGCACAGGGATGAACGACATTATATTTTCGGCCGACTCTCATGTGATCGAGCCGCCTGAGATGTGGGCCGAACGCGTGGAGCCCAAATATCGGGATATCGCGCCGCATCTGGAATATGATCTGGGCGGCAAGAAGGGCGCCTATTTCGTCTGCGAGGAACTCAAGCCGATCCCGATCGCCAAGTTCTTTTCGACAGGCCTCACCGCCAATCTCGAAAAATGGCAGGAATGGTCCGAAGGGGGCATGAAATTCGCTCCCAAGAGCGTCTGGGATCCTGCCGAGCGGCTGAAGGAACAGGCGATCGACGGGGTCGACGGCGAACTGATCTATCCGACCATGGGCATGATGCTGTTCCGCATCGCCAATGACGACCTGAAGGCCGCGTGC
>JBEVME010000036.1:0-12474 GCA_040508785.1 Sphingobium sp.
GGCCGCTGACGCGACCCGGTTCTTTTCTTTCGGCGGTCGGCGTGCGACGGTCTTAATCTGGATCGGCCGAAATTAGATGCTTGAAGTACCAGCTCAAAATAGCTAACTCTATTGACAGCCATTGGGGCCAACCTTATCCTCTTCCCTTCCATGACGCGAAATTTCACGCATGGTTTATGGCCGCTTCAACGGCCGCTCCAGGGAGGGGATGCTCATGAATGATTTCCGACGTCTGTCGCGCGTGGCCGCTGTCTTTTGCGCGGGCACGATGTTGTCAGGTACGGCGATCGCCGCCGATGACCAGGCAGGAGGTGCGCAGCAGGCGCAGACGACGGACATGATGGGCGATATCGTCGTCACCGCCCGCCGGCGCGAGGAAAGCCTGCAGAGCGTTCCATTGGCGATCACGGCCTTTTCCGACGACAAGCTCAAGCAGCAGGCGATCTATAGCTCGAATGATCTCAACAAGGCAGTGCCGGGCCTCACGGTCAATGCCAGCTCGGGCAGCCCGGGCCTGCCCGCTTTCGCCATTCGCGGCCGCGGCACCAACTATGGCGCCGCCGCCGGTAGCGTCGAGACCTATTTCGCCGACGTTCCCCTGAGCGGTCCGTTCCAAGCGCCCACCCTCTATCCCCAATTTTTCGACCTGCAATCATTCCAGGTGCTGAAGGGTCCACAGGGGACGCTGTTCGGTCGCTCGACGACTGGCGGTGCCGTCCTGATCGTGCCCCGCGCGCCCGATGGCGAATTTGGCGGCTATGTTCGCCTGCAGGCCGGAACCTTCGGCAATTTCCAGGCGGAGGGCGCGGTGAATATTCCACTCGCGGGCGATGAGGTTTCGCTACGCGTCGCCGGCTTCGTCTGGAAGCGCAAGGGCTATAGCCACACCTTCGCCGGGACCCAGGAGACATTGACCGGCCTCACATTGCCGGCGCAGCGGGTCAACGATCGCGACCAGCAGATGGTCCGCGCCACATTGCTGGTGAAGCCCAGCGATTCCTTCACCAATTCGACCATTTTGACCTATCAGCGCGTCGACGACCAATATTCGGCCGGCGCCGGCAGGCTGCTCGCGCCTACCGCCACCGGCTTCGGCACGGTGCCCGCTCCGGGCTTTGGTACGCGATATTCCTTTTCCGACGTTCGCTACGATAACCCGGCGCGCACGGCCTTCGCGTTCATCAATACCTCGACGCTCGATCTCAGCGACTCCCTGACGATCAAGAACATCTTCGGCTATATTTACGGGAACGGGAATGTATCCCAGAGCACCAACGCCGACGGCGTGGCAGCCGACACCATCTCGCTGCCACCAGTCCCCTATCTAAACAGGAACCGCCAGACCACCGAAGAGCTTCAGCTCCAGGGCAGTCTGCTGGACAATCGCCTGAACTTCATTGTCGGCGGCCTGATCGATATCACCCGCCAGCCGCGTGACGTCGGGAAGCTGACTATCGCGTCCGGTACCATTCACGGCCCGACCTGCACGACCCCGACGACCTGCACCGTGGCCGTCAGCACGCGCTTTGGCGGCACCAACTTCGATTCCTACGGCTTGTTCGGATCAGGTACGTTCGAGATAACCCCGCAGCTCAGCTTTACGGCAGCCTTCCGCCACAGTTGGGACAAGGTGAGCAACCTGAGCGGCGTCGAAACACTCATCGTGCCGCAGGCGCCCGGCGCGCAGATTCCGTCCGCGCCGACGGTCACGGCGCTCAACGAGAAGAAATTCCAGGGCAACACCTATAATTTCGGCATCGATTATCGGGTCAATCCCGACACGCTGATCTATGGTGGCTACCGGCGTGGGTACAAGCGCGGCGGCTTCAACGATTCGGCCACCCCGCCTCTGCCCAAGAGCTTCGGTCCCGAAACGATCGACGATTTCTTCGCTGGCGTGAAGACGACGTTCCAGATCGGCCAAGCGCAGACCCGATTCAACATCGAAGGCTATTACGACAAATATCATGGCCAGCAGGTCAGCTATCTCGGCCTGACGATCGTCGGCGGTGTGCCCAACCTGAACACGGTCAGCACCAATGTCGACAAGACCGAATTCATGGGCTTCGAGTTCGATCTGCAGTCCGACGTGACCGACTGGCTGACGCTCGAGGCCAATTACGCCCTGACCGACGCGAAGAACAAGAAATGGACCGATACGTCGGTCCCCGGCATGGTCCAGGACCTGTCGGCCAATCCCGTGCCGTTCGTGTCGAAGAACAAGTTCAGCATTACGGGCCGGCTGCATGGCGAGCTGCCGAACGACAATGGGGAACTCGTCTTTTCGCCGACCGTCAGCTATCAGGATGCCTTCATCACCTACCCTGAATCGGTGATCCTGCCCTATGCTACCCAGGCGACATTGGGCGCGCTCTTCACTGGCGGCGCGGTGCCATTTCTCAACATCAATGGTCTGGCCGCCGGCGCGAACCTGATCCCCAAGCGGACGCTGGTGGACCTGCGGCTCGAGTGGAACCATGTTCTCGGGTCGCGGTTCGACATCGCCGCGAATGCGACCAACCTTTTCAACAAGACCTATTTCGAGGGATCGAGCGCGACGATCATCTTCGGCGTGGAGAGCTATGCCTACGGACCGCCGCGCATGTTCACCTTCGATATCAAGACCTCGTTCTGATCGCAGGACATTAGCTGTTAGGGCGAATGCCGGGCGCGGAGATGTGTCCGGCATTCGTGCATGTGGAGGCACCGGGGATCTCGGACGGTCTTCCGCCAGGCTGACGGCCGGACGCCCGATCGCCAGCAGCATCGGCCCTGCGATCGAAGTGGCCCGGCCATACCGCCATATCCATTTTGGCACTTGTATGGCTAGGTGAGATAGCTATTTCCACTCCGCACATCCGCGAATGCGGCACGACCTGGAGACATCATACATGGCCGAAGCATATATCATCGATGCCGTCCGCACCCCGCGCGGTGTGGGCAAGGCGGGCAAGGGCGCGCTCGCCCATATGCACCCTCAGCATCTGGCCGCGACGGTGCTCAAGGCGATCGCCGAGCGCAACAATCTGAACACCGCCGACGTAGATGACGTGATCTGGTCCACCGCGACCCAGAAGGGCAAGCAGGGCGGCGACCTGGCGCGCATGGCTCTGCTCGACGCGGGCTACGAGACGACCGTCAGCGGCACGACGCTTGATCGCTTCTGCGGCGGTGGCATCACCGCCGTCAGCTTCGGCATCGGCCAGGTGATGGCGGGCCTGGAAGATCTGGTGGTCGCAGGCGGCACCGAGATGATGTCGCTGACAGCGACCATGGCGCAGGAAGAGATGGCCGCCGGCATCATGCCGCTCGGCATGGGATCGGGCAATGCCCGCCTCCAGTCGGTCCATCCCCAGTCGCATCAGGGCGTATGCGGCGACGCGATCGCATCGATGGAGGGGATCAGCCGGGAGGCGCTGGACGCGCTCGGCCTGGAAAGCCAGCGCCGCGCCGCCGTCGCCATTGCCGAGGGCCGTTTCGACAAGAGCCTGATTCCGGTCTATGACGACACAGGTGCGATGGTGCTGGACAAGGAGGAATTTCCCCGTCCGCAGACGACCGCCGAAGGGCTTGCCGCGCTCAAGCCGTCCTTCGTCGCCATTGGTTCCACGCCGCTGGACGACAAGGGAACGACCTTCAACGGCCTCATCCAGCAGAAATATCCGGACCTGGAAATCACGCATGTCCATCATGCCGGCAACAGCTCGGGCGTGGTCGACGGCGCGGCCGCCGTCCTGATCGCCTCGAAGGAATATGCCGACGCGCACGGTCTCAAGCCGCGCGCCCGTGTCCTGGCGGCGGTCAATATCGGCGACGATCCCACGCTGATGCTGAACGCGCCGGTCCCGGCCGCGAAGAAGGCACTGGCCCGCGCGGGCCTCACGATCGACGATATCGACCTGTGGGAAATCAACGAAGCCTTTGCGGTCGTGGCCGAGAAGTTCATCCGCGACCTCGATCTCGATCGTGACAAGGTGAACGTCAATGGCGGTTCGATCGCGCTCGGTCATCCGATCGGCGCGACCGGCGCGATCCTGATCGGCACCGTGCTGGACGAGCTGGAACGCCGCGACCTCAAGCGCGGCCTGGTGACCATGTGCGCCGCCGGCGGCATGGCTCCGGCGATCATTATCGAACGGGTGTGATCCCAGGTCCGATCAGGGTCGGCGCGGCGTCCATACGCGCGATCGTCGAGCAGGAGTCGGTGTCGTTCGGCATCGACTCCCTGCTCGGCTCGGTCGATCCAGCCCTGATCGAAGCCAATCGCGACTGGCTGGTACCCGACCATCTCGATCCGGTGACGGGCATGGCGCACCTGTCGCATCATGCCTGGCTGGTCGAGACCGGGCGCTACCGCATCCTCGTCGACCCGTGCGTCGGCAACGGTCGGGATCGGCCTATCATCCCGCCCTATCACCAGCTGGACACGCCATGGATCGAGCGGCTGGAGGCAGCCGGAGTCACGCCCGAGCAGATCGATTTCGTGCTCTGCACCCATCTGCATGTCGACCATTGCGGCTGGAATACGCGACTCGTCGATGGCCGCTACGTGCCGACCTTCCCCAATGCCCGCTATATCTTCACGCGGGCGGAACAGGACTTCTGGTCGCGCGAACTGACGGAAGAGCTGCCGCGCCGATATGCTTTCAATCGTGGCATCTATGCCGAATGCGTCCAGCCGGTGATCGATGCGGGGCTGGCCTGGGTGGTCGAGGGCGACGAATCCTTTGCCGACCTCTTCACGTTGATCCCCTGCCCCGGCCATACTCAGGGTCATGTCGCCGGGCTACTGGATGGCGGCACGGACGGCGCGTTGTTCGTCGGTGATGTGCTGCACTCACCGCTGCAGGTGATCGATCCGACGATCAACGGCCTTGGCAATGCCGACGCGGCGATGGCTGTCGAATCGCGCTGCGCCATGCTCCAACTCGCGTCCGACCGGAACCTGCTGCTAGCGCCCGGCCATTTCCGCGGAAGCCGGGCTTGCCGGGTCAGCCCGACCCGTGGCGGCTTTGCGATCGAGTGGCTATCCAAATAGTTTGACACTTTAGTTCCGTTATGGAATACATATTCCGTATTGGAACGCGCGACCGCCTTTATTCAGCTCGTCGACGAGATTGCGCGATCGCGAGGACGCGTCGATCTCGCTTTCCGTTCTATCCGCTCGGCCCATGGGCTGACCGAGGTTGAAAATATCGTCCTGACCGCCGTGACCCATGCCGAGCGCCCATCGACCGTGCCGCAGATCGGACGAGCATTGGGCCACCCCCGCCAGGTTGTCCAGCGCGCCGCCGATGCGCTGTTCGCGCGCGGCCTCATCGAATGGCGTGACAATCCCGATCACAAGCGCGCGCGCCTGCTGGTGCCTACCGCCGCCGGAACGGCGCTGCGCCAGGCCGACGATGCCGAAGGGCTGCAACTCGCCGCGACGCTGACGGCGGGCCTGGACGCGGCCCTGATCGCGCGTGTCGCCGCCGATCTGCGGGCTGTTCGCAAACAGATAGACGCCAATCTGCGGGAACTTGCAGACGCGGAGGATGAGGGAGAAGATCTGTGCAAGACAACGATCTGACGGGGCTGGTCGACATTCCCAAGCTGACCGAGTGGCTGGATGCGACCGTGCCGCAACTTGGGGATGGCCCGCTCGCTGTCAAAAAAATCCATGGCGGCACCAGCAACGTCATCCTTTCGCTCAATCGCGGCGGCGACGAGACGATGCTGCTGCGCCGCCCGCCGCCGGTTGCCCCGCCGGGCTCCGAGCGTACGGCGCTGCGCGAGGCACGGGTGCTGACCGCGCTCAATGCTACGCCGGTGCCGCACCCCTATTGCTACGGCGTCTGCGAGGATGCGAGCGTCATCGGCCAGCCCTTCTACGTCATGGAATGGGTCAAGGGCTGGGCGGCCGAATTGCGCGACGGTCATATCTATCACCGCGCGCCCTTCGATGGGCCGCCGAGCGAATATGGCATTGCTTATGCGCTGGTCGACGGGCTGATCGCGCTCGCCAATGTGGATTACAAGGCGGTAGGCCTGGAAGGGTTCGGCAAGCCGGACAATTTCCTGGAACGGCAGGTCGATCGCTGGGAGGGGCAGCTAAACAGCTATGAAAAGCTGTATAATTATCCCGGCCGGACGATCCCCGGCTATGTGCTGACGCGCGACTGGCTGCGCGCCAACGTACCGGATGGGTTCAAGGCGGGGATCATCCATGGCGACGTCGGCACACCCAACGCGCTGTTCGCGTTCGACCGACCCGCCAGGCTGACGGCGCTGATCGATTGGGAGTTATCCACGATCGGCGACCCGCTGATCGATCTCGCCTGGTTCACCAATGCGCTGCGCGATGAAAAGGCGCCGGACGAAATCCCGGCCAAGAGCCTCTACAATTCGCACAACTGGCCGACCCGCCAGGAAATGGCGCGCTATTATGCGGCAGGCACCGGACGGGACATCAAGGATTTCGATTATTACGCGATCCTCGCCATGTACAAGGGCGGATGCATCCTCGAATATAAGGTCGCCCAGGCGGCTGCCGGCATTCTGAGCGAGGAAACCGGCAAGCTCTTCTCCCGCCTGGTGCTCGAAAATTTCGCCTATGCCGAAAAGCTGATCCGCCGCATCGGCTGACGCGGATCCTCCCCCATTTCCAGAACATAATTTCCAAGGAGAACCCCCATGGACTTCACCATCGAACCCGAATTCCAGGCGAAGCTCGACTGGATGCGCGACTTCGTGAAGAATGAATGCGAGCCGATCGACCTGCTTTTCCCGCATCATGGCGATCCTTATGACGTGAAAAACAAAACCGCCCGCGCGGTGATCGCGCCGCTGCAGGATCAGGTGAAGGCGCAGGGTTTGTGGGCCTGCCATCTCGACCCGCATCTGGGCGGCAAGGGCTATGGCCAGATGAAGCTGGCCTATATGAACGAAATCCTCGGACGCTCCTACTGGGCGCCGACCATCTTCGGCACCGCCGCCCCCGATACGGGCAATGCCGAGATCCTGGCGATGTTCGGCACGGAAGAGCAGAAGGCCCGCTACCTCCAGCCACTGCTGGACGGCGATATCGTCTCGACCTTCTCCATGACCGAGCCGCAGGCAGGCGCCGATCCCAAGGAGTTCGTCTGCCAGGCCACCCGTGACGGCGACGAATGGGTGCTGGACGGCTATAAGTGGTTTTCATCCAACGCCCGCTTTGCGGCCTTCCTGATCGTGATGGCGGTGACCGATCCCGATGCGCCGGCGCACAGCCGCATGTCGATGCTGGTCGTGCCGGCCGAGACGCCGGGGATCGAGATCATCCGCAACGTCGGCACCATTGGCGAGGATATCGCCGACGAGGAGCAGGGCATCCACGGCTATATCCATTATAACAAGGTGCGCGTGCCGCTCGACGCGATGCTGGGTGCTCCCGGCGAGGGCTTCAAGGTCGCGCAGGCGCGGCTGGGCGGCGGGCGCGTGCATCATGCAATGCGCACCGTCGGCAAATGCCAGCGCGCGTTCGAGATGATGCAGGAGCGCGTGGTGTCCCGCCGTACCCAGGGCAAGCTGCTGGCCGACCACCAGTTCGTCCAGGGCATGATCGCCGACACCGCAATCGAACTGGAGCAGTTCCGCCTGCTGGTGCTCAAGACCGCCTGGGTGATCGACAACGAGCCCCATGGTGCGGCGCGCACCCTGATCGCGATGTGCAAGGTCGCGATGGCGAAAATCTATCACGACGTCGTCCAGCGCGCGATGCAGATCCACGGCAGCTACGGCGTGACCAACGAAACGCCGCTCGCCGCCATGTGGATGGCGCTGCCCAACCTCGCGCTCGCCGACGGCCCGACCGAAGTGCACAAGGTGCAGGTGGCCAAGGCCTATACGCGCAAGGCCAAGCCTTC
Source organism: Sphingobium sp. (assembly GCA_040508785.1). Taxonomy (GTDB): domain Bacteria; phylum Pseudomonadota; class Alphaproteobacteria; order Sphingomonadales; family Sphingomonadaceae; genus Sphingobium. The sequence goes on from JBEVME010000036.1 coordinate 7,887, forward strand.
CGCCGGCCTGTTCCCGAGCGAGCATATCCCTGACCGGCTGGCCGCCGTGCGCGCCAAATATGCCGATATCTTGGCACGAGCGGATGCGATGGAGGCGGCGGAATGATCGATCCGCTTTTCGACCTGACCGGAAAGGTCGCCCTCGTGACCGGGGGCAGCCGGGGGCTGGGCCTGCAGATGGTCCGCGCCTTCGCGGCCCATGGCGCAGACGTCATCATTGCCAGCCGCAAGATCGAAAATTGCGAGGCGGCGGCGGAGGAGGTGCGCGCAATGGGTCGCAAGGCGCTGGCGATCGGCGCGCATGTCGGCAAATGGGACGAGATCGACCGGCTGATCGAGGAAGCCTATGCCGCGTTCGGCCGGATCGACATCCTGGTCAACAATGCCGGCATGGGGCCGCGTGCGCCCAGCCATGAAGTGACCGAGCAACTGTTCGACAGCGTCGTGAACCTGAACTTCAAAGGGCCGTTCCGCCTCGCCAGCCAGATCGCCAAGCGAATGTGGGACGGCGATGGCGGCACGATCATCAACGTGTCCTCGACCGGCGGGGTGATGCCGCTGCCGCAGACCGTGCCCTATGGGTCGTCCAAGGCCGCGCTCAACGCGATGAGCCTGTCCTTTGCGCATGAATATGGCCCGAAGGTGCGCGTCAACACGCTGTCGGCCGGCCCTTTCCTGACTGATATCGCCAAGGCCTGGAGCGAAGAGGCGCGGGAAACGTCGAAGAACGCGCTTGGCCGTCCCGGCAAGCCCGAGGAGGTGGTAACCTCCGCCCTGTTCCTGGCCAGCCCGGCGTCGAGCTACGTCACCGGTACATTGGTCCGCTGCGATGGCGGGTTCTGGTGACCGGCGCCCTGACAGGACAGCGCATCATCGTCACCGGCGGCGCGAGCGGCATGGGCGCGGCGCTGCTCGGCCCGCTGGCGGCGGCCGGCGCGCGGGTGGTTTCGCTCGACCTCAACGAGGCGGCGGGCCGCGCGGCGGCGGACAGGGCGGAGGCCGCCGGCTTCGTGCCCTGCGACGTGTCCGACAAGGCGTCGGTCGACGCGGCGTTCGCGCAGGCGAGCGACCTGCTCGGAGGGCTGGACACGCTGGTCCATGCGGCCGGCATCGCACCGGGCGCGCCGGCCGAAGATATCACGGTCGAGTCATGGGACAGCGTGTTCGCCGTCAACGCACGCGGCACGATGCTCACCAATCAGGCCGCGTTCCGCCTGCTACGCGACACGGGCGGCCGTATCCTGAACTTCGCGTCGGGCGCGGGCATCTCGGGCCTGGTCAACAAGGCCCATTATTCCGCGACCAAGGGCGCGGTCATCTCCTGGTCGCGGACCGCCGCCAAGGAATGGGGACAGCATGATATCACCGTCAACATGATCGCTCCGGCGATCAGCACGCCCATGTATGCGACGACCCGCTCCCTCATGTCGGCTGAGGCGCTGGCCTCGCTGGACGCCCGGCTGGCGGCGGAAATGCCGATCGACGGCAGGCTGGGGGACGCGGAGCGCGATCTGGTGCCGCTGATGCTGTTCCTGTGTACCGGCGGCGCGCGGTTCATCACCGGGCAGATATTCGCAGTCGACGGCGGGCTGACGATGGTGCGGTAGGGTCGCCCTACCCTTCGAACTTGGGATCGCGCTTTTCGGCGAAGGCGCGCAAGCCCTCCATGCGGGCCGGATCGAATGCGATATGCGCGTGGCGCGAGCCTTCGATCTGGATGAAATCGGCCAGGGTCAGCTTTTCAGCCGACAGGATATTGGCCTTGGCCGCACGCAGCGACGGGGCGAAATAGCCTGCGAGCGTCTGCGCTGCCGCAGCCGTCTCCTCGTGGAGCGCATCGGCGGTGAAGACGCGCGTTACCAATCCCATCTTCAGCGCCTGCTCGGCACCGAACTTACCCGGAAACAGCAGCAGCTCGCGCGCCCAGCCTCCGCCAACGAGCCGCAGCAGCGACCATGCCAGCCCCATCTCGCCCGCCACGCCGACCTTGAGGAAGGCCGTGTTGAAGACGGCGCGATCCGACGCGAAGCGAAAGTCGCACGCCGCCGCCCAGGCAAGGCCCGGCCCGGCGCATCCGCCGTCGACGGCGGCGACCGTCACCTGCTTCATTTCGTGCAGCAGCCGCCCGGTCTCGTAGATGCTGGCCAGCGTCTCATAGTCATAGGCCTTGGCGTTATCGGGAGACTGGCCGACATCGGCACCGACACAGAAATCCTTGCCCTCCCCGCGCAGGATCAGAACGCGCGTGTCCGACGCGGCGACTGCATGGAGCATATCGCGCAGGCCGGTCAGCAGCGCATAGGACAGCGCATTGCGCCGATGCGGGCGGTTGAAACTGATGGTCGCGACGGGGCCATCGACAGCGAGCAATATGTCGCCTTCATCGCGCGCTATGAGGTCTGTCATGAGATCGGCCTGACAAAGTGGGACTGTTCCGAATTGCGGCAGACGAACCGGCTTCACCCGATCATGACCCGCATATCGGTCGATCAATAACCTGTGCTGCGGATGATTGCCATGGGCGGGAAGCCGGTCCACCATCGGCGCCATGTCAACTTCGTCACCATCGCTCGCCGTCCGCGGCTCCATTGCGGACGCAACACGAACCCGCATCCTCGAAGCGGCGCAACGGGCCTTTTCCCAAGCCGGCTATAGCGATGTCGGACTGCGCGCGGTCGCCGCAGCCGCGAACTGCGATACGACATTGATCCGCCGCTATTTCGGCTCGAAGCTGGCGCTGTTCGAAGAGGCGATGCGCGATATCCTCGATATCTCGGCCCTGATCGACGGCCCGCGCGCAGGTTTTGGCGATCGAGCGGTCGCCTATTTCGCCCGCGCCGCGCCGACACGAGCACAGCCGGTGTCGATGCTGATATTCGCCACTGCCGATCCATCCGCTCGGGCGGTAGCATTGCGGCTGCTAGAGCGCCACATCATCGCCCCGATCGCTGCCTGGCTGGGCGGGTCGGATGGCCCCGCGCGCGCTGCCGAGATATCCATGCTGTGCAGCGGCTATTTTCTCTATCGCCATGTTCTGCCGCTCGCCGCCGCCTCCGGTGACGGTGCGGACCGATCGGATCGGTGGCTTGCCCAGGCCCTGCAGCGCGCAGTCGACGATTAGCTCTTGCTTTGCCAACCGCTTGTGTCCACAGTTGTGGACATAACGAGAGGTGGAGAGTATGCAGTCAATCGATCTGACCATCGACGTCACGCAAGCTGCCGCGCTGGGCGAGCCGGCTCATGTCGCATTGACGATAACCCTCCCCGATCCGGCGGCGATGGCCGACCCGCCGATCATCTGTTTTGCCAAACCTGGAGGCGGCTATTCGCGCGGCTATTTCACCGTCGATCTTCCCGGTCCCGCGCGCGGCTCGCAAGCGGACTGGCACGCGGCGCGCGGCTGGATTTTCGTGTCGGTGGATCATCTGGGCGTGGGCGGATCGAGCATCCATGCCGCGTCGAAGCTGGATTATACGACAACGTCAGCGGGAAATATGGCGGCCGAGGCCGAGGTGCTGCAGCGGCTGGCGAACGGTACGCTGGCGGACGGCTTCCCGGCGATCGCCGACCCGGTGAAGATCGGCATCGGCCAGTCGATGGGCGGCTGCATGACGATCATCCAGCAGGGGCGCTATCATTGCTATGACGGCATCGGAATCCTCGGCTACTCCGCGATCCATACGCATCCGCCCGTGCGGCCCGGCGCCGAACCGATCGTCGCACCCTGGCTGCCTCGGGACACCCAGCTCCGTGACGATCCGCCGGTCGTGGTGAACGCGCCCGCTGTCGCCGCCTATCGGGAGCGCATGGCGGCCGCGGTGCCCGATCCGGACGCTCCGCATCCCATGCTCTGGGGCTTTCACTATAGCGAAGACTATGATGCCGACATGGAGCAGGCCGCTCTGACCGACCTCGCGCGCTTCTTCCATATCCATGAGCCGGAAAAGCAGGTGGGCGTGGCCTGCCAGCCTTGGGGGTCGCTGACCACGCCCGGCGCAGTGGCGCGTGGCAGCACGACTCCGGGGGCCGTCGCACCGGAAGCCGCCGCCGTCACCGTGCCGGTCCTGATCGCCATGGGCGAGCGCGACACTTGCGCAGACGTGGCCGGCGAACCGCGGGCCTACCGTTCCGCCCCGTCGATCGATATCTTCGTCTGCCCGCGCATGAGCCACATGCATAATTTCGCGGCGACCCGCGCCCTGTTCTGGGAGCGGATCGAACAGTTTGGCGCATGGGCGGGCGTGGTGAAGCGCAACGGTTGACGTTCCATCTCAACGACAGCAGGCGCCAATCCGCCTGGAGCCGCGCCGCCCGACGAACCAATAGGCTTCACGGCTAACGGTGCGACCGCGGCGATGGCGCGCGCCGGCCACCCGGCGAGTGCTGAACGCGCCTGGGCCTCTCGACATTGAACGATCGGCTCGATCTTGCGTCTCCGGCCGGAACCTGACCGACAATCGCGCCTATGACAGCACCTTGTCGTTCGCGGCGCCGCTCGGCTTCACCAGCGTCGCCCGCCGCGAGCCGACCACCTACGGGGTCACGGCGACCTTCAAGTTCGGCGGTTAAGGGGGGCATCCGGGAGGGA
>JBEVME010000077.1:0-29373 GCA_040508785.1 Sphingobium sp.
CCCTGACGGCGGGCGAGAAGGGAAGGGGCGATGCGACGGGCTCCTGGGCCAGCGCGGCCGCGGGTGCTAGCACCGAGACAAGGACGGCGAGGACAGTCTTCTTCATCGGCATGTCTCCTCCATTATGCCGATAAGCCGTGGATCGGCGCGGCGTCAGCGTTGGCAGACGATAGAAAGTGCCGACCGGTGGCACCAGAGCGAAGGGGCGAACGGCGCGTCGCGACGGCATCCGTGCCGTGATGGGTGCTCCTCTCTTGACGACGGGCGCGAAAAGGGCCGGTCCTTGTGGACCGGCCCTCGTCTTGTGCTCAGCGCCTTACCAGTTCACGCTCAGGCGGGCGTAATAGTAGCCGCCGTTGATGCCGTATGGCGAGAAGTTGGGGTAGAGGTTGGTCGAGTAAGTCCGCGAATTGCCCGCAAGCTGCGGTGCACGAATATTCGTGGAGGAGCGCTTCGTCGGATATTTGTTGAACAAATTGTTCGCACCGATGGACAGTTTGATCGGCTCGGCAATCTTGTAAGCTAGCTCCAGGTCGGTGATGAAGGCCGCCTTCACATAGGTTCGTGTATCGGCCCCGCCCAAGGGACCGTTGCCGGCTGACGTTTCGAGGGCATAGACCGACGAATAATAGCTTTCGCGCAGGTTGGCGGTGAAGTCGCCAAGCGTCCAGAAAGCGCCTAGCGTCGCCCTGAACTTGGGCGTGCTATTTTCCAGCTGCGCTACGCTGTAGCGGTCGATCAGGGCGGCACCCGCGACGTTGAGCACGGACGGCGGCGCCGCCACGCTCAGCACTTTGTTCTTGTTGTAGTTGGCCGTGTAGGACCAGTCCACGCGCCCTAGATTGCCGAGATCGGTCATGTAGGACGCCACCAGATCGATACCGGTGGTGCGCATCTTGACGCCATTGGCGAAAGTCTGAACCGCCACGCTGCCGTCGATGTTGCGCGTGCCGTTGACGTTCAGGAGCACATATGAGGGGATTTCGCCGCCAAGGACGCCTGCGACCGCGTTCTGCACCGCAGGCTGGTTGTTGAGCGCATAGGCCGCTGCGTTGAAGTCGCTGCACCGATTGGCGTCAAACGGCGTTTTTGTGACCGGGTCGTAGGATGCCTTGTAGCCGGCCGGACAGAACTGCCCCCGGAAGCCGTAGAAGGGGCTGGAAATCACGATGCGGTCGCGGATTGTGATATGATAGGCGTCAAGCGTGATCGTCAGATTTTGCGCCGGGTTTAGGACCAGGCCGGCGCTGAAGTTGGTGGACTTTTCCGGTTTCAGGCCGCCGAAGCCCAGCAATGACGCTGCCGAGGAACTGGCTGGCAACACGCCGCTGACGCCGCTTGGGCCGACGTTGACGCCTGAATAGCCGCCCTCGGCCAGCGTCGGGGCGCGGAAGCCGGTGCTGGCCGTACCGCGCACGGCAATTGCATCCGAGAGGTCGTAGCGGCTGGTCAGCTTGAAGACCGTCGTATCGCCAAAGTCGCTATAATGTTCGTGGCGAACGGCACCATCGACCAGCCAGTTGTCGGTCGGCTTGAAGCTGATGTCCAGATATTGCGAGAAGTTCCTGCGTTTGTACTTGCCAGCGTCGTTGGGGCTGTAGCCGAAGAAGGATTGAGCGCCGGCCCCGTAATAAGAGGCCGGATCGCCGGAGACGATGGCATAGGTGTCTTCCCGATATTCAAGGCCAGCGGCGATGGTCAGCGGTTCGGCGAAGCCGACATCGACGGTGTGCGTTAGGTCGAGCGTGTTGCTCCACTGGGTCGCGATGAAATCGCCATTGTGGAAGAAGGTCGGCGTGAAACCGGTGTCCCGGTAAAGCTGCGCGTTGCCCGAATTTTCGACATAAACCTCGACCTTGTCCTTGCCATAGGTCGACGCGATGTCGAAGGTCGTTCCGCCGATGGCGCCCTTGAACCCGCCGGTGAAGCTGTAGTCGGTCTCGTCTACACGTTCCAGCGGCTGGAAACCGCCGGGATAGAGGCGCACGGTCGTCTCGTCGCCATTGCGCGCGGCCGGAGCCACGAAGCTGCCGTCCGGATCGACGGTCTTAGTGATGATGGTGGGGTTGCGCGTATTCTCATAGGCGCGGGCCAGCTTGTGGCCGTAGCTGCCAAAGCTGTAGACTTCGAACTCGCCGAACTCATAGCCGGCATTGTAGCTGACGATCGTTTGATTGATCTGCGGATCGCCGGCAATCCGGTTTGTAAAGGGATAGCCTGCGAGCTTGGCGATGTCGGGATAAGTGCCGACGAGGGAGGTCGATTCCGGATTCACGTCGCCCCGGAAACTGAAATCCTTGCGCTTCTTCTGTCCCGCGATGTTGAGATACGCACCCTCGAACGGCGTGAGGCCGATGTCTCCACCAATGGCGTAGGTTTCACCGCCTTCGTCATAATATTGGCCGATGGTCCCGTTCAGGGCGCCGCCCGATCCGCGAGACTTCTGGATGAAGTTGATGACGCCGGCAATCGCGTCGGTGCCGTATTGGGCGGCAGCGCCGTCTTGCAGCACTTCGACTCGCTCGATCGAGTCGGGGGAGATGAAGCTGATGTCGGGCGCTGCTGAACCGCCATAGGGGCCGCCGGCGACCGACACGTTGGCGGTGCCATGGCGGCGCTTGCCGTTAACCAGGATCAGCGTGTGGTTGGGGCTAAGTCCGCGGAGCTTCATCTGAAGATTATGTGCCTGCAGATCGCTGCCGAAGGCCTGCGCCTGCACCGAGGGCAAATTCTGCGCGAGGCTTTGGATCAGGTCGGGAGAGCCGGTACGCTGGATGGCGTCGGCGCCCAACAACTGAATCGGCGCGGGGCTATCGGCGGCCTTCATGCCTGTCAGGCGCGTTCCGGTAACGATGATCGCCGCGCCGTCATCGGCGGCGGGCGCATCCTGCGGCTCCTGCGCCATGGCACAGGCGGACCAGGACGAAGCCAGGATAAGCGAAAGGCGGTATGCGTTAAGTCTCTTCATCAATGCCCCCTGATGAGTTTTTCTCTTGCAGGAGGACAAACGATGCTGCGGCGCAAAGCCTCTATTGCAGTGCATCAATTTTAGAACGGCAGTGCGCCAGCTTTTGGCAATTCGGCGAAATATATAGGGAATCCAGCTATGTGCGGATGCAGCACAAATCAGCTTTTCATCGCAGCATCCAGCAACGCCCTGGCCTCCGCGCTGTTCCAGTCCATCGCGCCTATCACGCGCACCATTTCCTGCCCATGGGCATCGTAGAGGATGCTGGTCGGCAGCAGTCCGGTGGCATAATGGGTGCCGAAACGATTGTCGGGGTCGGTCCAGCCCTTCAGGTGGGGCAGGTCGTGCTTCTCGAAGAAGGCCTTGACCCCTGCCGACTCCAAATCCTGCGAGATGGTCAGCACGGCCAGCCCCTTGGGACCATAGGTTGCGGCAACCGCGTCCAGCGTCGGCATTTCAGCCACGCAGGGGGCGCACCATGTTGCCCAAAGGTTGACCAGCAACGGGCGGCCGGAGAATTCGGACAGGCTGGTATCGCCGCCATCGGGGTCGCCGAAGGTGAAATCGGGGGCGGGAGTCCCGGCCTTGCTGCGGTCCAGTTCATAGTTGAACGCGCCTTCCGCGTCGTTGCCGCCCGACGGCGCTTCGCCGCTGGTCGCCATACCCTCCGCTGCGGCTTGCTCCGGCGGCGGTGATTGCCTATCGCAGGCCGCCAGCAGGCCGGCCAGGAGCAGAACGATCAAGGACGCCGAAGACAGTTTCACGGACACGGGCTCCAACAGCATGTGGGGCGGTCGCTTCGCGGCCGGACCGGCTTCGGTCATGCGCGAGATAAATGCCTCGATCCCCTTCGACAAGCGATTGTGGAAACAGGACATTGCAGGATCGAAGGCGCATGTCGCGATGCTGGCCGCCCGTGGCATCGTGGAGGGCGAGGATGCGCAGGCCATAACCGAAGGCCTGACCAGGATTGCGACCGAATATGCGCGCGACGGCGTGCCCGTGGATCTCGACCTGGAGGACATCCACATGGTCACGGAATCGCGGCTGGCCCAGCTGATCGGCCCGACGGCGGGCCGGCTGCACACCGCGCGCAGCCGCAACGATCAGGTGGCGACCGATTTCCGCCTGTGGGTGCGCGACGCGATCGACGAGGTCGAGGCTGGGCTTCGCGCGCTGCAGGCCGCGCTGCTCGCGCGGGCGGAAGAGTTTGCCGACGCAGTGATGCCCGGTTTCACCCATCTCCAGTCCGCGCAGCCGGTGACGCTCGGCCATCACCTGATGGCCTATCATGCCATGATCCGGCGCGATCGCGGCCGCTTCGCCGATGCGCGAGTGCGGATGAACGAATGTCCCCTGGGCGCAGCGGCGCTGGCGGGTACCGGATTCCCGATCGATCGTCACATGACGGCGGCCGCACTCGGTTTCGACCGGCCGACCGACAACAGCCTTGACAGCGTGTCCGACCGCGACTTCGCGCTCGACTATCTGATGGCTGCGACCCAGCTTGCGCTGCATCTCTCGCGCCTCGCCGAGGAGTTCGTCATCTGGGCGAGCCAGCCCTTCGGCTTCGTGAAGCTGCCCGACGCCTATTCGACCGGCAGCTCGATCATGCCGCAGAAGCGCAACCCCGACGCGGCCGAACTGGTGCGCGGCCATGCGGGGCGGATCATGGGCTGCATGACGTCGCTCTGCGTCACGATGAAGGGCCTGCCGCTCGCCTATTCCAAGGACATGCAGGACGACAAGCCGCCGGTGTTCGAGGCGCACGACCTGCTCGGCCTGTCGATCGCGGCCATGACCGGCATGGTCGAAACCGTGACGTTCCGCACCGACCGGATGCGCGCCCTCGCCGAAAGCGGCTTCGCCACCGCGACCGACCTGGCCGACTGGCTGGTGCGCGAAGCGGGCATACCCTTCCGCGAGGCGCACCACATCACCGGCCGCGCGGTTGCCGCGGCGGAAGCGGCGGGCGCGCCACTGGCCGCGCTGCCGCTCGCAACGCTGCGGGAGATCGACGCGCGCATCGACGACCGCGTCTTCGCGGTGCTGACGGTCGATGCGTCGGTCGCCAGCCGCAAGAGCCATGGCGGCACCGCGCCGGACCAGGTACGCGCCCGGATCGCAGAGGCCAAGGCGGAGGCCGGGATATGACAGGCATGACACGCACGCTGATGGTGGGCGCGATCGCCCTGACGCTCACCGCCTGCGGTGGTCGCCAGCCGCTGAAGCCGCTGGAGGGGCAGCCGCCGCCGGCCACGCCCGTCGGCGCGAATGCGCCGCCCACCCCCGCGGATCTGACCACCCCGTCGACCCAAGGTCGCCCGGAACGCAGCGTCGAACTGCTCAGCCAGTCCGAAGAGCGTTCGGCCGATCCGTTCGATCTGCCGCCCCAGGGGCCGCAATAGCCATAGCAGAGACCATCCTTGGATCATTTCACCCATATTGACGGCGTCCTGCATGTGGAGCGGGTGCCGCTGCAGGATATCGCCGCTGCGGTCGGTACGCCCGTCTACGTCTATTCTCGCGCCACCTTGGAGCGCCATGCGCAGGTATTCCGCGCGGCGCTTTCGGGCCTTGGCCGCGTCCATATTGCCTTCGCGATCAAGGCCAATCCCAATCTCGCCGTGCTCAAGGTGCTCGCCAGGCAGGGCTTCGGCGCGGACGTGGTGTCGGGCGGCGAAATCGCCCGCGCGCTGGCGGCCGGCATGAAGCCGCAGGACATCGTCTTTTCGGGCGTCGGCAAGACCCGCGCCGAGCTGGAATATGCGCTGTCGGTGGGCGTCGGTCAGTTCAACCTGGAGCTTGAGGAGGAAGGCGCCGTGCTGGCCGAGATCGCGTCCGCGATGGGCAAGACGGCTGACGCGACACTACGGGTCAACCCTGACGTGAACGCCGGTACGCACGCAAAAATCTCGACCGGCATGAAGGAGAACAAGTTCGGCGTGCCGATCGACGCTGCCAACGGGATATTCGACCGGCTGGCGGGCAGGCCCGGCATCGCACTGCGCGGCCTGGCCTGCCATATCGGCAGCCAGATATTCGACCTCGGCCCGCTGGAGGCCGCCTATGGCCGGGTCGGCGACAAGGTCGGGGAACTGCGCGCGGCCGGCCATCTGATCGACCGGGTCGATCTGGGCGGCGGCCTTGGCGTCCCCTATGAACGGGACAAGGTCCCGCCGAGCCCCGCCGATTACGGCGTCATGGTGGAGCGGGCCACCAAAGGTTGGGATGTCACGCTGATGTTCGAGCCGGGCCGCGTCATTGTCGGCAATGCCGGCGTGCTGCTGACGGAGGTGATCTGGGTCAAGCCCGGCGCGGTGAACCCTTATGTCATCGTCGATGCGGCGATGAACGACCTTGCCCGCCCCGCCATGTACGATGCCTGGCACGATTTCGAGGCGGTAGCGCCGACCGGCGAACGCATGGTCGCCAATATTGCCGGGCCAGTCTGCGAAAGCGGCGACACTTTCGCGATGGGGCGCGATATCGACGTGGTGAAGAGCGGCGAGCTCGCCATATTCCGGACGGCCGGCGCTTATGGCGCGACCATGGCCAGCACCTATAACAGCCGCGCGCTCGTGCCCGAGGTGATGGTAGATGGTGACAGGTTCGCCGTGGTCGCAGAGCGGATCGCACCACAAACCATCATCGCCGCAGAGCATGTGCCCGATTTCCTGATGGATTGAGGAAGACCGGCGTCATGCACAGCCTGCCGATCTTCCTGACGCTCACGGGCCGGCCTGTGATCCTGATCGGCACCGGCGAAGCAGCGGAGGCCAAGCGGCGCCTGCTGGAGCGCGCGGGCGCCGATATCGTAGGGGAGGATGCCCGGGCGGCGCTTGCCGTCGTCGTGGACGATGACGGCGCCGTCTCTCGTCTGAAGGCCCGCGGCATTTTGGTCAACGCCACCGACCGGCCCGACCTCTGCGACTTCACCTTTCCGGCCATCGTCGATCGCGATCCGGTCCTGGTCGCGATTGGCACGGGGGGCGCGTCGGCAGGCCTCGCCAAGGCGCTGCGCCAGCGCATAGAGGCATGGTTGCCCGCCCGCCAGGGCGCGCTGGCGCTTGGCTTGCACCGCGCTCGTGGCGCGATTCGCGCACGCTGGCCCGATGCGGCGCAACGGCGCCGCGCGATCGACGCGGCGCTGGGGGAGGGCGGTGTGCTCGATCCCCTGACAGACGACGCAGCGGACCGGCTCGATGCCTGGCTGCACGGCAGGGATGAGGGACAGCCGGCGGGCCTCATGGACATACCGCTACTTTCTGCCGACCCCGACGATCTGACGCTGCGGGCGGCGCGGTTGCTGGGACAGGCAGACCGCATCTATCATCATCCCGACGTACCGGGCGCGATCCTCGACCGGGCGCGGGCAGATGCGGCCCGAATCGCATTGACTTCGCCGCCGGACGATGTGCCGCAAGGCCTGTCGCTTTGGCTGGACCGTCCGCCCGTCTGATCGTCGGCAGCGCCGCTCAGGCGCTCGCCAGAAGCCCGCCGACAATGCCGTCGAACAGGCGGCGGCCATCCACATTGCCATGCGCAGCTTCTATGACCCGCTCGGGATGCGGCATCATGCCCAGCACGTTGCCGCCGTCGTTCAAGATGCCCGCGATGTTGCGGGCCGACCCGTTGACCGGCTCGCCATAGCGCAGCGCGACCCGCCCTTCGCCTTCCAGCTGGTCCAGCGTCGCGGCATCGGCGAAATAATTGCCGTCATGATGCGCGACTGGAAAGCTGATCGCTTCGCCAGCGGAATATCGGCTCGTGAAGACGCTCTGCGCATTATCGACCGTCAGCGCGACATCGCGACAGACGAAATGGCCACCGGCGTTCCGTAACAGGGCGCCGGGCAACAGGCCGCTTTCGGTCAGGACCTGAAAGCCGTTGCAGATGCCCAGGACCAGCACGCCGCGCGCCGCCGCCTGCGCCACCGCCTGCATCACCGGGGAGCGCGCCGCCATCGCGCCCGACCGCAGATAGTCCCCGTAGGAAAAGCCGCCGGGCACGCCGATCAGGTCGATACCGTCAGGCAGCTGCGTTTCGCGATGCCACACCATGGCCGGCTTCGCGCCGGTCGCCGCCTCGAAGGCGACAGCCAGGTCACGGTCGCAATTGCTGCCGGGAAAGACGATGACCGCGCTCTTCATCGCATGGGCTCCTTCAGGCGACCTTCTCGACTCGGTAATTTTCGATCACCGTATTGGCCAGCAGCCTCTTGCACATGCCGTCGATATCCTCGTCGCTGGTTCCGTCGGCCAGGTCCAGTTCGATCAGCTTGCCCGCGCGCACGTCATTGACGCCAGCGAAACCCAGGCCCTCAAGCGCATGGTGGATGGCACGGCCCTGCGGGTCGAGCACGCCACCCTTGAGGGTTACGAATATGCGGGCTTTCATGGCCGTTTCAGCTCCATCGACGTTTCGCGAACGCCTAGGCCGTGGGCAGCGCAGGCGCAAGCCAATATCCGCCAGCCAGAACCGGGAAATCGCGTTGCCGGTGGCTAGCCGCCGGACGGGGGCGTTTCGATGGCGCTGCCATCCTCGGGACAGAATTTGACGCCCTCGCTCACCTTCCTGCCGCATGTAGGGCAGGTGCCGCCATGTTGTTCGAAGGCGGACCGGCCAGTCGCGCTCGCCTGCTCGACGGCCTTTCGCGCGTCTTGCGCCAGGCCTGCGAGCTTCTCGCTGGCCTCGGCGTCGCGATTGGTCAGCACGAGCGCTGCCATGCCGGTCGCGACAAGGAGGGCCAGGAGGGCGAGATAATAGCCGAAATGCCACTGCACATCGATCATCGCCAATATGGATTGGCCCAGCGACGCATCTAGGCCGCCTGAGCCGCCCTGTCGCGCGGACGCGGCATCGACCAGGCTGCTTCTGCTGTAACGGGCGGTGCCGGCAAGGATCAGAAGGATCGCGACGATCGACGCGCCGAGCGACAATTTGGCCGAGGTTCGGTCGCGAATGAAGACTATGGCAAGACCGGCGACGATGACCAGAATTGCGAGGATAAGCCAGAAATTGCTATCGCCAGTCTGGCCTGCGGCCTGCCCCATGGTCGTCACCTGCCCGAAGGCAAGGCCGACGCCGCTAGCCTTTGCCAGCGGCTGCCCCTCGCAACTGATCGTCACCCAGGGCAGCAAGAAGGCCAGAAGCGCAATTCCCTTGGGAACCTTAATCCATGACCACATCGGCTGCGTCCTGCTTCAATGTTACGATTGCGAATCGATACAGGTGTTTGCCGATGATTGCCGCAATGGACGGTCGCTGCAACGGCCGGGTTACGCGTCGCGCGACCGCGGGATGGTCGGGCCGGGGAAGCAGCGGAACTGGACCAGGACTTGTCGGGCGTCGCGCGCGCGCGGGGCGTTAGGCTTTTGTTAGGGCCTGCGGCCATAGCCTGCCTGCATCGCACGGGGGAAGTGATTGAAATGTCTGGACTGGCGCTGGCCATGTTCGTCGCGTTGTTCGCCTGGGGACAGCAGATCGTCGGCTATGACGATCCGCACAATCGCGTCCAGCTCACACTGCTCGCGACCTTCGCCTTCGGGCTGCTCGTAGGCTATCGCGCGCATCGCTGACGCGCGGCGGGATCAGTCCTTGCCGCGCTTCTTGCGATGCGTGTCGAGGTCGAGCACGGTCGTGTCGGCCCCTTCGGGCAGCAGGCCGAGGCGCCGGGCAACCTCCTGATAGGCTTCCACCTCGCCACCCAGATCCTGGCGGAAACGATCCTTGTCGAGCTTTTCGTTGGTGCTCATGTCCCACAGGCGACAGCCGTCGGGGCTAATTTCGTCGGCCAGGATGACGCGGCTGTAATCTCCGTCCCACAAGCGGCCAAATTCCAGCTTGAAATCGACGAGGCGGATGCCGACGCCCGCGAAAAGCCCGCACATGAAGTCGTTCACGCGGATCGCCATGTCGGCAATGTCGTGCATCTCTTCCTGCGTAGCCCAGCCGAAACAGGCGATATGCTCTTCGGAGATCATCGGATCGCCGAGCGCGTCGTCCTTGTAATAATATTCGATCAGGGTGCGGGGCAGCTGTGTGCCTTCCTCGATGCCCAGCTTCTTGCTGAGCGATCCGGCGGCGACATTGCGGATCACGACCTCGATCGGCACGATTTCCACCTGCCGCACCAGCTGCTCGCGCATGTTGAGGCGACGGATGAAATGGGTCGGCACGCCGATCTGGCCGAGCAGGGTGAAGACATGCTCGGAAATACGGTTGTTGAGCACACCCGTGCCGTGGATCGTGCCCTTCTTCTGGGCGTTGAAGGCGGTGGCGTCATCCTTGAAATACTGGATGATCGTGCCCGGCTCGGGACCCTCGTAAAGGATCTTTGCCTTGCCTTCGTAAATCTGGCGGCGACGGGCCATGGACGGTCCTGACTTGCTTAAAAAAGACGGCGCCCCGGCAACGCGAATCGAGAAGGATCAGCGGGTGCCGGGGCTGCTGGGCTTGGCCCATAGAGCAAAGGGGACGGAGTGGCAAACATGCTCTCTCCTGGCGATCGAGGGGAACAAATCGCCATCAGGCTTGAGCAGTCTTATATTCCGCAGGCGCTTTCGGTCCCCGCACGGTCGGCAGCGCGATCCGCAGTTCGGTCCAGCCATCGCGCCGCGCCGTTGTCGATGTGCCGCCCGCGGTACCGACCCGCTGCTGGATATTCTTCAGTCCCTGTCCCGGCCTGTCACGCTCGGGATCGAACCCGCGGCCGTCGTCGGCCAGCAGCATGATCAGCAGCGATGCTTCAAGCGACGTGGAGACGCGAACGGACGATGCGCCGGAATGACGGATAATGTTGCTGATCCCCTCCCGCAGCGACGACAGCAGCGCCTTGGCGGCCGAATATTCCAGCAGCACACCGTCTTCGAAGCTCTGCAGGTCGATCGGCCAGTCAAGCGCGATCGATGCGGATTCCAGGCGACCTGCCGCTTCATACCGGGCATCGGCCAGCAGGCGTGCCACCGTCGGGCGATCACCGGAAAGGGCGCTCGACAAAGCGCGGATATCCCCCAGCACCTCGCGAAATATCACGCGCGCGGCATCATCGGCGGTGTGAAGTCCCGACAAAAGCCGCCCGCAAACATCGTCGTGCAAATCCCGCGCGATCCGTTGTCGTTCCTCGGACGCCCCCCGTTGAAACGCGAACAGGCTCGCTTCAGCCCGCGCCACCAGCGCGCCGAGTTCATCGACCAGGCGGCGATCATCGGGGGAGAACAGCCGCCGCCCTGCCGATCGATGCCTCAACGTCAGCCCCGGCAGGGTTGCGGTCGCCGGAACGGTCAGCCCGGCGCCGGATTCGATGACCTCTGGCGTCGCGGCCGTGCCCTCGACGATCTCGAGCGGATCGAACACGCGTCGATGGAGCATTTGCCAGCGCGCTTCCCGGTCGATCGAATGCGGCGCGAATGCGACATCGATCGCGGCCTGGAACAGTTCATGGTCGGCAGGTTTGCGTGATCCGCCAAATCGGCGCCACAGGATGTTGCGCGTCGGCACATAGGCCAGGAGCGTCAGCAGTGTCGCGACGCCGAGCGACGGGGCGGTGTCGAATCCCAGACCCATGGCCAGGCCCGCATCCAGCAGCAGGAGTAGCGCACCGCCCAATCCTGCCAAAAGGACGCGATAGGCCCAGTCCCGCGCGGCAAACAGGCGATATTGCCGCAGTCCGAGCGCCAGCCCGACATAGATGACGAGGAACAGCGGGAACGCGGCACCCTGGTCGACCGGCGCATTCAGCCCGATCGCAAGCGGCAGCGCCTGGAGCAGGATGAACGCGCCGGCGCCGATCGCGACGGCCAGCCCCAGCCAGGTCAGCGCGGCGCGCGCGACCAAATCGCGGCGCGTCATGTAGAACTGGCCGGCAATTGCCAATAATATTCCCAGCATTTCCAAGCTGGTCAGCAGTGGCGTGCCGAAAGAACGGTCGGGAAGTTGCTGTGACGTCGTCGCGACGGTCCATAGGGCAAAGGGGGTCAGGAGGAGCGCGATGGTGCGGAGCTTGAGTATCCGCCTGGGATAGCTGAGGAACATCGCGATCATCGCCATGCCGAAGGCCGATGATCCTGCTGCGTTGATCGCCGCCAACAGCCTGAACGCGGTCTCGCCCAATGCGATTTCCCGTGTACTGTAGATTGCGGCCGAGGCGGTGAACATGAAGGTCGTCGCGCCGCTCGCGCCGAACAATATCGAGGCAGGATCGCGCGGCGCCAGCGCCCACACCCACCCGGCGATCAGCAACGCGAACAGCCCTGTCAAAAGCTGCAGGAAGAATGCCGCCGGCAACCCCTGCAATCCCCGTGGCGCGGGATGAACAGTGCGGACTGCCGATCCGGTCCGGACTTCCACCGCCGGCCCGGCCAATACCCGGGCGCGATCCTCTTGCCGCAGGAAGAAGCGATCAAGCTCGGCCTTGGATGCGATCATATCCGGTTCGGGGATCATATCGTCGACGAGCACGGGATAGGATTTGCCGCCGGGCGAAGCGATGGCGTGGCCGACATGGACCGGCACAGGCAATGAGGGCTGCAACCCCGCAAAAGCGGTGGCGGCAGATGCGAGCAGTACCGCCATCGGCACCACTGCCTGGAAACGGCGTCCCGGCCCGGAGCCGCGAGGCGTTGGGGGCTGGGCGTCGGCTACCATATGATCGGCGCGGCTATCGGTCACGCGTCAGGTCGTCCGGTACATGAGCAGGTGGCAGGGTGCGTGTGGCTTGGCTTCGGCCTTTCGCAGGATGGGTCGTCGAATCATGTCCTGACCGTTGCGGCGGAGCGTGCGCGACCATTGGCGCGTCGGAGCACTCCGCCCGCCGCATGAATATCGCCGCCGGCTGGGACTCTCTGCACTTATGTTGTTGATTCGCTTGCCATCGGCACGCGGGATAGCGCCCCCGATGACCCGGTTGCAAGGGCGGGCTAAGCGCCTTTCATCTTCCGATACTCGTCGAACAAGCCCAGGAACCGGTCAATATCCGCCTTTGACAGGAAATAGGGCGTCGCCAGCCGCAGCTTGCTGGGCGCGCCGCCGCGGATACGGACCTTGTGGTTGGTCCACAGCCATTCCTGCAAATCCATGCGCTGGACCGGCGGCACGTTGACGGTCGCGATGGCGCCGCGCAGTGCCGGATCAGGCGAGGTCCAGCTGATCGCGCCGCGCTTCATCATCGCCGTATGGATATAGTCCGCCAGCGCGCGGCCGCGCTTCTCGATGCGGTCCATGCCGATGCTGTTGGCCATGCCGATCGCGGCGTTGAGGCCGATCAACGTGGGGATGCAGGACGATCCGATCTGCATGTAGCGGTCGGCCTTGCGCGCGGGATCGTCATAGCCGCCGGTGACGGTCGTCGGCCAGACCCGCTCCATCACGCTTTCGTCGCGGAGGTAGAGAAATCCCGTACCTTTTGTGGCGAACAGCCATTTGTGCATCGATCCGGTGTAAAGATCGCAACCGATATCGTTGAGATCGACGCGGATCATGCCTGGCGCATGGGCTCCGTCGAACGCCGAGATGATGCCCTTTGATCGCGCCAGCGCGGCGATCTCCTTGGCCGGCAGGATCACGCCGGTCGCGGTGCTGATATGGCTGACGAAGATGATTTTCGTTTTCGGCGTGATAGCTGCCTCGATGCGTTCGAGGATTTCGGCGGCGTCCCTGGGCGGCTTGGGCATCGCGAATTTCCTGACGACGACGCCGTAGCGCCGTGATCGCAGCATCCAGGGCATCTCGCCCGATCCATGCTCCTCGTCGCTGATCAGCACCTCGTCGCCCGGCTTCATGTCGAAGCCGTTGGCGATGATGCTGTTCGCCTCGGTACAATTGCGCAGGATCGCCATCTGCTCCACCCTGGCGCCCATGAAATCGGCGAACGGCCTGCGATACTCATCCCACGCGCCATAGCCCCAGATCGGATAATCCTCCGATTTCTCCTGCGTCATCCGCTCGGTCGTCTCGAACCCTTCGAAGATCGCCTTGAGCACCGGACGCGGCGAGGACCCCACCGTGCCGACATTGAGGTTCACGACGTCGGCGGGGATCAGGAACTGCTTGCGCAGGCCCGCCCAATAGGCGTCCTCGTCCCTGTCATAAAGATCGGCGGGGGGCAGGGCGACGGGGTTCGTCATCTGCGCCGCGATCGGATCGGACAGGGCCGAAAGCCCGCCGGCCATGGCAGCGGTGCCCAGGAACAAACGGCGGTCTAGCATCGAAGCCTCTTTCATGCGCGCGGGCCGGATCGCCCCTGCAGCAGTCTGCCCGAGCTTAAACGGGCGGCAAGGAGAAATCCGCCGGTGCGGTCCTCATAGCACGTCGCCGAACATGAACCACAGCATCGCCATCCACGCGACGAGGCCGATCGCGGCTATGAGCACGCCCGATCGGGCACGGATGACGTCCAGCAGGCTGCGTTGTTCGGGTTCGTCGGACATGAACGGGGCGTAGCAGCGTCGCCGCCGGCCGGAAAGCCGTGGTCAGTCAGCCGTCGGTTCCGGTTCGCGCTGCGCAGCCATCAGACGTTCGGTGAAGCGTTGCCGCCACCAGCTGATATCCTGGCTTTCCAGATTGTCCATCATCGCGCGCCAGCGCCGTTTGCGCTCGTCGAGCGGCATGGCCAGCGCCCTGACGATCGAATCGGACATTTCCTCCGGGCTGTACGGATTGATCAGCAGCGCGTCCTTGAGCTGCGCCGCCGCCCCTGCGAAACGCGAGAGGATGAGGACGCCGGGGTCTTCCGGGTCCTGAGCCGCGACATATTCCTTGGCGACCAGGTTCATGCCGTCGCGCAGCGGAGTGACGAGGCCGATCTTGGCGGCGCGGTAGATGCCGGCCAGCTTGTCACGGGGATAGCCCTGATTGACGTAGCGGATCGGGGTCCAGTCCACGTCGCTATATTCACCGTTGATGCGGCCGGCAGTCGAATCCAGCGTGGCGCGTATCTGCTGATAGCTTTCCACTTCTCCGCGCGAGGGCGGGGCGATCTGGGTCAGGACGACATTGCCATGCTGTTCCGGGTGATCCTTTAGGAAACGGGCATAGCCGTTGAACCGCTCCTCAAGGCCCTTGCTGTAGTCGAGACGGTCGACCCCGACGATCATCGCCCTGTCCTGCAACGACCGACGGACATTGTCGTACATTTCCTGCGCGGGGGCGCTGAACGAGGCTTCGGCGAATTCGCGGGCGTTGATGCCGATCGGGCAGGCGATCGCCTGGATGGTGCGGTTGCCCAGCGTCACATTGTCGCCATCGACCGTGCCGCCCATTTCCTTTTCGACATAGTGGCGAAAGGATTCCAGCCATTCTTCGGTATGGAAGCCAATGACGTCATAAGCGAACAGCGAACTGACGAGCTTGGTGTGATGCGGCAGCGATACCAGCAGCCGGGTCGGCGGCCAGGGAATGTGCAGGAAGAACCCCATACGATTGCGCAGCCCCTTGGCACGCAGCATCTCGCCCAGCGGGATCATGTGATAGTCATGAACCCAGATGATGTCCTCCGGCTCGATCAGCGGGCTGACGGTCTCGGCGAACCGCTTGTTGACGCGATTATAGCCGCCCTCGAAATCGCGGGCATATTCGGCCAGGTCGATGCGGAAATGGAACAGCGGCCACAGCGTCTTGTTGGCATAGCCGTTATAATATTCGTCGACGTCCTGCTCCTGGAGGTCGATCGTGGCGGTCTTAACGCCTTCATCCTCGGCAAAGCCGATATGGCCGGTGAAATCCTTCGTGACCTCGCCCGACCAGCCGACCCATATGCCACGGCTTTCGCGGAGCGCCTGCGACAGGGCGACCGCAAGCCCGCCCTGATTGCCGTTGCCAGGCCGGCTGACGCGATTGGAAATGACGATGAGACGGCTCAACGCATGACGCTCCATGGCTTGCTCAGCAGCACGGCGCAGTTGATGATGCCGACCAACGAGTAGGTCTGGGGATAATTGCCCCATAATTCACCCGTCGCCGGGTCGATATCTTCGGAGAGGAGCCCTGCCGCGGTACGGCGCGACAGCATCTCTTCGAACAGGCCGCGCGCCTCTTCGGCGCGGCCGGTGCGATGGAGCGCCTCGATCAGCCAGAAGGTGCAGACGTTGAAGGCCGTGACCGGCTCGCCGAAATCGTCCGGCGCACTGTAGCGCAGCATGTCGTTGCCCCGCCGTAGGTCCTTCTCCAGCGCGGACAGGGTGCCCAGGAACCGGGCATCGTCGGCCGTCAGGAAGCGCAGGTCGAGCAATTGCAGCAGCGACGCGTCGCGGGCATCATCCTCGAAATTGGCGGATATGGCTTCGCTTTCGGGCCGCCAGGCCGCCGACAGGATATTGTCCTTCATGAGGTCCGCACGGCCCTGCCAGTGGGTGGCGCGATCGGTCAGGCCGAGCGCGCTCGCGGCATGGGCCAGCCGGTCGCAGGCGGCCCAGCACATGACGGCGCTATAGCTGTGGACATGGGTGCGGTTGCGCAATTCCCACAGTCCCGCGTCGGGTTTGTCATACACTTGCCAGGCGCGCTCGCCCACAACCTCGAGCGCCTCGAAATCGGCCTGGCCCGCCATCCGCAGCAGGCGCTGGTCGATGAAACCCTGGACCGAGGAGAGGACGATCTGGCCATAGGCGTCATGCTGGACCTGGCTATAGGCGGCATTACCGACCCGTACCGGACCCATGCCGCGATAGCCGGACAGGCTCTTGGCCTCCCATTCGGTCAGGGTCGCATTGCCGCGTATGTCGTAGAGCGGCTGGATATGACCGCCCTTGGCGCCGTCCACGATGTTCCGCAGATAGACGAGATAGCTTTCAAGCACGTCGAGCGCGCCCAGCCGGTTCAGCGCCTCGACCGTGTAATAGGCGTCCCGCACCCAGCAGTAGCGATAATCCCAGTTGCGCCCCGAATCGGCATGTTCGGGAATGGACGTGGTCAGCGCGGCGACGATCGCGCCGGTCTCCTCATGCTGGCACAGCTTGAGCGTGATGGCGGATCGGATCACCGCCTCCTGCCATTCGGCCGGTATGGCGAGGCCGCGTACCCATAATTGCCATTCCAGGATCGTGTCGTCGAGCATCCGCTCGATCTCCGGCCGCAGTGCGTCGGAAAAGCTTTCGTCGGGTCCCATGAAAAAATGCAGGTCATGCTCGAGCCGGAACCAGCTTTCCTGAGCGATGAGCCCGATCGGCGCATCGGTAGAGATCCGCATGGCCATGTAGCTGAGCACGAAACGTATATGGTTGGAGCCGTAGCTGACCGGCACCCGCTCCGCATTCCAGGATGTCGTCGGGCGCAACCGGACGCGGATGCGCGGGGAGCCGGCGACGGGCCGAACGATCCTGGCGAAGGCCACGGGACGATACATGCGTCCCTTGTGCCGATGACGCGGACAGAAATCGTAAATGTCGATCGCATTGCCATGATCATCGCTTTGGCGGGTTACGACGATCGGCGTGTTACGAATATAATGCTGATCAACCTGGGTGCAATTTTCAAGCTCGATCGCCCAGAACCCGCGCGCATCGTCGGAATCGAAGGGGACATTGTCCAGCAGGGAGGAGAAGACCGGATCTCCGTCCACGCGCGGCACGCAGGCCCAGACCATGCGGCCGGCGCGGTCGATCAGCGCGGATGCCTGGCAGTTTCCGATCGGCCAGAGGTCAAGGGTCCGCTCGTTTGGAAGCGTGCTGCTCGCTTGTCGATCGCTGATGGCTCGGTCCCCTGTGCTTCTGTGGGGATTGGTCGCGCGCCATCAGGCCGGATCGACGTTCCCCGAGCCCAGATAATGCCTGACGGCCCCAACCTGTTCCAAAACCCATGATGCGCATGTCGCTCTTTGCGGACCGACCAGGATGCCGCATCCGCCCAGAGCGGCGGCGGCGGCAAAGCCTTCCTCGTCGGTCACGTCGTCGCCTATGAAGAGGGGAATCCCCCCGGCCATGGGCGGAGTTGCCATCAGCGCGCGGACGGCACTCCCCTTGTCGGCGCCGGAGGGCCGTAGCTCGGCAAGCATCTTGCCATGCTGGACCACCAGCCCCGTCCCCAGCGCCAGTTCCTCTGCCAGCGCCACCGCCTGCTCGCCCCATTGCGGTGCGCCGCGAAAATGCAGGCCGACGCTCAGCGTCTTGCGTTCGACCAGGAGGCCGGGCTTGTCTGCTGCGAAGGCCTCGAATGCGGTCTGGCTGCTGTCCACGGCGGGTAGACGCGCCGCTGCCTCGATCGCGGCGCCGGACCGGGCGATCTCCAGCCCGTGTGTTCCGGCCAGCGTGAAGTCGGCGAATCCCAGCGCGCGCAACGTATTGACGGAACGTCCGCTGACGATCGCCAGCCGGCCCTCGAGCCGCGTTCGCAGTCCGGCGAGCATGTCGAGCAGCGCATCGTCAACGACGACCGCGTCGGGCGTATCGGCGATCGGCGCCAGCGTTCCGTCGAAATCGAGGAACAGCGCCGCGCCGTTCAGGAGCGAAGCCGGGGGAGGGGGAAGAAGGCGAAGAGCGGGGGAACGGGAATCGGGCACGTCCCTAGGGTGACCTGCGGCGCGGGATTGGCAAGGGGGCGCATCCCGCGCCGCAGATTTTTCATCGACCGCATTTCCGGGTCGCGCGCCAGGGTGCCGCATAATGGACACGGTTGAGGACGCAGAAGGGCTGCAGCAGCCGGGTGATCCAGTGGTCCTGGTACCGGCGTTCGTCACGATCGCGCATGTCGATTCCTTTTCAATTGCGGGGCTTGTCGATGCCGAAGCGCCGACAGGTGCCCTGATGGCGCATTCCGCTGCGTCATTCCAACAAAGCAATGGACAAGATAAATAAGCTGGACTTATGATCAGCCATGGCCTCTCTACCGCCCTTGTCAGCCGTCCGCGTATTCGAGTCCGCCGCCAGGCTGGAGAATTTCACGGCTGCCGCGCGCGAACTGGGGATGACCCAGGCGGCGGTTTCCTATCAGGTGAAGCTGCTGGAGGAGCGGCTCGGCCTCAGCCTGTTCCAGCGCGCCGGGCGCAAGGTCGCTCTCACCGAAAAGGGGCGGGAAATCGCGCCGGTACTGACCCGCGCCTTCGACCAGATGCGCCAGGGCTTCGCCGCGCTGACACAGGATCATTCGACGGTGCTGACGATCAGTTGCACCCACAGCTTTGCGCATCTGTGGCTGTCCACGCGGATCAGCGACTTTCAAGCGCGCCATCCGGGGCTTGCGGTGCGGGTCCATGCCTCCGACGCGGTGGTCGATCTGGCGCGCGACGGCATCGACGTGGCGGTGCGCGGCGGCACGGGCGATTGGCCGGGGCTGGAGGCGAAGCTGCTGACCCACAACCGGTTGGCGCCACTCTGCAGTCCGCACTGGCTCGCGCGGAACGGTCCGATCCTCGATGCAGCGGCGCTGCTGGCGCTGCCCCGGCTGTCGCCCGACGATAGCTGGTGGCAGGAATGGTTCGCCGCGATGGGCCAGACGCCAGACAGGCAGGTTCTGCCGCTCGGCATCGCGCTCGACAGCCAGGTCATGGAGGGCCGCGCGGCGATGGCGGGGCAGGGCGTGGCGATCGTCAACCTGTTCATGTGGAAGGCGGAAGTGGAGGCCGGCCTGCTCGTGGAAGCCGTGCCATCCTATGTCCGCGAGCGGGCGAGCTATTGGGTCGCCTACGAACCCCATGCCCGCAACGCGCCCAAGGTGAAGGCCTTTCGCGACTGGATCACGGCCGCCTTCGCCGCGGAAATTGCGTCCGATCCGGCGGGGGTCTACTTGCCGCGATAGATAGGCGGCGCGGCGGATCACCCTACCTGGAGGCGAGTCTCGCGTGTGCTTGAAGTGCGCGATTGCCATCCGCCGACGGATCGGCGGCGTCCCGCCCGCAATTCCCGTTCCGTTCCCCCCGCGCCCCTGCTATCCCGCCCGTAATGACCGACTTCCGCGATCCGTTCGACGCCATCAAGGACCATCCGTTCGACGATGCGCTGTCCAGCCGTTACCTCGTCTACGCCCTCTCCACGATCACCGCGCGGTCGCTGCCCGATCTGCGCGACGGGCTGAAGCCGGTGCATCGCCGGCTGCTCTGGGCGATGCGGCTGCTGCGCATGGAGCCGACGGGCGCGAATCCGGACATATTGGCCGCCGATCCCGCGAGGAACGCCACCAGCTACAAGAAATGCGCGCGCGTCGTGGGCGACGTGATCGGCAAATATCATCCGCATGGCGACCAGTCGGTCTATGATGCGATGGTGCGGCTGGCGCAGAATTTCTCGCTGCGGATGCCGCTGGTCGATGGGCAGGGCAATTTCGGCAATGTCGACGGCGATAATGCGGCGGCGATGCGTTACACCGAAGCGCGGCTGACCCAGGCGGCAGCCGACCTGATGGCTGGCCTTGACGAAGGCACGGTCGATTTCCGCCCTACCTATAATGGCGAGGACGAGGAACCGGAAATTTTCCCCGGCCTGTTCCCCAACCTGTTGGCCAATGGCGCCAGCGGCATCGCGGTCGGCATGGCCACCAGCATCCCGCCACATAATGTGGGCGAACTGATCGACGCCGCAGCCATGCTGATCGAGGATGCCGACACCGACCTCGCCACCCTGATGAGCGCGGTGCGCGCGCCCGATTTTCCGACCGGCGGCGTCATCGTCGACAGCGCTGCCGCGATTGCGGAGGCCTATGCCACGGGGCGCGGGGGCTTCCGCGTTCGCGCCCGCTTTTCGACAGGCCGGGACGAGGCGGGCGCGTGGGAGGAGACGGGTATCGAGAAGCTGCCGGGCGGCACATGGCAGCTGATCGTCAGCGAAATCCCCTACCAGGTGCAGAAGGGCAAGCTGATCGAGCAGATCGCGGCGCTCATCAACGACAAGAAGCTGCCGATTCTGGAAGATGTGCGCGACGAGAGCGACGCGCTGATCCGCATCGTCATCACGCCCCGGTCGCGCAATGTCGATCCGCAGCTGCTGATGGACAGCCTGTACCGCATGACCGACCTGGAGGTGCGCTTCCCGCTCAACCTCAACGTGCTGGACGCGACGCGCACGCCGCGCGTGCTGGGGCTGCGCGCGGTGCTGATCGAATGGCTCAAGCACCAGATCGACGTGCTGGTCAGGCGGGCGCTGCACCGGCTGGACAAGATTGCCGCGCGGGTCGAGCTGCTCGACGGTTATATCATCGCCTATCTGAATCTCGACCGCGTGATCGAGATCATCCGGACGGAAGACGAGCCCAAGGCCGTGATGATGGAGGAATTCTCCCTCACCGACCGGCAGGCGGAAGCGATCCTCAACATGCGATTGCGCAGTTTGCGCAAGCTCGAGGAGATGGAGCTGCGCCGCGAACATGGCGAGCTGCTCAAGGAAAGGGATGAGCTGCAGAAGCTCGTAGAAAGCCCGGCGCGGCAGAAGACGCGGTTAAGGAAGGATCTGGCCGCGCTGCGCAGGCGCTACGCCCATGAAATCCGCCGTACCCTCGTCAGGGAAGCCGGGCCGGCCCGGGAAATCCCGCTTGAAGCCATGATCGAGCGCGAGCCGATCACGGTCATCCTGTCCGAACGGGGCTGGATCAGGGCCATGAGCGGACACAGGGATCTCGCGGCGGCCGATACGCTCAAGTTCAAGGAAGGCGACGGTCCTGCCATCGCATTCCACGCGCACACCACCGACAAGCTGCTGCTCGCCACGTCGGCCGGACGATTCTTCACGCTGGGCGCCGACAAGCTGCCGGGCGGACGCGGCTTCGGCGATCCCGTACGATCCCTGCTCGACATGGACGACCAGGGCGGCATAGTCGCGCTGTTCCCGGCGCGGAGCGGCGAGGAACTGCTGCTCGCGGCCTCGGACGGGCGCGGCTTCGTGGCGCCGGTGGCTGACATCATCGCGGAAACGCGCAAGGGCAGACAGGTAGTGAACGTGAAGGCGGGCGCTACCCTGGCCATCGTCCGACCCATCCCGGCCCAAGCCGACAGTATCGCCGTCATCGGCGACAACCGCAAGCTGCTGGTCTTCGCCCTGGACGAAATGCCGCGCATGGCGCGCGGGCAGGGTGTCCAGATGCAACGCTATCGCGACGGCGGTCTCGCCGATGCGACCGCGTTCCGCCTGGCCGACGGGCTCAGCTGGGCCATGGGCGGGGACAGCGGCCGCACCCGGACGGAAAGCGACATGACGCCTTGGCGGGTCGCGCGCGGCGCGGCCGGACGAATGCCGCCAATGGGTTTTCCGCGGGATAATCGCTTCTAGGCAAGAGATCATTCGCCGAAACGACCAGGCTTTGATCGAATTGCGCGAAACGGTTGGCCGCGACGTTTCCCGAAAATTTACCCTGTCGGGATATGGCCGACTCATGGAATCCATGTCCGTGCGCGGTTGGCCAGTCGAAGAACCCCCTTGCGAGGTCCCGAAAGGGGCGGACGACGCACGTCCGCTGACCTGCATCAGTTCGCAGGACTGGCTCGACGCATTGTCCCAATCGGCTGCGATCATCTCCTGCGCCGCCGACCAGTTGAGCGTGGCGCGCGCCAATCAGCCCTTCCTGCGCGCGTTCCAGGGCGGCACGGCAGACCGCCATCTGCCCCGCGAATGGCTGGATCGGGTGACCGGTTTCCTGACTGCGAAGCGAGAAACCGACAGCTTCGAAATGCGTCGCGACGGACGGCTTGGCGCGGAATATTTCCTGTGCACGATCGGGCGGCTGCGAACCGATGGTGGCGCCGACGACCTGCTGATCACCGCCATCGACCGCACCAGCGAGCGAACCACCGAAAAGAATCTGCGACGCGAACTCCTGTCGGACGGGCTGACCGCGCTGCCTAACCGTACCGGCTTCGGCGAAGAGATTGACGACCGCCTCGTCAATTCCACCTGGCCGCCCAACGCCCAGTTCGGCATCATCGCGATCGATCTCAGCCGGTTCAGCCGGGTAAACGAATCGCTCGGGCCGATGGCCGGCGACGAACTGCTCATCACCGTTGCCAAGCGGCTGAAATCCAGCCTGCGGCAGGGCGATGTGCTGGGACGGATCGGCGGCAACGACTTTGCGATCTTCGCCCGCCTCACCAACGGCCTCTCCGACGCACTGCATATCGTCCAGCGGATCAAGGACGCGCTGGCCTCACCCATTCGCCTGAGCGACCTGCAGATTCGCGTCGATTGCGCGATCGGATGCGCGCTGTCGACCAGCCTGGACGACGATCCGGACGATGTCGTGCGCAAGGCGCAGGCGGCGGTGAAGATCGCCAAGCGCAGCGGCAAGGTGGAGATATACCGCAACGGCGTCCTGCGCGAAGCCCAGCGGCGCTTTTCGATCGAAAGCCGTCTTCGCGACGCGCTGTCCAATGGCGGGCTTACGCTGGCCTACCAGCCGCTCATCCATCTCGCGACCGGGGAGATCACGGGGTTCGAGGCGCTGTCGCGCTGGAACGATCCGGACCTCGGCAACGTCCCGCCGACCGAATTCATTCCGGTGGCCGAGGAAAGCGGGCTGATCGCGCCGCTCGGTCGCTGGGCCGCCTACGAAGCCGCCCAGGCGCTCGCGCGCTGGGACGCGCGGGCGGGACAGGTGCTGCCGGTCGGCATGAACGTCAATCTCTCGCCGATCCAGATGGCGCGCGATGATGTCGCGACCATGTTCGAGGAGGCTCTGCATTATTCAGGCGTCGAAGGCCACCGGCTGACCGCGGAGATCACCGAAAGCGCCATCATCGCCGACCCAGCCAACGCCCGAAAGCTGCTGGTGGCGTTGAAGGAGCTGAAGATGTCGGTCGCCATGGACGATTTCGGTACCGGCTTTTCCAACCTGGAGAGCCTGCACAGCCTGCCGATCGACATATTGAAGATCGATCGCAGCTTCGTGTCGTCGATGCTCGAGAACCGCGACAAGGCGGTGATCGTGCGCACCATATTGTCGCTCGCCGAATCGTTGAACCTTCGCGTAACGGCCGAGGGGGTGGAAACGCAGGAACTGGCGCATGCGCTGCAGCAGATGGGTTGCGGGCAGGGACAGGGCTATTATTTCGCCAAGCCGATGCCCGAAGCGGAAGCGTTCGACTATTGGCGCGCGCGCTGGAATTTCGAAACGATCTGATCGGCGATGACGCCGACGCGCGCCGCGTCGGGAAAGCCTTCATCCACCCATTGCTGCTCGACCGCCTTCAGGGCCTTGGCCACGGCCGGGCCGGGCGCCAGTCCCCGCCCAATCAGCGCGCCGCCGCCGATCGGCAGATCGGGCGACTGCCAGCCGACCAGCGCCCCGATGCGCTGCAGGTCTCCGCTATCGAGCAGCAGCCTGTCGACTGCGCTCTCCATGCCGAAATGATATGCGAGTGCGCGCGCGTCCACGTCGACAGCAGGCGCAAGCGCAGCCGTCAGCCGCGCGCGCATCCTGCGCGACAGTTTGAGGCGAGCGCCGACCGCGTCGGCGATCGCCGGATCGCGAGGCAGGAGCGCTGCCAGGCGTCGTACGGGCGAGGGCGCGATACCCGCGTCGCGCTCGCGCGACTGGAGCGAGGCGACATGATCCACGCCTGCCGCCCCCACCTCGGGGAGGATAGCCCGCAGAATGTCGCCCTCGACCATCAGGCGCAGCGCCGGTACCGGCTCCTCGACGGCGAGCAGCTTCAGCAGTTCGTCCGCGATCCGCTCTCGCGACAGGCCCATCAACTGGCTCGCCGCCGCGCGGCAGGCGCCATAGGCCTCGGAATCCGGCTCGCCCCGCCCGAAGCGGGCGAGAAAACGGAAATAACGCAGGATGCGCAGATGATCCTCCGTGATTCGCGCCGAGGCATCGCCGATGAAGCGGACGCGGCCGGCGCGAAGGTCCTCGATCCCACCGAAATAGTCGCTGACCTCCCCAGTGGCCGGATCGGCATAGAGCGCGTTGATCGTGAAATCGCGGCGAGCGGCGTCTTCGCGCCAGTCGTCGGTGAAGGCCACCGTCGCGCGGCGCCCGTCGGTGCTGACGTCGCGGCGCAGGGTCGTGACCTCGACCGGGGAGCCTGCGGTCACAGCCGTGATCGTACCATGATCGATGCCGGTGGGGACTGCCTTGATGCCCGCCCGCTCCAGCCTTTCGATCACGGTCTGCGGATCGTGCACGGTGGCCACGTCGACATCGCTCACCGGGAGGCCGATCAGCGTGTCGCGGACGGCGCCGCCGACATAGCGGGCATCGCCATCGGCCGCGCCCAGCGCGTCGAGCAGCCCGTCCAGCCCGGCCCGGTGGCGCCATTCGGCGTCAGGCAGCGAGGCGGTCATGGTCGATGCGTCGCGAAAGGTTGGCCAGGATTGCTGCGGTCACGCCCCATATGCGACGGTCCTGCCAGAATATCTCGTAGAAGAAGCGCTCCCTGCCCTGGAACTCCATCGACTGGCGCACACGGTTGGCGGGGTCCAGCGCGTAGGAAAAGGGCATTTCGAACCAGTCCGCGACCTCGCTTTCCTGTGGCACGAGCGGCAGGTCGGGCGGCACTACGCCCAATACCGGCACGATGTCGAAGCCGGTGAAGGTATGGTAGCGGTCCGACAGGCCGACAACGTCGACGGCATGTGGCGGCAGGCCGATTTCCTCATGCGCTTCGCGCAGCGCCCCCGCCACTTCATCCGCATCCTCCGCATCCACGCGCCCGCCCGGAAAGGCGATCTGTCCGGGATGCTTGCGCAGATGGGCCGATCGCTGGGTCAGGATCAGCCCGGGGTCGGGCCGGTCGGTGATCGCCACCAGCACTGCCGCGGGCGCGAGCGCGACGACGCCGTCAATGCGGGGATCGCGCGTCTCCCCCGGCTCGAAGTCGATCGTGCGGCGATGGCCTTCCTCAAGGGCGGCGCGCAGCCGTGCAGCCAGGCTCATCCAGCCCCGTCCAGTGGGAAATAGACGCCGTTGCTCCACAGCCCGATGCCGTGTCGGTCGCCTTCCTCTTCCAGCGCGAGGTTCATCAGTTCGTAATAGACGCTGCGCGCGATCAGCGCTTCAAGGCCGCCGCGCACATGCACATAGGGATGGGGGCCGTCCTCGTGAGGCCGCAGGCTTATGCCATTGGTCGGCCCGGCCGCCACCAGGTCGCCAGTGTTGAGCCGAAACGCGAGCGAGCGGCTCTCGCCCTTGCCCTCGGTCTTCAGCTCGACCGCCACGAAAGCGGCATCTTCGACGTCAATGGACAGCTTTTCCACAGGGGTGACGAGCACATGCGATCCATCCGGTTCGCGGCGCAATATGGTGGAAAACAAGCGCACCATCGCCTCGCGCCCGATCGGCGACCCCTGGTGGAACCAGGTGCCGTCGCGCGCGATCCGCATCTCGCTGTCGCCACAATGGTCGGGATTCCATTTCTCGACCGGCGGCAGGCGCTTTTCCGCCAGCAGCCGCGCGACCTCGGCGAGCGACAGGTCGGCAAGATCGGGGGCTGGGTCCATCGGCATGAGCGTGGAGATAGGATCGTCGCGTCACGAACGCAAAAGGGAATTGGCGGCGATGGCCCGTTGGCGCATTCCAGCTCGACCTTGTGCCCGCGCTGACGACCGGTTCAGGCTTCGGCCCGCACGCGGGGGCCAAGCATCCCTTCGCCGCCTATGACCGCGCCGTTCGTCGACAGTGCCAGCAAGCGCCGCGGATCGACGGGTCCGGGCGCGCGCCAGCCGGCGGTCCCGTCGGCGGAAAAGCCCCAGAAGCGGGCATAATATTCCGGGTCGCCGATCAGCATCAGCGGATCGCCCGGCCTGGTGCGCGCCACCGCAACGGCGTGGTCCATCAGCCTTCGGCCGTGACCCTCGCGCTGGAGCGAAGGCGCCACCGCGACCGGTCCGACCATGATGAGCGGGGTCTGCTTGCCAGCGGCTGACGTCAGCGCCACCGGCCAGCTCTGCAGCGAGCCGATGAGCTTGCCCTGGTCGTCGATCAGCCCGAAGGACAGGTCGGGCAACTGCGCCATGCCGGTGCGGATCAGATAGGCTGTCCGGGCGCGCCGATCGGGCCCGAATGCGGCGTCCAGCAACTGTTCCAGCGCAGCGTGGGGCTGCGTATCGAGAGGAACAATCACCGTCACGTCTTGCCGATCCGCCTGCGATGGCGCATGGAGCGCGCCGGGAAGCGGCGCTTTAGCGACTGACGACCAAAAGGGAAGCACAAACTCGCCGCATTCCACACGCAGAATGGCGGCCGCATATGGCAGAATATGGACAGGCGATCTGACGACTTTCTGATCCTGGAGGTCAACAACCTCCGCGTGGATGTGCTGACCGGTATATATTCCGAGGAAACGCATTTGCCCCAGCCGTTGCGGATTTCGATCCGCGCGCTGTTGAAAATCGCCAATCATTACGATCCGCGCACGCCGCTGTCGCGATCGAAAAATTACATGGACCTGAAGCACGCCGCCACCAGCGCGCTGCCGCCGGGGATGCACTTCACGCTGATCGAGGCCGTCGCCGATCATATCGCCGACACGCTGTTCATGCAGGATGACAAGGTCGATCAGGTCGAGATCAAGATCGTCAAGCTGGCGCTGAGCGAGGCCGACGAGGAAATCGGCATCACGCTTGGGCGTAGTCGGAAATAAGGTGCCGACCTGATCACCTGCCGTCATGCTGAAATCTGTTTCAGCATGACAGATTACCCCTTCACCAGCCCGATCTCGCGCAGCCGCTCTTTCAGATAATCGTCCGCGCTGATCGGGGGATCGCGCCGGGGGTGGTCGGCGTCCACGCATTGCGGTAGCGCGTCGATGATGAAGTCCGGCCGGAGATGCAGGAAGAAGGGCATGGAATAGCGCGCATGGCCGCGCCGCTCCGGTGGTGGATTGACGACCCGATGGCTGGTTGAGGGCAGGCGATGGTTGGTCAGCCGCTGCAGCATGTCGCCGACATTGATGGCAAGCGCGCCCGGCGGGGGCACCACCGGCAGCCAGTTGCCGCTGCGGTCCTTCAGTTCCAACCCGCCTTCCTCCGCACCCAGCAGCAGGGTTATGAGGTTGATATCCTCATGCGCGCCCGCGCGTATGCCTGCTGCCTGCGGCGACACCGGCGGGTAGTGCAGCAGGCGCAGTACCGAATTGCCATGATCGACCGGGCCGTCGAACCAGCGTTCGTCCAGCCCCAGATAGAGGGCGATCGCCGAGAGCAGTTGCGCGCCGATACGGTCGAACTCCGCATAAAGCTCGGTGAACGTGGCGCGAAAGGCGGGAAGTTCGGTCGGCCACATATTGGGGGGCATCGTGGCCGCCAGCGGATCGCCGGGCGGCAGGTCGCGGCCGACATGCCAGAATTCCTTGAGATCGTTCTCGGTAGCGCCCTTTGCGATCTCGCGGCCGAACGCGGTATAGCCGCGCTGCCCGCCATTAGGCGCCGCGTCATAGGCAAACTTGACCGCATCCGGCAGCGCGAAGAAATCCCGCGCCAGCGCCCAGCCACGATCGACCAGCGCTAGATCCATGCCATGGTCCTTCACCATGGCGAACCCGAAGCGCTCAAAGGATTCGCCGAACGCGACCGAAAATTCAGCCTTGCTCATATCGGCCATCGACAGAAGGGGCACCTTGTCCAACAGCGATTGCGACACGCTAACGTCTCCCTGCGATCAGCGATCCTTGATCGTGGCCCGGCGCTCGGGCAAGGATCGAAATATGAACTACTGGCTGATGAAATCGGAACCCGATGTCTTTTCCTACGACGATCTCGTCAAGAAGGGGAGGGCAGAGTGGGACGGCGTACGCAACCATGCGGCGCAGCTCAACATGAAGGCGATGAAGAAGGGCGATCTCGCCTTTTTCTACCACAGCAATATCGGTCTGGAGGTGGTCGCGATCATGGAAATCGTCGGCGAAGCGGAACAGGACAGCACCGATCCCACGGGCAAGTGGAAAGCGGTCCATGTCGCGCCGAAGGAAAAGCTGGCGCGGCCGGTCACGCTCAAGGAGATAAAGGCCGATCCCGCGCTCGCCGCGATGGAGATGATCCGCCAGTCGCGCCTGTCCGTAGCCCCGGTCAGGCCCGAGGAATTTAAGCATATCATCGCCAAATCAAAGACTTAAAAACTGAAAATATGTCAGTTGTGGAAACTGCAACTGGATAGCCGTGCTTTGCGATTGTCTCTACGCTGCGACGCAACATATCTGGCCGCAACAAGATATAAACGAAAAATCCAGAGGTGTTTGATCGGCATTCACAAGGAGCACACCCATGCGAATGCTGTCCAAGTCCATCATCGTCGCCGCTCTCGGCGTCGCCGTCGCCACTCCCGCCCTTGCCGACGATGCCGGCAAGCAGCGCTTCACCCATGAAGGCTACACCTATGTGTACCAGGTGAAGGAAACCAAGACCGGCCAGGTCATTTCCGGCCGCCGCTATCCGGACGCCGTCGCCTTCAATCTGGCGGTCAAGGATGGCAAGGTCGTCGGCAATTCGGGCGGTCGTCAGGTCGCTTTCAACGTCGCGGATGCCAAGGGCGCCGCTGCGGAATAATCGCCGACT
>JBEVME010000087.1:0-4344 GCA_040508785.1 Sphingobium sp.
CGACGCTCGGCCCGGTCAGCGCGGATGCGCTCGACGATTTGGAACAGCTGCTCAGCAGCGCGGGCAGCGGCCGCAAGTCGACGGGCACGTCCACTCAGCGTGGCGGCACCATCGAGGCTGCGGCGATCATGAATAATATCCGCAAGGATCATGAGCAGCGCATCATGAAGGCGCTGACCAAGCGCGACAAGGGCGTGTCCCAGTCGATCGAGGACGAGATGTTCGTGTTCGACAATCTGATGGGCCTGACCGAGAAGGATCTGGGTACGTTGATGCGGTCCGTGGACAATGATCAGCTGATCGTCGCGCTGAAGGGCGCGAACGAGGGGCTGCGCGCCAAGATTCTCGGTTGCATGTCCGCCCGCGCCGCACAGTCCATCTCCGACGAGATGGAGGAGCGTGGGCCGATGCGCCTGACCGACGTGCTGGAATCGCAGAAGGTCATCATCGCATCCGCCCGCCGCATGGCGGAACAGGGCACCATCCAGCTCGGCGGAAAGGGCGACGACTATGTCTAATATGTCCTCCAGCTTCTGGAAGGCGGACGATCATGCCGCCGCGACGCCCATATCGGCCGTCAGCAGCTTTTCGACCATGACCGCACCGCGCGGCGGCTTTCGCTCGCGTTTCGGCGCGGTGGGCGACGGCGCTGGCTGGACCGCCACACGCGCCGGTGTCGCCGACCATATGGCAGCCGAGCCGGAAATCGATCCCATCGAGGAAGCGAGCCAGCAGGGTTTCCTGATCGGTTTTCAGGAAGGCGAGCGGGTCACCCGCGAAGCGTTCGAGGCCGACGACAGCCTGCGCCGGGAGATTGCAGCGGCCATCGGCCAGCTGGGCGGGGTGGAGGAGGGCACGCTTGCCTCGCTGCTCAGCACCGCCGTGCTGCGCCTGGTCACGCAGATCATGGGCGAAGTCCCGGTGGACGAGGCACGGCTGGCGGAACGGTGCGCCGCTGTCGCTGCCCATATCGACCCTGACGATGGAAAGGCCGTGCTGGAGGTCAGCCCGCTCGACCTGCCCCTGATCCCCACCGACGGTCTCAGCGTGACACTGGTTCCGAACGCGCAGCTTTCGCGCGGATCGGTCCGGCTCGCCACATCCGACGGCTGGATCGAGGACGGCCCGGATATCCGCCTGTCCCGCCTGAAGGCCATGATGGACGATATGGAGGGGCGCCTGTGATCGCCGCCGATATCGACCGCGCCGCAAAGCTGCTCGACCATTTCTCCCTCGCCAACAGCCAGCCGCGCCATGTCGGTCGGCTGGTCGGCCATGATGGCGGCATGCTGGAAGTCACCGGCTTTTCCCGCCCCATGGGTTCGGGCGCGCGCATCCGTGCCGCCGACGGGACGGAAGTGCGCGCCGAGGTGGTGGGTTTTAAGGGGACGCGTGCGATCCTCGTGCCGCTCGATCAGGATGCGCCGCTGGAAAATGGCGCGCGCGTCGAACCGGACAGCGCCGCCAATATGGTGCAGGTGGGCGAAGGGATGCTGGGCCGTGTCATGGACGCGATGGGCCAGCCGCTCGACCGCAAGGGGCCTATCGTCGCCAATGCGCAATGGCCGTTGGCGGGCGTTCGCGGCAATGTGCTGGACCGGGGCCGCGTGCTCGAACCCTTCGACCTGGGCGTGCGCGCCGTCAATTCGCTGCTGACCGCCGGGCGGGGACAGCGTATCGCGCTGATCGCCGGCTCGGGCGTCGGCAAATCCGTGCTGATGGGCCAGATGATCGCGGGGGCGGAGGCGGATATCGTGGTCGTCGGCCTGATCGGCGAGCGCGGTCGCGAGGTCAGCGACTTTCTGGAGACCAAGCTGGCGGGCCGCCTGATGGACCGCAGCGTCGTGGTCGCGGTCCCCGCCGACCATCCGCCGGTGCTGCGCCTGCGCGCCGCCGCGCGTGCCACCGCTATTGCCGAATATTTCCGCGCACAGGGCAAGAATGTCCTGCTGCTGATCGACAGCCTGACGCGCTGCGCCCATGCCCAGCGCGAGATCGGCCTGTCGCTTGGCGAGCCGCCTGCGATGAAGGGCTATCCGCCCTCCGCCTTGGCCTTCATTCCCAAGCTGTGTGAACGGGCTGGCGTGGACAGCCGCTCCGGCGGCTCGATCACCGCCATCTACACCGTGCTTGCCGATGGCGACGACACGACCGACGATCCTATCGTGGATACGGCCCGCGCCATCGTGGACGGCCATTTCGTATTGTCGCGCCAATTGTCGGAACAGGGCATCTTTCCCGCCATCGATATCGGCAAGTCGTTGTCCCGCGTCATGTCGGACGTCGTGGATGCTGACCATCTGAAAGCCGCGACCATCTACCGGCGCCTGTGGGCCGCCTATGAGGAAAATCGCGATCTCATTCTGATGGGCGCTTATCGCCCCGGCAACGACCCCATCATCGACGAGGCGGTCGAGCGGCGGCAGGAGGTGCTGGAGTTCATCAAGCAGGACGTGAAGTCCACGATGAACATCAATGAGAGCGTCGCCCAGTTGCTGATTCACTTCGCGCCGGAGCTGATGCAGTGACGGGGCTGGTCAAGAAGCGGGCCCGTCTGCTTCGCGTGCGTCATGTGCAGCATCTGCTAGCCGTGGCGGAGACGAGCGCCGCGCGCGACGAGGCAGCGCATATCGAGAATAATGCGGGCCGCATCAGGGCGATGCGCGGCGAGTTGTTCGCCATCTCCGGCGTCACGGACGGGTCCACGCTTTCGTCCCAGCGCGAACTGGCCGCCCGTCTCGAACAGGCGGGACGTCAGCTGGACGGCGCGCTGTACGACGCCAACCGGCGAATCGCACTGAAGGAACAGGCCGCTATCGCTGCCGACCGCGAGCGTGAGATCGCCGAGCGGTTGAAGGACAAGGCGCGCCGCGCCGCCGCAGATCAACTGGAAGCGCGCATTGCCGCGATCCCCCTCTACAAACGCATGCAAATGAAGGAACAGGGCGAGATATGACACAGATCGCCACGACAATCGGGCTGGCCACAGGCACTAAGGCTGCGGGCATCGCTGGCGCCATCGGATCGGGCAGGGGCATGGGCATGAAGCCGGGCGCGGCAAGCGATTTCGCCGCCCTGGCAGCTGGCCTGGGCCTCTCCTCCGATGCTGGTGCTTCCGCAGACCCGGAGGGCCTTGCGCTAGGCGAAGCTACGGGTGCCGAAACGGGCGCTGACTCGGACAAGGACAGCGATGCGGCCGAGGGCAAGGCGGGTGAGCCGGTCATTCTCGATCTGGCGCTGGGTGCCGCGGCGCTGGGCGCCATGACGCCGGTGCCGGTTGCTGTGCAACAGGGTCAGGCGTCTGCCCCCCTCGTCGCCGGGCAGGCGGCGGTTACGTCCGATCCTTCATTGGCTGCCATCACGGGCGATGCGAAGGCGGTAGCACCGGGACGTGGGCTTGGTGGGCCTGTCGACCGTGGAGCGGTATTGCCGCCCGCACTGCTCGTGTCCGATGGCAAGGACGGGGCGGTAGACGCTGCCGCTGCGGTGGCAGTGGAAGCCACTGCGCCGCGCGCAACGTCGTCGCCCGACACTGCCGCTTCCGCTCCGACAACAAAAGTTTTGGGCAAGGGCAAAGGCAAGGCTGTGGCAGAGATGGCGAAGCTTCGCCAACCTGCAGCGGACAACAGCGCGCCAACGCAGCTTGCCGCTGTTGTCGGCGTGGGCACAGCGCCTGCCGTGTCCGCAGTGAGCGCCGCGTCCACTGGCGCGCTACCTGCTGTAGCGGTCGGCGGCAGCGCTGCCGCTCCTGTTGCCGGCTCTGCCGCGACCAAAGCCGCGACCGCCGCGCCCGAGGGCTTCTCCCCGACGTCCGATGGCGGACAGGGTGCGTCCAGCGCACGTCCCCTCGACCCGTCACGACGTCCGACTATTGATGCGGCGATGCTACGTCAGGCGGCCGCGATCCTGTCGTCCTCGCCGATGCCGGTCGTCGATGGCGAAACTGTGGTCAGCGCCGATCCCATCGACGCCATCCTTCCAGCCGTCGTTGGCAATGAAAAGACAGCGGGACGGAATGCGGTTCGGACCACATTGGACGGCGTTGCGTCGGCCGTGCCAACGCCGGAAAAGACAGCTTATGGCGCCCAGTCGATCCTGTCGACCCTACACCGCGCAACCGTCGCTGAAGGGGAAAGCAAGACAGACACGGCGACGACAACCTCGCCCGCAGCGAGCCTGTCGGTGGTCGGCGCCGTAGCGCGCAGGGACAGCGGACAGGCATCGGACCAGAGCGCGGATCGTGACACCGGGGGCAGCCTGCGCGGCGATGACGCGCGTCCCGGCGCCATCGCCCCTGAAGTGACAGCGGGCGGCAGTCAATATGCCGATATCCTCCAGAACCTG
>JBEVME010000089.1:0-7664 GCA_040508785.1 Sphingobium sp.
GTAACGGGAGCGGGCGCGGGCATCGGACGGGCGATCGCGCTGCTGTTCGGCGCTGCGGGCGCCTTCGTGGTCGCCGCCGATCGCGACCTGGCGGCGGCCGAAGCGACGGCGGCGCACTTGTCCGCGGGACAGGCGCTGCAACTCGACATGGCCGATGCCGATGCGGTGCGCGCGGCGATTGCCGGCGTCCATGCGGCGCGCGGTCGGATCGACGTGCTGGTCAACAATGCGGGGGTCTATCCGATGATGGAGCTCGACCAGTTGGACGCCGCGACCTGGGCGCGGACGCTGGGCATCAACTTGCTGGGGCCGAGCGTGGCGTTGCAGGCGGTGGCGGCGGTGATGCAGCCGGGCGGACGGATCGTGAACATCTCCTCTATCGATTCGCTGCGTCCCTCGGCGCCCGGCCTTGGCCATTATGGCGCGTCGAAGGCGGCGCTCAACGCGCTCACCCGTTCGGCGGCGGTCGAACTGGGACCGCGCGGCATCCGCGTCAATGCGCTGCTGCCCGGCGTGATCGCGACCGAGGGGACCAGCGGATCGCCCGACGCCCATCGCCAGCCCTTCATCGACCGCGCGGTGGTAAGGCGACTCGGCACACCGGACGATATCGCCCGCGCGGCGCTGTTTCTGGCCGGGCCGCTCGCCGCCTTCGTGCACGGGCAGCAGATCGTCGTCGACGGCGG
Organism: Sphingobium sp.; assembly: GCA_040508785.1. Classification (GTDB taxonomy): domain Bacteria; phylum Pseudomonadota; class Alphaproteobacteria; order Sphingomonadales; family Sphingomonadaceae; genus Sphingobium. Next base: position 687 of record JBEVME010000089.1, read on the forward strand.
CCTCACCATCAACGGATAGATTTAGGGAGAGAGACATGGCCGATTACAAGTTCGTCGTCCTGACCAACGCGGTCGAGGGTCAGGATGATGCGTTCAATCAATGGTATGACGAGACCCATCTGGGCGAGGTGGTGGCCTTGCCGGGCTTTTCCGGCGCGACGCGGTTTCGCATCCATCCCACGGGCGATGCCGCGCTCGCACACCGCTATCTCGCCATTTACGACATGCAGACCGACGATCCGGCCGGTACGCTCGCCAATCTGAACCAGGCCGCGCGCTCGGGCGGGCTGCGCATGTCGGGCACGATGGCGCCGGACGTGGTAACGATGCTGGTGGAGCAGATCGCGCAGACGGCCGGCTGACCCGCGCTCAGTCGATCGTGATACCGATCTTGCCGAAGAAGGCGCCGGCTTCCAGCGCGGTCAGCGCCGCCGCCAGCCGGTCGAGCGGCCAGACGCGATCGACGACCGGGCGGATATGGTTGATCGCGACCGCGCGCAGCATCGCTTCCATCGCGGTGCGGCTGCCTACGGTCACGGGGACGACCGACACGCCGATATCCGCGCCCCAGGAAAAGGCGCCGTCCAGCATCCCGATCGCGGCGATCGCGCCGCCCGGCGCCAGCGCCGATGCCGATTCCGCCAGCGATCCCGTCCCCACGACGTCGACCAGCAGTTCCGCGCCGCGCCCGGCGAGCGTCGTCGCCTGCGCCGCCCAGTCGGGCGTTTCGCGGTAATTGACCAGATAATCGGCACCGAGCGCGGCGGCCCGCGCCAGCTTTGCGTTGGAGGAGGAGGTGACAACGACCTGCGCGCCCGCCGCCTTGGCGAATTGCAGCGCCGCCATCGATACGCCGCCGGTGCCCTGCACCAGCACCAGGTCACCCGGCCGTACCGTGCGGGCCAGCGTCACCGCGCTCCAGGCGGTGATGCCCGCGCAGGGCAGGGTCGCCGCTTCCATGTCCCCGATCGCATCGGGAATGAGCGCGAGATTTTCAGCGTCGAACGCGCCATAGGTGCGCGCCACGCCATCGACCGCGCCACCCAGATGGGAGCGGCCCATATTTTCCTTGCCGCCATCGATCCAGCCCTGCGCGAAGATCGGCGCGACGCGATCGCCGACGGCAAGGCGGGTAACGCCCGCACCGAGCGCGATCACTTCGCCTACGCCACAGGAAAGCGGGACATAGTCCGGCTCCTTGGTCATGCCCTTCAATGCGCCGCGCACGCCGATCAGGTCGCGATAGTTGAGGCTGGCTGCGCGGAAGCGGACGACCGCTTCGCCGGGGCGCGCATCGGGCACCGGGCAATCCTCGATCCGAAGGGCTTCGATACCGGCGCCGCCGGTCGCGACGATCCTGATCGCGCTCATCCTGCGGTCACCCCGCCGTCGGCGGTCAGGATCGAGCCCTGAACCGCGCTCGCCTGGGGTGAGGCGACGAAGGCGATCAGCGCGGCCACCTCCGCTGCCTGGGTCGCCGGGCGCTGGCCGGTATAGCGCTTCACTTTTTCCATATCGATCCCTTCGGGCATGGTGTTGCCTTCGCCGATTTCGGTCGCCATCGTGCCGGGGCAGACCGCGTTGATGCGGATCGGCGCGTCCATATATTCCATCGCCAGGCTCTTGGTCATCTGGATCACCGCGCCCTTCGAAGCAGTATAGGGCACGATATAGGGGCAGCCCATCAGCCCCGCCTGCGACGCGACATTGACGATATTGCCCCTGGTTTCGATCAGGTGCGGGATCGCCGCCTGGCAGAACCAGAAGGGCGCGGCCGCATTCACCGCCATGATGCGGTTAAATTCCGCCTCCGGCACGTCGGTCGCGTGGTTGAAACGCACGATGGCGGCGGCGTTGCAGAGGATGTCGAGCCGGCCATAGGTCGCGATCACGGCATCGACGGCGGCGTGGCACTGGGCGCGTTCTGCGATGTCGGCGGTGAAGGTTTCGACCGTGATGCCCTGCGCCGCCAGTTCCGCCTTGGTTGCGGCGAGCCGGTCGCCCAATATGTCCACGAGAAACAGCGCGCATCCCTGCGCGGCCAACGCTTCGCCTACCGCCCGGCCAAGGCCGCGTGCGCCGCCGGTAATCAGCGCCACGCGCTGCGGCCCCGCTATATCGATCATGCTACGCTATCGCAATTTCGTGACATGGCGTTCGCCTTTATCCTCTCGCTGTCCGACACGCTGTCCTATTCCTGCGGCTGCGCGTTTTTTTGTCGCGTGTTGCCCCGGCATCTGTAATAGTAGTGGACGTAGTGTCAACAATTAGAAGAGACGCGCGATGGGCGAGGTTGCCAAGTTGATGCCCCCCGGTCAGGTCAAGGCCGACCCCTATTTCATCCCTGCCGAACATTATGCGGGCACGGATTTCGCGCGCCGCGAAAAGGAAAAATTGTGGCCGCGCACCTGGCAGGTCGCCTGCCGTGCCGAGGAACTGCCCGATGTCGGCAGCCAGCTGGTCTACGATATCTGCGACGAATCGATCCTGGTCGTGCGGACCTCGGCGCAGGAGGTGAAGGCCTTCTACAATGCCTGCCCGCATCGCGGACGGCAGTTGGCGACCGGCCCGCGCCGTACGCGCGAGATCGTGTGCCCCTTCCACGGCTGGCGTTTCAAGCTGGACGGCCGCTGCACCCATATCCCCTATGGCGCGGACTGGCAGGGCAGCCTGGAGGAGTCGGATCGCAACCTGGTGGAGGTGCAGTGCGGCCAGTGGGGTGGTTTCGTGTTCATCAACATGGACCCGTCCGCGCCGCCGCTGGCCGAATTCCTGGGTGAGGTCATCACGAAGCTCGGACCCTATGAGATCGAGAATCAGCGGTTCCGCTGGGCTGCGTCGGTCGAGATCAACTGCAACTGGAAGCTGGCGATCGAGGCTTTCGACGAGGCCTATCACGTCCAGACGACCCATCCGCAGCTGCTGAAGGCCTTCGACGATCGCACGACGGCCAACATCACCGGCCCGCACGGCTATCTGCGCCGCTCCGCCGACGCGGGCGGGCTGGGCACGCCCTCGCCGCTGCTCAACCAGCCGATGCCCGACGATGTGCGGCCGCTGGTGCTGGAGTTCATGCGCCAGATGGTGTTCGACGTGAAAAGCGTGTTCGCCGAACGCGACATGGCGGCCGCCGCCCGCATCCTGACCGAACTGCCCGCTGACGTGTCCGCGCCCGAAGCGCTGGGCGCGACGCTCAAATTCCGGCGCGAGGCGGCCGAAGCGTCGGGCGTCGGCTGGCCGGCGATCACGCCGGAACAGATGGGGATGAACGGCAGCACCTGGCATATCTTTCCCAACATGGTCGTTCTGCCGCAGCCGACCGCCTCGCTCTGGTATCGTGCCCGGCCGCTGGGGCGAGGCGAGGACCCGGAAAAATGCCTGTTCGAATTCTGGGCGCTGGAGCGCTATGCGCCCGGCTATGCACCGGAGGTCACGCAGACCCACTATCCCGACTGGCGCACCTTCGACGCGCTTCCGTCCTTCCTGGCGCAGGATTTCGCCAATCTGCCCTACATGCAGGCGGGCGTGCGCAGCCGGGGCTTCAAGGGCGCGCGCGTCAATCCGATCCAGGAGGGCATTATCGCCAATTACCATGCGCATATCCGCGCCATGGTAGATGATGAATGAGATCTGCCCCGAGCGAACGCCTTGCATCCTGCCGATCGTATTCCATCGGTAGGCGGGAGCAGGCAGCGCGATGATGGCGAAGATCGAGACCCAGGCGCATCTCAATGCGGAGGCCGCTGCCGAGTGGGATGCGCCGGGCGCGGAGGAGGCCGCGCGCGATCATCTGACCAAATGGGACCTGCGCAAGATCCGGACGCGGCGGCTGATCCTTCATGCCGGCCGCGAGCTGTTCGCCGATCGCGGCTTCATCGCGCCCAGGGTCGAGGATGTCGCGCGGGCGGCGGGGGTCAGCCGCGCCGCCTTCTATCTCCATTTCCGGTCCCTGGAGGACCTGATCCAGGCGGTCTTCATCCGGGAGGTGCGCTGGCAGTTGCGGCGCTATCGCGGCCTGACCGCCGACGTGCTGGGTAGCGAGCGCAAGATCCGCGGCTGGCTGGAGCGGTTTTTCGCCAGCTTCCGGCAGGAGCGGCAGTATATCCTGATCGTCTACCGGGCGCTGTCGAGCAATCCCGAGATGATGAGCGTGATTTTCGAGGAGCATCGCCGGGTCGTCGCGTCGCTGGCGCGTCGCGTGCCGCTGCTCGCGCTCAGCACCGAGGACGAGGGGCGAATACGCCGGGCCGAATTCCATGTGCTGCTCCGGCGGATCGAGGAAATGTCGCTCTATTCCGCCTTCAGCGCCTGGACCCAGGACCAGGACGTGTCGATCGACCTGCTGGCGCGCGACATCGCGCGCTTCGCAGGCACCGCGCGCGCGGCCTGACGGTGGCCGCGCTGCCGGCTATATTGTTTGACACCGTGTCGACTATTGATCTAATCTAGAATCATGCGACGGACTGCCCGCCACGCGGCGATCGCAGTCTGCGACGAGAGGAGAGGCGCGATGGATTCTTTCGATGGCGCAGCAGGGGGCGAAGCCGAGCTGTACGATCCGCCGCCATTGCGGGCGGAGCCGACGCGGCCCGCGCTGTTCGTCGGCGACGTGCTGCGCCGCGACGCGATCGCGCCGCCCGCCAATCTGCTCGAGGACCCGCGCCGGACGCTGGGCAGCGACCCGATCCCTGCCGACCGCTATTTTTCGCAGGCTTTCGCCGATCTGGAGGCCCAGAAATTGTGGCCCAAGGTGTGGCAGTTTGCCTGCTGGGGACAGGACATCCCCAATGCGGGCGACATCCACGTCTATCGCATCCTCGACCGCTCCGTCCTGATCGTGCGTCAGCGCGACGGCGGGGTGAAGGCGTTCGTCAATGCCTGCCTCCATCGCGGCCGGGAATTGTGCGAGACCCACAGCCATCAGGCCGAACTCAAATGCCCCTATCATTTCTTCACCTGGGGGCTTGAGGGCAACCTTAAATGGACCCCGTCCAAATGGGACTTCCCGCAGGTCGAGGAAGAGAAGTTCCGGCTGCCCGAAGTCCGCGTGGCCGAATGGAACGGCTTCCTGTTCGTCAACTTCGACAAGGACGCGCCGGACCTCGAGACCTTCATGGGCGCGCGCTGGAACGACCATTGGCAAAGCTGGGACTTCACCAAACGCTACAAGGCCGCGCACGTCCAGAAGAAGGTGCGCTGCAACTGGAAGGCGGGGCAGGACGCGTTCATCGAGGGCTTCCACGCCTTCGCCTCGCACAGCCAGGGCGCGGCGCTCAATGCCGACGACTGCGGCCAGCTCGACATTTTCGACGATGCGCCGAACATGAGCCGGATGCAGATCGTGCTGGGCTATCCCTCGCCCCGGCTCGACCCGCCTCCCGCGCCCGAAGAGACGTTCGCCATGTTCCTCTACGGCTTCATGCCCGAACTGGCCGGAACGCCGGAAGGCGAGATCAAGCCAGGAGAGGACAGCCGCGACGCGGGTGCGCGCATCGTGCGGCAGGCCTATGCCAAGCGTTGGGGCGTCGACATGTCGGGCGTCTCCACCGCCGAAACGCTGGACGCCATATCCTATTTCATGTTCCCCAATTTCATGCCCTGGGGCGGCTTCGCCTATCCGCTGGTCTATCGTTTCCGGCCGGGCGAGACTCCAGACAGCTGCATCTGGGATGTGATGCTGTTCCATCCGTTCGAGGGCGATCGGCCGCCTTCCTGCGAGACCGCCTATCTGGACTATGACGACAGCCTGATGGAACAGACCCAGCTGGGCGGCCTGGCGCTGGTGCTGCACCAGGACGACGTCCAGTTGCCCGCCGTCCAGCGCGGCATGAAGAATCTGGCCGACGGTAATCTGGTACTGACCGAATATCAGGAGCTGCGCATCCGCCATTTCCACAAGCTGCTCGAAAGGCAGCTGGGCCTGAAGCAATCTGCTCTGTGAGTGTGGCGGCGGCCATGGCTGAGCGGCCGGCACAGGGCGCCGTGGTGCGCGTGGAGCCGCTGGGTCGCGTGATCGAAACGCTGCCGGGCGAACCGCTGATGCGCGCCGCCCGCCGCGCGGGCCTGCGCTGGCCGACCATCTGCAACGGCGCGGCTTTGTGCGGCAGCTGCTATTGCCGCGTCGTGTCGCACAGCGATCCGCTTGCGCCGCCCTCGCCCAAGGAGCGCGCCGCGCTGCTGGCGGTGCCGCCGCATATGCAGGGACCGGCCACCCGTCTCGCCTGCCAGCTGGTGCCGAGCGGCGATATCATCGTCGAACGGAAGGGCGTGATGCCCGTCAATCCCGATCCCGAATATGCCAATCCCAATCCCAAGCCCAATCCCAAGCCCAATCCCAAGCAAGGAACCGCGAATGACTGATCCTGGCCAGGCGGCCGCCACCAATGCGCCCGACGGCGACACGCTCGTCGAAATCTACCGGCGCGCGCAACTGATCCGCCATTGCGGCGAACAGTTCCTGAAAACCATCCGCGCGGGCCGCATCAAGGCGCCCTATTATTCGCCGCGCGGGCAGGAAGTGCTGGCCGCCGCGACAATGGTCAACCTGGCGGCCGACGATTATGTCGTGACCATCTATCGCGGCCTGCACGACCATTTGGCAAAGGGCGTGCCGCTCAAGGAATTGTGGGCCGAATATGCCGGCAAGGCGTCCGGCTCCTGCAAGGGCAAGGGCGGGCCGATGCACATCACCCATCCGGCCTCGGGCGTGGTGGTGACGACCGGCGTCGTCGGATCCGGCATCCCGATCGCCAACGGCCTCGCGCTCGCCAGCCAGATCAATGGCGACGGCCGCATCGCGCTGACCAGCTTCGGCGACGGCGCGAGCAATATCGGTGCCTTCCATGAGGCGCTGAACCTGGCGGCGGTCTGGAAGCTGCCGACGATCTTCCTGTGCCAGAACAATCTCTATTCGGAGCATACCAGCTTCGCCAACTGCACGGGCAGCGAGAATATCGCGGTGCGCGCGGCGGCCTATGG
>JBEVME010000090.1:0-2778 GCA_040508785.1 Sphingobium sp.
TTTTAAGGATTTCCGTTCAGAATGTCCGGCAAGACAGGATGGACGGACCTATGCCCTATCACCAGATCATGTATATCAGCAGCACGCGCGTGCCCATGTCGGTCGCGCAATGCCGTTCGATCGTTCAGACTTCCCGGATCAACAATCGCCGCGCCGATGTGACCGGGCTGCTGCTGTTCAACTCGCGACGCTTTCTTCAGGTGCTGGAAGGTCCGGAGGCCGCCGTTAAGCAAACTTTCGAGCGGATTTGCGCCGATGACCGCCATCACGGCGTCGTGACGCTGCGCACGCGTGACCTCAGCATGCGCGAATTTGGCGAATGGGCGATGGCGTTCGACGATCCCGAAGAAGCGGCGGGCGCGACCTTGCAGGAAAAGGTCAGCGAACTGCTCGCCCATGCAGATGCCTCGACCCGCGCGCAGTTCGAGGTGACGGCGCTGATGCATCGGGCGAGTTGAGCTGATCGTTCAGACCAGTCCGGTCAGATAATAGGTCGCGATCACCAGGAAGACCGCGCCTGTCTTGATAAGGGTCAGCGCGAATATATCCTTATAGGCCTGCCGGTGGGTCAGGCCCGTGACCGCGAGCAGCGTGATGATCGCGCCATTATGCGGCAGGCTGTCCATGCCGCCGCTCGCCATGGCGGCGACGCGGTGGAGGACGTCGCGCGGGATGCCGGCGGCGTCGGCCGCGCCGATGAACTGATCCGCCATCGCCGCGAGCGCGATCGACAGGCCGCCCGAGGCCGAGCCGGTGATGCCGGCGAGCGCGGTGACGGTGATCGCTTCGTTGATCAGCGGATCGGGCACGGCGCGCAGCGCTTCCTTGACGATCAGGAAACCCGGCAAGGCGGCGATGACCGCGCCGAAGCCATATTCGACCGCCGTATTCATACCCGCGAGCAGCGCACCGCCGACCGCCGCCTTCGACCCTTCGGCAAAGCGGCGGGCGACCGGGCGGAAGGCGAAGAGCAGGATGGTGGCGATGCCGAGCAGCAGCGCGCCCTCCACCGCCCAGAGCGCGGCGACCTGCGCGACTTCGACCGTCACGGGCTGCGCCATGCCAGCGAGCGACAGGCTGACCTGCGGCGCGTCCACGAGACGGGGAATGATCAGGGTCAGCGCCAGATTGGCGACGCCCACCACGACCAGCGGCAGCAGCGCGATCAGCGGATGGACGCGCGCCTCATCGTCCGGCGCGGGATCGGGCTCGTTCACCAGCGTTTCGGGCGCGCCATAGCCTTCGCCCGCCGCCAGCATCGCGCGGCGCCGCCAGCCAAGATAGGCAAGGCCCACGCAGAGGATCGCGACCGACCCGACCAGACCCAGCAGCGGCGCGGCCCAGGTGGTGGTGCCGAAAAAGCTTGTCGGGATGATGTTCTGGATTTGTGGCGTGCCGGGCAGCGCGTCCATGGTGAAGGTCAGCGCGCCGAGACCTATGGTGGCGGGCACCAGCCGCTTGGGCACATCGGCGCGGCGGAACATCTCGGCGGCGAAGGGATAGACCGCGAACACCGCGACGAAGACCGACACGCCGCCATAGGTCAGCAGCGCCGTCACCAGCACGATCGCGGGAATGGCGCGCGCGGCGCCCACCGCGCCGATCACCGCCGAGACGATGGCGCGGGAAAAGCCCGACATCTCGACCAGCTTGCCGAACAGCGCACCGAGCAGGAAGACGGGGAAGTAGAGTTTTAGGAAGCTGCCGACCCGATCCATGAACAGGCCGGAAAAGGCTGCCGGCACCGCCGCCGGATCGGTCAGGAACACGGCCAGCATCGCGAGCAGCGGGGCCATGATGATAACGCTCATCCCCCGATAGGCCGCCAGCATCAGCAGGAACAGCGAAAGCGCGGCGATCGCGACGGCCATGGACTTCCCCTCTTGATGATCATGTCTGCATAGGGTGCGATTTCGTCGCTGCAAGCGGCATCGCGGCGTCCTGCTTGCCTTTTGCCCGGTCATCGGCCATAGGCGCCGCTTCGCGCGTCTCCGAGGTGACTCGGCGTGCGCGGAATATGAGACGACAGCCGGAGGGGCGAAGCGCATGGGGCGCTCGTCAGCGATCGGCCAACAATGAGGCAAAAGACATGGCTCTTTACGAGCATGTGTTCCTTGCGCGCCAGGATCTGGCACAGGCGCAGGTGGATGCACTGGCGGAAACCGCCACCAAGATCGTCGAAGACAATGCGGGCAAGGTGACCAAGGTCGAGACCTGGGGCCTGCGCAGCCTGGCGTACAAGATCGCCAAGAACCGCAAGGCGCATTATGTGATGCTCAACATCGACGCGCCTGCCGGCGTCGTCGCCGAGCTGGAGCGCCAGACGCAGATCAACGAAGACATCATCCGCTACATGACCATCAAGGTCGATGAGCTGGAAGCCGGTCAGTCGGTCATGATGCGCAAGCAGGAACGCAGCGAACGCGGCGATCGTGGCCCGCGCGGCGACCGTGGTGATCGCGGCGACCGTGGCGACCGTGGTGGTGATCGCGGCGATCGTGGCCCGCGCCGCGACCGCGAAGATGCCCCGGCTGGCGAATAAGGAGATCTGACCCATGGCACGCCCATTTTTCCGCCGCCGCAAGAGCTGCCCCTTCGCCGCCAAGGATGCGCCGAAGATCGATTATAAGGACGTCCGTCTGCTTCAGGGCTTCGTGTCCGAGCGCGGCAAGATCGTCCCCAGCCGCATCACGGCCGTTTCGGCCAAGAAGCAGCGCGAACTGGCCCAGGCCATCAAGCGCGCCCGTCATCTGGGCCTGCTGCCCTACATCGTGAAGT
>JBEVME010000117.1:0-2897 GCA_040508785.1 Sphingobium sp.
CCCGCCGACGTGGAGGGGTATCGCCGCTTCCTCGATTACTCGGCGGGCGTGTACCGCGAAGGCTATCTGAAGCTGGGGGCGGTGCCGTTCCTTGATTTCAAGTCGATGCTGACGGCGGCACCGGCGCTGGCGAAATACCAGGCGTGGCGCTCCGTCTATTCGATGGTCTCCAGCTTCGTGCAGGATGAGCATCTGCGGCAGGCGCTGTCGTTCCACACGCTGCTGGTGGGCGGCAATCCTATGACCACCAGTTCGATCTATGCCCTGATCCACAAGCTGGAAAAGGATGGCGGTGTCTGGTTCGCGAAGGGCGGCACCAATCGGCTGGTGCAGGGCATGGCGACCCATTTCGAGCGGCTGGGCGGCACCATGCGCCTGGGCGACAAGGTGGCCGAAATCGAGACCCATGGCGACCGCGCGGTCGCGGTGCGGACCCAAAGCGGCTGGCGCGGCGAGGCCGACGCGATCGCCTCCAACGCCGATCTGATGCACAGCTACAAGGATCTGCTGGGCGCACATCCGCGCGGGGTGAAGCAGGCCGCGAAGCTGGAGCGGAAGAAATGGTCGCCCAGCCTGTTCGTGCTGCATTTCGGCATCAAGGGCAGCTGGCCTGGCATTCCCCATCACATGATCCTGTTCGGCCCGCGCTATAAGGGGTTGTTGACCGACATCTACGATCATGGGGTGCTGCCGCAGGATTTCTCGCTGTACCTGCACCATCCGACCGTCACCGATCCTTCGATGGCGCCCGAAGGCCATTCGACCTTCTACGCGCTGGCGCCCGTACCGCATATGGGCAAGCTGCCGATCGACTGGGATCGCTTCGCGCCCGCCTATGCCGAACGCATCCTGGACGAGATCCAGCACCGGCTCATCCCCGACATCCGATCGCGGATCGTGACCCAATTCCATTATGCGCCGAGCGATTTCGGGCGCGATCTCAGCGCGCATCTGGGCAGCGCCTTCAGCCTGGAGCCGCTGCTGACCCAGAGCGCCTGGTTCCGTGCGCATAATCGCGACGACGTCATTCCCAACCTCTATCTGGTCGGGGCGGGCACGCATCCGGGCGCGGGCATCCCTGGCGTGGTCGGCAGCGCCAAGGCAACCGCGGCGCTGATGCTGGACGATCTGGGCGCGGGCATCACGCCCTCTTTCTGATGTGGGACGGGCGATGAAGAGACTGGCCGTTTATTGTGGCTCCGCGACGCCGGCCGATGCCTCCTTTGTCGAGGTGGCGCGGAGCGTGGGCCGGACGCTGGCGCAAAGGGGCATCGGCGTCGTCTACGGCGGCGGGCGGCTTGGGCTGATGGGCGCGGTGGCGGACGCGGCGCTCGAAGCGGGCGGCGAAGTGATCGGCGTGATCCCCGAGGCGCTGGTCGGTGCCGAGGTGGCGCATCGCGGCTGCACGACATTGCATGTTGTCCAGACCATGCATCAGAGGAAGCAGTTGTTCACCGACCTGTCCGACGGCTTCGTGACCCTGCCTGGCGGCGTAGGGACGATGGACGAGCTGTGGGAAGCGATCAGCTGGGCGCAGCTGGGCTATCACGGCAAGCCGGTGGGGCTGCTCAATGTCGGTGGCTTCTTCGACCAGCTGATCGCCTTCAACCGCCACATGATCGCGACCGGCTTCATTCGCCCCCAACATGCCGGCATCCTGGTCCATGCCTATGGCATCGACGTGCTGCTCGACCGCATGGCCGCCTATGAGCCGCATGAGACGATTTTCGCGATGAAGGCCGAGCGGTTGTGAAACATCCCTGTGGGGAAAGCGTCTCGTGACCGACCAGCCCTATCCCAACCCCTCCGCTGAAGGGGAGAGGCATAAGCCTGATCGCGAAGCTCTCGTCGCCCATGCCCGGACGAGCATCGCGCGAGGGTCCAGATCCTTCGCCCTCGCGTCGAAGCTGTTCGACCGGCAGACCCGCGAGCGGGCCTGGCTGCTCTATGCCTGGTGCCGCAAGTGCGACGACATGGCCGACGGGCAGGACCATGGCGGCGCCATGTCGAGCGTGGACGACGCGCAGACGCGGCTGTCCACGATGCGAGTGCTCACCGATACGGCCCTGAGCGGCCAGCCGACCGGCGATCCGGCGTTCGACGGGTTCGGGCTGGTGATGCGCGAGTGCGCGATCCCGCCGCGCTATGCCCATGACCTGATCGAGGGCTTTGCGCTCGATGCCCGGGAGTGGCGGCCGCGCAGTGAGGCGGACCTGATGCGCTATTGCTATCATGTTGCGGGGTCGGTGGGCTGCATGATGGCGGTGCTGATGGGGGTCGATCCGGCGGACGAAGCGACGCTCGACCGGGCGTGCGACCTTGGCCTGGCCTTCCAGCTGGCGAACATCGCGCGGGACATCGGCGAAGATGACGCCGCGGACCGATGCTACCTGCCCGAGGCATGGCTGGCCGAGATGGACCTGCCGCCGGGCGAGCATATGAAGCCCTGGGCGCGGCCGAAACTGGCCATGCTCGGATGGCGCCTGGCCGAGATGGCCGCAGCCTATGAGGAAAGCGCCCGTCACGGCACCGGCGCCCTGCCGCCGCGCGCGGCCTGGGCGGTGCTGGCGGCAGCGGGCATCTATGGCGACATCGCGCGGGAGGTCGCAAGGCGGGGCGAGCAGGCATGGGACCGGCGTGTGGTCACCCCCGCGCGCGAAAAGCTGGGCTGGGTCGCCCGTGCGGGGCTGCAGGTGCCGGGTCGCGCCCGGCGCTGGCCCGCCGGAACGCCACGATCCGACATGCTGTGGACGCGGCCGGCTGGCGTCTAGGTCCGTCCTCGGAGCGGGACACCGACTATCATATCGAAACGAAAGCGCGAGAGGCCTGGTGGCGTCGTCACTCCGGCAAGGCCGGCAGCACGGGCAAAAAAATAGGGCCGATGCTTTCGCACCGGC
>JBEVME010000122.1:0-14735 GCA_040508785.1 Sphingobium sp.
CAAGGCAAGCGGATAGCGGATCGGCGGATGCGAGGTCGCTGGAAACACGCCAACGATCCGGGCGCCCTTCGACACCCGCGCATCGGTCGCGTAGACGATGCCGAGCGGAGATGCGCCGCGTTCGACCAGTGCCAGCGCGGCGCGCACATTTTCCGTGCGCGCGATGCGTCCGCTGACCGATCGCCACACGCCCAGTGAAATGAGCGCGGCCTTGCCATAGCGGCCGGCCGGCACGCTGTCCGGATCGGCCATCGCCAGCGTTCCCGTTCCGATCGCGCGGATGAGGGGCATTCCCCGGCCGATTTTCAGTCGAATGCCGGCATTGCGCGGCGCGACCAGCGCCAGCCTGTTGCCGGCCATGTCGGCGCGGGTGCCCGCACGCAGCAGCCGAGCCTGCTCGACATCGTCCATCCATTCCTCATCGGCGGAGATGAACAGGTCGGCCGCGGCCCCTGCCTTGATCTGCCGCGCCAGGGCGGACGAACCTGCGAAGGACAGTATCGGGCGCGGGTGCCCGGTGCGCGCCCAGGCATCGGCGGCGGCGCTGAGCGATTCCTGCAGGCTGGCGGCGGCAAGTACCAGCGGTGGACCGGGGTTCGTTGCGGTCCTTCCGGCGCCCGGCAAGGTAGCGAGCAGCAGCAACAGCCCGTTACGGACCGATGGCGCCACGACATGGCGGATCATCGCGCGATATCCTGCAAATGGGCCAGCAGGCCGTCGCCATTTGCAGTCCATGTGAAGCGCAGCGCCGACTGCCGCACCATGTGCCGGTCGGGGGGAGCGGACAGAAGATCGCGGACGGCGGCGGCGATGGCGCCCGGCTCGCGCGCCGCGATCCTGCCGGCTTCCGTTCTGTCCAGCAATTCGCGGGCGCCGCCTACATCGCTGATGACGATCGGTGTGCCGCAGGCCAGCGCTTCCACCCACGCATTGGCGAGCCCTTCGGACGCGGAGGGCAGGGCCATCACGTCCGCCGCGGCGAACAAGGCGGGGAGCCTGTCGTGCGGGACCGCGCCCAGAAAGCCGACCCTGTCATCCACGCGGGTCTCCTGCGCTTGTCGCTCCAGCGCTCGCCGGTCGGGGCCATCCCCTGCCAGCACCAGACTGACGCCGGGCAGCTGCGCGAGTGCGTCGATCAGCAGCGACTGACCCTTGCGCGGGATCAGCGCGCCTACGCACAGCACGACCGGGCCGTCAAACCCCAGCGCGGCCTTGGCCGCCGCTTGGTCGGCGATCTCGAAGCGATCGAGATCGACGCCGGTATAGTGGACGCGTATCTTTTCCGGATCGATGCCCATGTCGGCCATTGAACCGCGCATCGCGGCCGACACCGCAAGCAGCCCGGCCGCTTCGCCCGCCGCCTTGCGCACCGCGCGACGGGTATCCCATCGCGTGCCCCAATAGTGGATGTCCGCGCCGCGCGCCTTGATCGAAAAGGGAATTCCGAGCTTTCGCGCGATACGCTGGGCCACAGGCCCATCGGGATAGAAAAAGCTGGCGTCGATGACGTCGAAGGGTCGTTCGGCATGGAGCCGGCGCACTAGGGGCAGGATCGCGCGTGTCATCGTCGTCACGTTGAGCCGTCCGCCGATTGCTGGGACGATCGGAAATGTGGGCCGGTAGACCCTCAGGTTGCGCCACCGTTCGGCGCGCGGGAGGGAGCGTAGCGGGGCATAGCGTCCGGACAGCGACAGCGGCCAGGGCGGCAGGCCAACCGGCGCCACCACGGTGACGTCCGCCTCGGTCCGGCTCGCAAGCTCGCGCGCCTGCCGTTCGACGAAAACACCGAAATTCGGGCGGCTTATGTCAGGGAACAGCGTGGACAGCATGAGGATGTTGAGCGCCATATCCGGCCCTTATAGCGCCACGGCACCGCTGGGCCAGTGGCGTCTCACAGTTTGCGGACCATCTGCATGGCGATCGCGATCCAGGGCGGGTCGGTGACGATCTGCTGGCGGCTTCCGCTGCCGGGTGGCAGCAGCAGCAGCCGGCCTTCTTCCTTGCCGATCAGCCGCCCGAACAGAAAGCGGCCGGCCGGGCGCGGGACCAGTACGTCGCGATTGAGCGCACCGGCAAATCCCTCCGGACCGACACGTCGGCACCATAGCTCGTCGCCGCTGCGATAATCGCCTACGCCGCCCGTTACCATCAGGCCGATCATGTCGCCGCCGGCCGTGGGCACGGCGAGCGACAGGTGGCGCGTCGGCGCGCGCGCGCCTTCCGGCCCCAGAAGCGCCGCCACTGGCAAAAGATCCTGTCCGGGCAGCTGGACCAGCGCCGCGCTCGGCACGTCGAGCGCATTGGCGATCCGGTTGAGCCATTTGACCGAGAGAGTGCGCGTGCCTGTCTCCAGGCGACCGATGGTCTGCGCCGTCGTCGGCGGATCGCACCGCGCGCCTACCTGCTCCAGCGTAAGCCCCTTGGCGCGGCGGACGTCGCGGATACGGGTTATCATTGCACGGCTCCATAACCTATTTGGTTTTTCACTTTCCTACACATCATCCATTATGGCAATCGCATTCTTAGCGTTGGCAAGTTGGCAAGTTGGCGAGGAGGAACAGATGCGTGCGACGCATGTCGAACAGGATGTCGAGGATCCGTCGGGCCGCGTCCAGCGCTTGCTGGTCAATCTGGGGGAATCGCCGGTCGCCTGGCTGCACGCGCGCGGGCTGGTTTCGCCGCGGCACTATGCGGCGGCGGAACTGTTGAGGCGCGATTGGGAAAGGGCAGGGCTTGGACCCCGTGTCACGATGCGATGGGATGCGGCGCCCGCGCAGGCGGGGCGCCGCGGCCCCCCGCGCGTCGCTGATCCGAGCCTTGCCCAGTTGTCGGCGCGCGACCGCCTCGATGGTGCCCTCAGGGAGGCGGGGCCCGGCCTGGCCGACATATTGTGGCGGGTCGTCTGCGCCGGGGAAGGGCTGACCGCCGCCGAGCGCGCGCTCGGCTGGCCGGCGCGCGCGGGCAAGCTGGTCATGACCCTGGCGCTGGACCGTATTGCGGACGGGTATCGGGTGCCGTGAGGGCCGCGCGGGTCAGCCGACGATTGCGGCGCCCAATATCAGCAGCAGCTTGACGTCTATCGCTACGCCCTCCGCCCGCCAGCCGGCAACCCGGTCGGGCAGGTCGGCGAGCGCCACGCGATGCACGCTTATATCCTCCCCGCCCACGCCGCCGCCTTCACCGATCCTTTCCAGCGCTCCGGCGCGGAACAGGGTGAAGCTTTCCGACACCATTCCGGGCGAGCTGAAATATTCGCCTACCGGGTGGAGTGTTCCGGCGCGATAGCCGGTTTCCTCCTCCAGTTCCCGCGCGGCGGCGGCCAGGCTTTCCTCGCCCTCCGCGTCGTCGCCGACCAGCCCCGCCGGCAGTTCGATGCAGCGTCGGCCGAGCGGCACGCGGAACTGGTCCACCAGCAAAACGTGGCGCCCGTCGGGCGCATCGTCGATCGCCAGTATCACGGCTGCATGAATGCCGCGCGCCCGGCCGACATATTCCCATTTTCCGCGCCGCTTGGCGGTGATGAAGCGGCCTGCCCACATCACTTCCTCGGGCTCCGCCATATCCTGGTCACTCATAATTCGATCAACCTGTCGGGTAGTTCATTGACGTCGTCCGCATCGCGGGGGAAATGTGCGGCCAATATGGTGCCGACCTGTCGTACGGCCTCGGCCAGCCCCTCGCCGGGCCGTCCGGCGCGGACATGGTCGATCAGCGCCACCATCGCGTCGCCCCATATCTCCGCCGCGACCTTGTCGTTGATCGCCTTGTCGGCGACGATCTCGGCGCGATGCTCGTCGAGCGACAGGTAGATGAGCACCCCGGTACGCGCGCGTGTGCGCGCTTCGGCGGCCGTGCGGAACAGCAGGATCGCCCGCCGCCGCACCCGGCGCGCCTTGGTGGCGCGCGGTGTCATCAGCATCCGCAGCGGCATGATAGCCAGCAGATAGCGCACGACCAGGAATTTGAGCAGCAGCAGGCCGAGCAGCCCGGTCAGCAGTTTCCAGTCGGCCAGCTCATGCTCCCAGTCCTGCAGCAGCCAGGACAGCAGGTCGCGCACATGGCCGGGGAAGGCCGCGGCGAAGGCGAGGGTGATGAACACCACCGCTGCCGCCCAACTGAGCCCGACATCATGGTAGCTGTCGGACCGGCGCGTGACGATCGTCACGATCTCGCCCGCCGTCTGCGCTTCCGCCTGTGCGACGGCTGCGGTGACGAGATCGTGATCGGCTGCGGACAGATGGACCTGCATCACCATCCTCCCGAAGCGCCGCCGCCGCCAAAGCTGCCACCGCCCGAAAAGCCGCCACCGCCACCGCCACCGCCTCCCCAGCTGGAGCCGCCGCCGGATCCCCAGCCTGAGTCCGAACCGGATCCCCAGATGATGACCGGACCGGACCCGCCCCGGTAGCGTCTGCCGCCGCGCAATCTCGAAAAGAGTGGCATCAGGACGAAGAAGATAATGAAAAGTGTGATCCAGATGGCGACGACCGCGCCATCGTCGCTGGTGGATTTGCTCGCGCTGGCCGCAGCGGCCGCCTGAGCCTTCGCCTCCTCGGGCGGCAGGGCGAGGAGCGCGCTGATCTCGTCCACACCGGCGTTGATCCCGCCTGGCATGTCGCCCGCCTTGAAGCGGGGGGTGATGGCATTGCGGATGATCTGGGACGACAGCGCGTCGGTCAATATTCCCTCAAGCCCGTATCCGACCTCGATCCGCAGCTTTCGCTCGGCGGGCGCGACGATCAAAAGCGCGCCGTCATTCTTCGCTTTGTCGCCGATTCCCCAGGCCCGCCCCAGCCGATAGCCGAAGTCCGATATGTCATAGCCCTGCAGGTCAGGGACGGTCGCGACCACGATCGCCCGACCGCTCGCCTGCTTCTGGGCGATGAGCTTCTGGCTGAGCGCCTGTTCCTGCGCCGGGTCGAGCAGATTGGCCGCATCGATGACGCCGCTATCATTATAGGCGGGGAATGTCTGGGCCCACGCCGTCGGCGCGAACGCCAGCAGCGCGAGCAACAGGAACAGTCGGCGGATCGTCACATCAGTTGCCGAAGTCGACCTTCGGCGCTTCCTCCGCACCCGGTGTGGTGGCCTGGAACGGTGTCATCGGCTTGGCCCCATGGATCAGCTTGGCGCCGATCGCGTCGGGGAATGTGCGGATGCGGGTGTTATATTCCTGAACTGCCCCGTTATAGTCGCGGATGGCGACGGCGATCCGGTTCTCGGTGCCTTCCAGCTGCGACTGAAGGTCGAGGAAATTCTGGTTGGTCTTGAGGTCCGGATAGGCCTCCATCGACACCAGCAGGCGACCGAGGCCCTGGCTCAGCTGCGCCTGCGCCGCCTGATATTGCGCGACCTTGGCCGGATCGGACAGGTCGTCGGCGGTGACCTGCACCGATGTTGCCTTGGCGCGCGCTTCGGTGACCGCGACCAGCGTGCCCTGTTCCTGCTTGCCCGCAGCCTTTACCGTCGCGACCAGATTGCCGATCAGGTTGGCGCGACGCTGATATTGGGCCTGGACGTCGGCCCATTTTGCCTTCGCTGCCTCTTCTGCCGTCGGCACGCTGTTGATGCCGCAGGCGCTGAGGCCGATGGCGGCCAGGACGGGGAAAAGGGCGACGCGGATCGAGCGGAGCAGGGCCATGGATCATCCTCGGCAATTGTGTGTTGAAAAGCGAAATAGGCGGTTGTGGGCCGACGCGCAACGGGCCATCCATGGCGCTCATCAATCGGACGGAGGCGGCACAGGATGGGACTGCTCACTGAATTCAAGACGTTCATCAACCGCGGCAATGTCATGGACCTGGCCGTCGGCGTCATCATCGGCGGCGCGTTCGCCACCATTACCAAGTCGCTGACCGACGATCTCATCATGCCGGTGGTCGGCTATATTTTCGGCGGCGCCGACTTTTCCGGCCACTTCATCCGGCTTGGCGAGCTTCCCGCCGGGTTCAAGGGCAACCCGGAAAGCTATGCCGACCTCAAGGCCGCCGGGGTCGCCATGTTCGGCTGGGGCGAGTTTCTGACCGTGCTGGTGAACTTCCTGATCCTCGCCTTCATCATCTTCCTGCTGATGAAGTTGGTGAACCGGCTGACCCGCAAGGAAGAGCCAGCACCCGCCGCGCCGGCACCCACGCCGGAGGATGTCCTGCTGCTGCGCGAGATCCGCGACTCCCTCAAAAAATAGCTCTTTGTGCGACGAAGCGAGTGCGCGGTGGGAACCATCGCCGTAACGACCGGTTGATCGGCCTCAGGGGCCTGGCGGCATTGCTGCCGGATGATTTCCCTAGCATCGATGTCAGCCCCCGGGGGCATAACAGGAGAAACGCTGTGAAAAGTCTCGTCAAAATTCTGGGTGTCGCCAGTCTGATCGCGCTCTCCGCTTGTCAGTCCAAGGAAGCCGAGAACGTCCAGAACGCTTACGACAATCAGGCGAGCAATCTGGATAACCAGGCCGACAATATGGAAGCGATGGCCGACAACCTGACCGGCAATGCTGAAAATGCGGCGGAAAATGCTGCCGATGCGCTGGAAAACAAGGCAGACGCGGTCCACGAAGCAGGTGAGACGGCTGCCGATAAGGTCGACGAGAAGAAGTAACGTCAGCCGCATGGAAGCGCGGCCGTCCGGGATGGTCGGCCGCGCTTTAACGCGCTTTTAACCACGTCCTTGCCATGGTCCTCCGCGCGCAGCTTTCGGACCGGGGCATATGGACGAGCTACTTCAGGAATTCATTTCCGAAACCCAGGAAACCCTGGAGGCCCTGGCCAGCGAAGTCGTGGCCTGGGAGGCCGACCCGACCGATCGGGACCGGCTGGATGCCATTTTCCGTTTCTTCCACACCGTCAAGGGAAGCTGTGGCTTCCTCAATCTCCCTCGCTTCGAACGGCTGAGCCACGCGGCCGAGGATGTGCTGTCCGACTTTCGTTCCGGTAAGCGCAAGCCCGATCCCGCCTCGGTGAGCGCGGTGCTGGCGATCATGGACCGGATCGGCGAACTGGCCGAGGCGGTTTCGACCGGCGCGGCGCTGCAAAGCCAGAATGACGATTTCCTCATCGGCGCGCTCAGTGATCTGACCGATGTCGGGATCCGGGCCGAGCCCGTCGCCGCCGAAGAGGCTGCGGCTCCCACGCCCGCGGTCAATCGCTCGCAGGGTGCGCAATCCGGCCCTCGCACCATCCGCCTGCCGCTATCGCTGATCGACCAGCTGATGAACGGCGTGTCGGACATGGTGCTGGCCCGCAACGAACTTTCCCGCAAGCTGCGCGACCGGTCCGCAGATCCGGAGCTGGACAGCGCGTTCGAGAGACTGTCTTCCTGCGTCGCGGACATGCGCGACGCCATTTCCAAGACCCGTATGCAGCGGGTCGAACGCTTGTTCGCCGCCATCCCGCGCATGGTGCGCGACCTTGGGCGCGATCTCGACAAGCGGATCGATCTGACGCTGGAAGGCGGCGATGTCGAGATGGATCGCGAGATGGTGGAGATGGTCGTCGATCCTCTGACCCACATCGTGCGCAACAGCATCGACCATGGTATCGAGACCCCGGCCAGACGCCGCGCCGTCGGCAAGCCCGAGGCGGGCAGGCTGCGGCTGGAAGCGCGCCAGTCCGGCAACCAGATCGTGATCGAGATCACCGATGACGGCGCCGGCATCGATACCGACCGGCTTGCGGAAAAGGCGATCGCGGCCGGGCGCCTGACGCCCGACGCGGCATCGCGCCTGACCGAGGAGGACCGGCTGGAGCTGATCTTCCAGCCCGGCCTGTCGACGGCGGGCAAGGTCACGGCCATTTCCGGCCGAGGCGTCGGCATGGATGTGGTGCGCGCCAATGTCGAACGCATCGGCGGCACCATCTCGCTTGACAATCAGCGGGGCCAGGGCCTGCGCATCACCCTGCGCGTCCCGCTGACGCTGACGATCATTCCCGGCCTCGTCATCCGCGCGGGCGACCTGCATTTCGCGATCCCGCGTACGGTCGTTGTGGAAATCCTGCACGATAATAACGAGATGCTGCGGATCGACGAACTGGGTGGCGGCAAGATCGCGAGCATCCGATCGGTCCGCCATTCGATGATCGATCTGGAAGATATATTGGGCATGGACAAGCCCGCCCAAGCGGGGCCGCGCGCGATCATGGTCGTGCGCTCCGCGTCGGGCGTACCGTTCGCGCTCGGTGTGGCGGCGGTGGAAAATCACGAGGAACTGGTGATTCGTCCCGCCTCGCCGCTGGTGATGGCAAGCGGCGTCTATGCGGGCATGACCCTGCCGGATAATGGCAAGCCGATGCTCCTGCTCGATGCGGGAGGCCTCGCCAATGCGGCGGCGCTGCCGAACGTCGTCGACGAATGCGCGACACGGACTCAAATTGCGGATGCCGACCAGCCCGGCGGCGCCGAAACGGTCACCGCGCTGCGTTTCGAGGAACTGACCGGCGAGCGACGCCTTTTGAAGCTCTCGCTGATCGAACGGGTCGAGGATATCGACCGCACCTGTTTCGGCCGGTCGGGAGGCCAGGTCTTCGTGCAGCTGGGCGACAGGTTGATGCCGGTCATCAGGGATATCGATCTGGACCAGACAGCGCAGGTCTCTGCGCTGCGCATCCGCGATGGCGATCGGGAGGCCTGCTATCCTGTCGCGGCCGTCATCGACATCGTCGAAATGCCGGCGGTTCCCGACATGGTGGTGATGCGCGGCGATGTGAGCGGAGTCACCGTGATCGACGGCGAGCACCTCGAAGTGCTCAACCCCTTCGCCCTGTTCGCTGGGTTGACCGATCAGGCCGACATCGCTGTCCGCCGACGCGGCCGCTGCCTGCTCGCCGACGCGGACGACAACTGGACGCGCGAAATACTGGCGCCGCTGCTGCGCCAGGCGGGACAGGATGTCGTGCTCGGCCTGCCCGCCGACGCGTTGCTGCCCGATGACGTCGTGCTGTGCGCCAGCGGGGATGCGGCACTGGTCGCTGACCTGATCGGATGCCGCGTCGTCCAGCTGCGCCGGTCGAAAAAGCCGGCCGGGCCGGGCGATCGCAGCATCTATCGATATGACCAGGACGCGCTGCTCGCCGCGGTCGGCGGGCTGAGAGGCTGAAGGGCGGATTCATGGAAAATCTCTACCTCTTTGCCACCCTCGCAGGAACACGGATCGCCGTCGCCGCGAGCGAAGTGGAGGCTGTCGTCAAGCTGGCCGAAATCTCGCCGGTGCCGGGCATGGGCGTGCATGTCGCTGGGCTGTCCGCCCTGCGCAGCCGGGTTCTGACCATCGTCGATGTCGCCGCGCTGATCCACGGTCGGGTGACGCCGCAATCGCAGCGGGGTCTTGCCATCATCGCCAACATCAGCGGCCACAGCTACGGCCTGATGGTCGATGAGGTCGCCGACATCTGCAATGTTCCGGACGGCCAATTGCCCCTGCGCGGGCGGATCGATCCCGCCTGGGCGCCCTATGCGCGCGGCATCGTGGAATATGACGGAAAGCCGTGCCTGCTCGTCGCGCTGCCTGACTTTATCGAACAGGGGCTGGCCGCTCAGGCGGCCTGACCCCGTTTACCAAATCCTCGGGTTTCTTCCCTACACCCCTGGCAATGCGAAGCATAACCAAAGGAACGCTTCATGAAGAACTGTCTGGTGGTGGATGACTCCAAGGTCATCCGTAAGGTCGCCCGCCACATTCTCGAATCGCTGGACCTCAGCGTCACCGAAGCCGTCGATGGCCAGGATGCGCTGAACCAGTGCGAAGCATCCGTGCCCGATGTCGTCCTGCTGGACTGGAACATGCCCGTGATGAGCGGGATGGAGTTTCTGGAGGCGCTTGCCACCGCCAAGCTTTCCGCCCGGCCCAAGGTCATCTTCTGCACGACCGAGAACGGCATCAGCCATATCAAGGCGGCGGTGGAAGCGGGCGCCGACGAATATGTGATGAAGCCCTTCGATCGCGACACATTGGAAAGCAAGCTGGCCATCGTCGGCGTGATCTAGCGACGCGTCGCTTGTCCCGTTGCCTGCCTCTCTTGCTGTGAAAGTAGACGAATGAACGCCGTGGTGCCGATCCTGGCCAGCCCTGAAAACCAGATCAGGCGTGTGCGCACGCTGGTGGTCGATGATTCGGTGGTCGTGCGCACGGTGATCGAGCGGATGCTGAACGGCCATGGCGGATTTCCTGTCGTCCACAAGACCAACAGTGCCGAACAGGCACTCGCCTTCCTGCGCGGCCAGCCGGTCGATCTGGTACTGCTCGATATCGAGCTGCCGGGGCTGAGCGGTCTCGCTGCCCTGCCGGAGATATTGCGCGCCAATCCGGGGGGTAAGGTCGTCATCCTGTCCGGCAATTGCGAGGCCGGTAGCGCCGTCGCGGTTGAAGCGCTCGCCGTTGGCGCCAGCGACATCGTGTCCAAACCCGGCAGCGGTAGCTTCGGTGACCAGTTCTCGTTCCAGCTGATCGAGCGCCTTTCGCGTCTGTTTGAAGCGGGCAGCCCGCCCGTCAGCCACGTTGTGCCGCCAACGCAACCCCTGCCGGACAAGGCGGCGCAGGCGATGACCTGCCTAGGCATCGGCGCGTCGACCGGTGGCATCCATGCGCTGGCGCAGCTGTTCGGCGGTCTCGCCGAGCCGATCGGCGTACCCATATTGGTCACCCAGCACCTGCCCGCCAGCTTCACCGTCTATTTCGCCCAGCAGCTCGCGCGCATGACGTCGCTGAGGGTGAAGGTCGCGGAACATGGCGACATGCTGCTGCCCGATACCGTCTATGTCGCGCCCGGCGACGCCAATCTGGGATGCCGGCGTGGTTTGCAGGGGCGGGTATCGATCATCCTCGATCCCGAACGGACCCCGTCCGGCAACCTGCCGGGCGTCGATCCGATGTTCGCCAGCATGGCCAAGGCTTTCGGGGCGGGCGCCGCCGCGATCGTGCTGACCGGCATGGGGCGCGACGGCACTGCAGGCGCGCGCGCCATCGTCGCCGCAGGGGGCTGGGTCGTTGCGCAGGATGAAGCGAGCAGCGTCGTTTGGGGGATGCCGGGGTCGATCGCCGGCGCCGGTCTCGGCTGCGCGCTGATGCCGCCCGCACTGATGATGGATTATGTCGCCAAGCGGGGGAGAGTGACCGAATGACCGTTCCGGCCCGATCGGTCCCCGCAGACGGTGCGGCACGCGTCTTTTCCGGCCTGCTGGAGGCCCGAACCGGCCAGACGCTTTCCGAAGGGCGTGCCTGGCGCATGGAGACGGCGCTCAAGCCCGTGCTCCGCGCGCATGGCCTCGCCGACATCGATGAACTTGCCGCCACTATCCTGTCCGGCCGCAACCGCACGCTGGAGGAAGTGGTCGTGAACGCCCTGCTCAACAATGAGAGCAGCTTCTTCCGCGACCTCCAGATATTCGACATGCTTAACCGGCAGATACTGCCCCACTTCCATGCCACCCGGACCGACCGCACGCTGCGGATCTGGAGCGCCGGTTGTTCGACGGGGCAGGAAGCCTATTCGCTGGCGATCCAGTTGCGGAACGACCCGGCGCGCTGGCGCGGCTGGCGGATCGAAATACTGGCGACGGACATTTCCACCGCCGCGATCGAACAGGCCCGCTCGGGCGTCTTCTCGCAGATGGATGTGCAGCGCGGCCTCGCTATCGGCGATCTGCTCAAATGGTTCGAGCCTGCCGGAGACGACTGGCGCGCCAGCCCCGACCTGCGCCGCATGATCGATTTCCGAACCGACAATCTGTTCGAGCCGCGTGGCCTAGTAGGGCAATATGACCTGGTGCTGTGCCGCAATGTGCTCCTCTATTTCGCGCCGGAGCGGCGGCAGAAGGTGCTGGCGCTCCTGGCGGCGCACAGCCATGCCCAGTCGGTCCTGCTGCTGGGCGCCGGGGAGACCGTGATCGGCCAGAGCGACGATTTCTTGGTCCATCCCGACTTCCGCGGCGGCTATGCCCGGCGCCCTGCCGTTCCGGCCGGCGCCGGCGGTCCGATGCGGCGCGTCGGCTGATCCGTTCGCCAGTCAGGCCGTGCTTGATCGGCAGGTCGCTCTCGGCCATTGTCGCGAAACTTGGCCTTTCGGTGACAATTTTGCGATGACCGACATCCCGTTCATAGAAACGCCGTCGCCCAATTTCGATCAGCGCAAGCTGCCGGTCACGATGCTGGTGCTGCACTATACGGGGATGCCCGACGCCGCGAGCGCCATCAACTGGCTGGTCAATCCGGAATCGAAGGTTTCGGCCCATTATCTGGTAACCGAGGACGGCCAGATCGTCCGCATGGTCGAAGAGGGGAACCGCGCCTGGCACGCGGGGCGGTCGCACTGGCGCGGGATCGACGACATCAATTCCGCCAGCATCGGCATAGAGATCGTCAATCCGGGACATGAATGGGGCTATCGGCCCTTCCCCGAAACCCAGATGGGTGCGCTGATCCCGCTGATCCACGACATCGTGCAGCGGCACAGGATCACGCGCGGCAACATCGTGGGCCATTCGGATATCGCGCCGGCGCGCAAGCAGGACCCGGGCGAGTTGTTCCCTTGGGGCCAGCTTGCGCGTCTGCGGCTCGCGCTGCCGCGTCCGACCAGAAACCTGATGGACCCGCATTGGACCGAGGGTGGTTTCCTGCTGGCCCTCCAGCGCTTCGGCTACGACATTGCCGATCAGCGCGCCGCAATCGTCGCATTCCAGCGGCGCTTCCGTCCCGAACTGATCGATGGCATTATCGACGGCGAATGCCGTGCCATATTGCTCGCGCTGCTGCTGCCCAAACCCAGGGGCGACGATTAAGCGGGGTGACTAGAGCGGCGCGGGCAGCTAGGGGGAACAGGCCAGAGGGCCGGGCGGCCGCGGCGTGGCGGGTAACTTCCACGGCGAGGAAAGTCCGGGCTCCACGAAATGACGGTGCCGGCTAACGGCCGGCTGGAGTGATCCAAGGGACAGTGCAACAGAAAGCAGGTCGCCCAGCCTTCGGGCTAAGTCTTCGGACAGGCGAAATTGAAAGGGTGCGGTAAGAGCGCACCGCGTCCCCGGCAACGGGCGGCGGCACGGTAAACCCCACCGGGAGCAAGACCGAATAGGGGCGGCGCGCGCGGGCAACCGCGCTAGGCAAGTTTCGGCCGAGACCGTCCGGGTTGGTTGCTTGAGGGGCGGAGCAATCCGTCCCCTAGAGGAATGGTCGCCTATCCCCGACAGATCTCAGGGTCTGGGGGTGGACAAAACCCGGCTTACAGGCCCTCTGGCATTTTTTGACGAACGGGTGGCTTTGTGCCGCCCCTTTTCCTAATTTGGGCATATGGCACGCAACGGGCGATCCGATGACTGGGGTTTTCCCCGCTGGCGCAGCTACGGCGCGTCGCGAGAGGCGCAGCGTGTGCGGCTGTGCGACCGGCACGGGTGCGACAAGCCTGGCGATTGCCCGGCGCCCAAATCGCCCAATAGCCCCGAGCGCTGGTATTTCTGCGCCGAACATGCCGGCGAATATAACCGCAACTGGGACTATTTTCAGGGGCTGGACGAGGAGGAGCGCGCGCGCCGTACCCATGACGAGCATCGCGACGCGGGTGCCTATCGGGCCAGCGCCTATCATGGCTGGGGAGGGCCGGGCGACGGATCGCGCTCTCGCGACGAACTGCACGCGCTCAAGGCGCTCGAACTGGAGGACGATGCCGATTTCGAGGCGGTGAAGCAGGGATGGCGCCGGCTGGCGAAGGAAAACCATCCCGACATACGGCCGGGCGATGCCGATGCCGCGATCCGCTTCCAGGCGATACAGGCTGCCTATGAAGTGCTGCGCGCGGCTGAGGAGCGGCGGACCTGGAAGCCGGCGGGCGCGCGCGATTGAAGGACCATGTCCGATCCGACTGGCGCAATGTCGTGCTGGTCTGCCGCAAATGCTCGAAGAAGCTGGACGGCGGCTTCGGGCCCGGCGGCGACCAGCGGCTGGCCAAGGCGCTGAAGAAGCGGCTAGCGATCGGCAAAGGACGCAAGGCGCGGGCCGGGCTCGCGGAGGTTGGTTGCCTTGGCGTCTGCCCTAAAGGCGCCGTGACCGTGGTCGATGGCGCGCACAGCCGGCACTGGCTGCTGGTGCGGCCGGGCGCCGACCTGGATGCGCTGGCTCAGACGCTGGGGCTTGCAGAACCATCAGCGCCCGACGCATCCGCTCAGCCGGGCTGATCCGCCCGGCTCGCACCCCTGCCATCCAGATTGAGCGCCGCGAAATCCCAGTCGATCGCACCTGTCAGCAACTTGCCGGCATAGTCAGGGCGTGCGTTGCGATAATCGATATAATAGGCATGTTCCCACACATCCACGATGAGCAGCGGCACGTCGCCATGCGCTACCGGGGTGTCGGCGTCGTGATAGGAAGTGATTTCAAGCGCCCCGTCCTTCAGGATCAGGGCGGCCCAGCCGCTGGCAAAATGGCCGACAGCCTCCGCCTTGAACTTCTCCAGCAGCGCGTCGAGCGAGCCGAACCCCTTTTCGATCAGCGCGCGCAGGTCGCCTGACGGCTTCTTCTTCTCGGGGGAAAGCGACTGCCAGTAGAAACTGTGGTTCCATATCTGGCCGACCTGGTTGAACAGCGGCCCTTTGGACGATGCGATCAGATCGAGGAGCGACTTGCCCTGAAGCGACGGGTCGGCGGCCACCAGTTCATTGGCCTTGTCGACATAGGCCTTGTGATGCTTGCCATGATGATAGTCGAAGGTCTCGGCCGACAGGATGTCGCCGAAGGCAGTTTTGTCATAGGGTAGGGC
>JBEVME010000146.1:0-22955 GCA_040508785.1 Sphingobium sp.
ACGCTTCGGTTGAAAGGCCGCTATTTAGATGTCGGGGCTTACAACCTACCCCTCTGCACTCGGCCCAATTTCTGTCGTTTATGTGGCTCTGGAGAGTGTCCGGTTCTGGGAAGCTGAATTGAGATGCTGAAAGGCAACGATGGGTCGGGAGCGGAAATTAGCGGCTTCCTCATAAAGCTTCTTTCCTGCTCGTAGTGGTTGAAAGCAGAAGCTCCCTATACATGCCCGCAGCCACAGGATCTTCTATGAGCTGTTGGACCGCGAAATATCCGCGCGTTTCGGCAACTTTCCTGGGCTCGTAATAGATAACCCAGCCACCTTGGCAATTACGCACTCGGCTCAGATATCGGCACGGGAACTGGTAACGCTCGGCCGGACTGTCACCATAAGTCGAATCTGACCGGTGAATGAAGGCGCCAAATGCCATGTCGGGAGCCTATCGCGATCCCACCAAGACATGAACTCCAAACTGCATTTTACGCCTCGAGGACGCGGCTTCGCCCACGTTCTCGGGATACACGGCGGATACACAGAGCAGAGTGCCTCGCCTGTCTACCCCTGTGGTATGGCCAAAAACCGCGCTCTTCCGCGGGTTTTATGGTGGGCGATGACGGGCTCGAACCGCCGACATTCTCGGTGTAAACGAGACGCTCTACCAACTGAGCTAATCGCCCTCTCGGGTGGGCGCAGCTTCTAGGCGTTCCAGCCTGACGGTCAAGCCGCCATTCGCAGCGGGGCCTCGATTGTGCGGAATCGGCCGCTTGGCCTGGCGCGTATCCGGGGCTCAGCCCGGACAACGATAGCGGCGGCTGGCAGCGAACCATTGGGCCAGCGCGTCGGCCGCGCGATCGGACAGGGCTATGAAGATGCGGCGACCATCATGGGGGTCGGCCTGCCGGACCAGCAGGCCGCGATCGGTCAGCGTCTTGATCCAGCGCAGCGCGGTGGTCGGCGGCACGGCCGACGCGATGCACAGGCTCGAAACCGACACGCGCTCATGTTCCAGGCGGGCGGCCAGCAGGTCGAGCAGCATGTCCCAGGCCGGATCGGCGAACAGGTCGTCGGGCAGGAAATCGGCGCGCATCCGCCGCGCGCGCAGCAGGTCGCGGACATGCGCCGGCTCCAGCATCGCCTCCTGTACCGGCAGGCCGCCGATCGGCGGCAGCGCGGGCATACCGATATAGTCGCTGGACCGATCCGAAATCCGCGGACCCAGCTGAAAGGAGGGCGCCGCTGCCGGCTGGTTGCGCGTGAGCGATTCCAGCGTACGTGCCAGCCGGCCGACCTCCTCGCTCAACTGCTGCAACCGGGTGCCGTCGTCGTCGCGACCAAAGTCATGCAGCGTCCGCACGGGCGCGGCATCCCGGCGTGCCAGGACCAGCGCCGTGGCGAGATCGGCCGGCGCAGGATCGCACAGCAGTTGCGTCGAATCGCGCCGCGCACAAGCAAAGACGAGATCGAGGGTCGCAGGATCGGCGACGGTGATCAGGCGCATACCGCTCTGGACCGACACGGTCTCCAGCTGGACAATCAGCCGCTCGATGAGCATCGGCGCGCCCTCGCAGAACAGCAGCGCCACGTCTCCGGCAATCTGCCGGTCGAGCCGCTCCGTCGCATCGGTCAGGGCGAACTGGTCGAGCAGCCTGAAATCGCCCGCGTTGGCCAGCGCCGACGCCGCGAGGCCGGCCGGCAAGTCTCCGATGATGATAAGGCCGGGCCTGTGATCCGGCGATCCGAACGGATGAAGCGACGATGGCGCGGCAATTGCGGGATCAGGGGGCATGATGTTCACTCCGTCCCCCTTATGTTCTCTCAAGCCTGCACCAAAGTCGAGAGGTTGCGGATGAAACTTTTGTCCGAATTGACGCAACGAGGCTGAACGTCCGACTGCCGGGCAAGTGGTGGCTGCAAGATGCTGTATATTTCCTCGAAAATGGCCGAGGATCGTCGATCCCAGCGTCCGCGCGGATATATCCGGATCGGATGATTTTCAGGGTCGAGTGGATCGCGATGACGAGGACGGCTGACCTCAAGACGCCTTAGGCAGCCGCCCGTGCGCTCTCGATGTAAAGGGCTCGCAAGCGCTGCGCGACGGGGCCTGCTACGCCGTTGCCAACCGGTTGCCCGTCGATTCGCACGACCGGCAGGCAGAGCGTCGACGCGCTGGTGATGAACGCTTCGCGCGCGCCGATCGCCTCTGCCACGGTAAAGGGGCGGCGGATGACCGCGACGCCGCTTTCCTGCGCCAGTGCGGCCAGGGCGGTGCCGGTGCAGCCGGCCAGCACCGCCTGCGAATAGGGCCTGGTGACGATTCCCTCCGGCGTCACGATGAAAGCTGTCGAGGACGCCCCTTCGGTGACGAAGCCTTCTTCCACCATCCACGCTTCCTGGCATCCGCGTTCGTGCGCCTCGCGCTTGGCCATGACCTGGGCGAGCAGGCCGACGCTCTTGATGTCGCGCCGCGCCCAGCGCAGGTCTGGCATGGTCGCGACGGCGATGCCGGTGCGGGCGGCGGGCACGTCGAGCAACGCCTTTTCCTGTGCGAAAAGGAAAAGCGTCGGCTCAAGGCCAGGCGGCGGCAGGAAGTCGCGCACCCTGTCGGCACCGCGGCTGATCTGGAGATAGACCATGCCCTCCTGCAGGCCGTTGCGCGCGATCAGTTCCATCTGCACCGCTTCGATCTCCGCGAGCGCGATGGGCAGGACAATGCCTATCGCCGCCGTCGATCGCTCCAGCCGCGCCAGGTGGGACGCGCTGTCGACCAGCCGGCCATCGATAACCGCCGCAACCTCGTAGATCGCGTCTGCGAACAGGAATCCGCGATCGAGCGCCGACACCTGTGCGTCGGCAAGCGGCACATAGGCGCCGTTGAGATAGGCAATCGACATGAACGCGCGTTCCCCCATTACTGGCCTTTGGTCTCACCCGCCAGGCGCGGCGGGTCAAGCGGGCCATTGGTGAGAAATTGGTCAGTATAGTTGACGTTGTTTCGCGCAGGCATCTGTGACATAGGCGGCCCGTCCTACCCGGAGGAGACAGACCATGGACGTCCAGCTGAGTTCGCGCTTCACCGTCACCCGGAACAACCGGGCCGTAGGGGCAGACGAGCGCGCCGTGCTGCTGGAGGATCCCGGTTTCGGCCGTCTTTTCACCGATCATATGGTGACGATCCGCTTTACCGAAGGCCAGGGCTGGCACAGCCACAGCGTCGGCCCGCGCGAGGCTTTCCAGCTCGATCCCGCCTGCGCCGTCCTGCATTATGCGCAGGAAATCTTCGAAGGCATGAAGGCCTATCGGCTGGCGGACGGCAGCATCGCGATGTTCCGGCCAGAGGAGAATGCCCGCCGCTTCGCCGAATCGGCCGAGCGTATGGCGATGCCGGTCCTTCCCGAGGACATTTTCATCGAAGCGGTCGAAGCGCTGGTGAAGATCGATGCCGACTGGATCCCCGGCGGCGAGGGGAGCCTGTATCTGCGCCCCTTCATGTTCGCGAGCGAGACCTTCCTGGGCGTGCGCCCGGCTGCCGAATATATCTTCTGCGTTATCGCTTCCCCGGCCGGTGCCTATTTCAAGGGCGGCAAGAAGGCTGTCACCCTGTGGGTGTCTGAGCATTTTACCCGCGCTGCGCGCGGCGGTACCGGCGCCGCCAAATGCGGGGGCAATTATGCCGCGTCGCTGGTCGCGCAGGCCGAAGCGATCAGGCAGGGCTGCGACCAGGTCGTGTTCCTGGACGCGGCCGAGAACAAGTGGGTCGAGGAACTGGGCGGCATGAACATCTTCTTCGTGCTGGACGACGGATCGATCGTGACGCCGCCGCTGGCCGGCACGATCCTGCCCGGCATCACCCGCGACAGCATCCTCAGCCTGGCGAAGGCGCAGGGTATCACCGTGCGCGAGGAGCCCTACAGCTTTGCACAGTGGCGCGACGATGCCGCGAGCGGCAAGCTGCGCGAGGCCTTCGCCTGCGGGACAGCCGCGGTCGTGACCGCGATCGGCACGGTCAAGAGCGCAGGCGGCGACTTCACCATCGGCAATGGCGACGGCGGCCTGGTGACCGAGAAGCTGCGCGCCGAACTGACCGGCATCCAGCGGGGCATGGTGGACGGGCCTGCGGGGTGGCTGCGGACGCTTTGAGGTGGTTCCTTGATCCGTTCGGGCTGAGTTCGTCGAAGCCCGCGCTTCTGAAGCCCGTCGAAAGACAGGTCAGCCCTTCGACAGGCCAGGCCGAACGGATTAAGGTAAGGCGCTGCTTCCAAATAGCGTTCCCGGCGCCTAAAAGCGCACCATGCAACGCTTCGACGTCATAATTCTCGGCGGGGGCCTGGTGGGCCTCACGCTTGGCATCGCGCTGTCCAGCCATGGAGTGCGCTGCGCCGTGATCGATCCGGCGAACCCGGTCGAGACCAGCGCGGCCGGCTTCGACGGCCGGGTCTCGGCGATCTCCTCGACCAGTTGGGCGATGCTCTCGGCTCTCCATGTTACCGATCATCTTGAGGGCAAGGGCTGCCCGATCGAGCGCATCTGGGTCAGCGACGGCCTCTCGCCCGGTGCCCTCGACTTCGCACCCGATGGCGATGACGGCGCGATGGGCACCATGGTTCCCAATCGCGACCTGCGCGTGGCGCTGGAACAGGCGGCGCGGGACGCGGCACATCTGACCCGCTTTCAGCCCGACCGCGCGCTGCACGTCGATCGCACCGTGGACGGGGTCACGATGACGCTCGCAAGCGGACAGAGCATTCATGGCGCCCTGCTGGTCGCCGCCGAAGGCCGCAACAGCCCGACGCGTGAGGCGGCTGGCATCCGTACGACCCGTTGGCAGTACAGGCATACCGCGATGGTCACGGCGATCGACCATGCGATCCCGCACGCCAATACGGCCTACGAGATATTCTACCCCGGCGGTCCCTTCGCGCTGCTGCCGATGCTGCCTGGCACACGCTCGGCGATCGTATGGACCGTGCCGACCGATGAGGCTCCGGCAATGCTGAAGCTGTCGGAACGTGCCTGGCTGGCAGAAGCGCAGAAGCGGATCGGCAGTTTCCTGGGAGAGATCAGCCTTGCGGGGCCGCGCTCCTCCTATCCACTGGGCTTCCACCATGCCGCACATATCACCGGCACGCGGCTGGCGCTGGTCGGCGACAGTGCCCATGCGATCCATCCGATCGCGGGGCAGGGGCTGAACCTGGGCTTTCGCGACGTCGCCGCGCTGGTCGAGGTGCTGGTGGACGGGATGCGGCTCGGCCTCGATCCGGGCGATGCGCAACTGCTCGCGCGCTATCAGCGCTGGCGCGGGCTGGACGCGCTATCGGTCAGCGTCGCGATGGACGGGCTGGTGCGGCTGTTCGACGTGCCGGGCAAGCTCCCCTCGCTCGTCCGCCGCGCCGGCCTCGCCGCCGTGCAGCGCGTCGGCCCGCTGAAGAACCGCTTCATGGCGGAGGCGCGGGGGCAGTCGGGCGCATTGCCGAAGCTGCTGTCGGGCGAGATGGTCTGACCCAATTCGGTAGGGGAAAGATGGCTCAGCCCAGCATTCGCCTCAGCACCCCGTCCTTCAGTATGAAATGATGCCGCAGCGCCGCCGCGACGTGCACCACCAGCAGGGCGAGCCAAGCGAAGCCCATCAGTTCGTGCCCTTCATGGGCGATGCCTACGATCGCGTCAGCTTTGCTCACGGCGAATGTCGGCACGTCGAACAGGAAGAACCAGTGCAACGGCCGGTCGCCAGCCGAGGTCATAATCCAGCCGGAGAGCGGCACCAGCAGCATGAACGCATAGAACAGCCAGTGCGCCCCATGCGCGCTCAGTTTCTCCCAGTGCGGCATGGCGGCGGGCAGGGGCGGGGCGGGATGGGCCAACCGCCAGATTAGCCGCACCACCGCCAGCGCCAGGACGGTAAGGCCGACGGACTTGTGCACCGGCATCACCTGCCATTCCTTGGGCAGCGAATCATGCGCGATGCCGAGCCACAGATTGAACAGGATCAGCACGGCCATCAGCCAGTGCAGGATGCGAGCGATCAGCGTGTAGCGCGGCATGGACGGCTCTCCCCTTTGCGATGCTCCTACTGACGATTGGCGACCAGATCTTCCACCACTGCCGGGTCCGCCAGCGTGCTGGTATCGCCCAGCGCCTGGGCCGATACGTCGCCTTCCGCGATCTTGCGCAGAATGCGGCGCATGATCTTGCCGCTGCGCGTCTTGGGCAGGCCGGGCGCGAACTGGATGACGTCCGGCGTCGCGATCGGGCCGATCTCCGTGCGCACCCATTTGACCAGCGCAGCGCGCAAGGCGTCGCTCGGCTGCTCGCCGCTGTTCAACGTAACATAGGCATAAATGCCCTGACCCTTGATGTCGTGCGGAAAGCCGACGACAGCCGCCTCGGCAACAGCCTCGTGCAGCACCAGCGCGCTTTCGACCTCGGCCGTACCCATGCGATGGCCGGACACGTTGATGACGTCGTCGACCCGGCCTGTGATCCAGTAATAGCCGTCCGCGTCGCGCCGCGCGCCGTCGCCGGTCGTATATTTGCCGGGAAAGGTCGTGAAATAGGTCTGAAAGAAGCGTTCATGATCGCCCCATACCGTGCGCATCTGCCCCGGCCAGCTCTGCGCGATCACCAGATTGCCGTCGGTGGGCCCGTCCAGCACATGGCCCTCGCCATCGACCATCTGCGGTACGACGCCGGGCATCGGCAGAGTGGCGGAGCCGGGCTTGAGGTCAGTGGCGCCCGGCATCGGCGCGATCATCGCCGCGCCGGTCTCGGTCTGCCACCAGGTATCGATGATCGGGCAGCGCCCCTCGCCGACGACGCTATGGTACCAGCGCCAGGCCTCCGGATTTATCGGCTCGCCCACCGTGCCGAGCAGCTTGAGCGACTGGCGGCTGGTGCGGCTCACAAATTCGTCACCCTCTTTCATGAGCGCGCGCAGGGCGGTGGGTGCGGTGAAAACCGTATGCACCTGATGCCGGTCGCACACATCCCAGATGCGGCTGGGCGTCGGATAGTTTGGCACCCCTTCATACATCAGGGTCGTCGCGCCGTTCGCGAGCGGGCCGTAGACGATATAGCTGTGCCCCGTGACCCAGCCGATGTCGGCCGCGCACCACCAGATATTGCCGGGCCTATAGTCGAAGCACAGTTCATGGGTGAGTGCGGCCCAGAGGAGATAGCCGCCGGTCGTGTGGAGCACGCCCTTGGGCTTTCCCGTCGATCCCGACGTATAGAGGATGAACAGTGGGTCTTCCGCGTTCATCGGTTCGGGCGCGCAGTCGGCGGAGACCGTCATTGCCTCCTCGTGCAGCCAGACATCGCGTCCCTGTTTCATCGTCACAGCGCCGCCGGTCGCCTGAACCACGATGGCCTGCCGGACACCGGGGCAATGCTCCAGCGCGGCATCGACATTGGCCTTGAGCGGCACCGTCTTGCCCGCACGGCGGCCCTCGTCGGCGGTGATGACGAAGGACGAATCACAATCCTGGATGCGCCCCGCAAGCGCCTCGGGCGAAAAGCCGCCGAAGACGACGCTGTGGATAGCGCCGATTCGCGCGCAGGCCAGCAGCGCGAAGGCCGCTTCCGGGATCATCGGCAGATAGATGGTTATGCGATCGCCCTTGGTGGCGCCGGCACGCTTGAGCACATTGGCCAGGCGGCAGACCTGCTCGTGGACCTCGGCATAGCTATAGCGACGCGATTCTTCGTCGGGTGAATCGGGTTCCCAAATGATCGCCGTCTGGTCGCCGCGCGTTGGCAGATGCCGGTCAATGCAGTTGCCGCTGACATTGAGTATGCCGTCGGCGAACCATTTGACGGCAAAATCGGCTTCGTCGAAACAGCTCTGGTTGGCGAGCGTGGGGAAATTCACCCAGTCCAGTCGCTTCGCACGCTCGAGCCAGTAACGATCCGCATCCTCGATCGACGCCCGATAGTCGCGCGCGCGCCCTTCCCGGTCCAATAACGCCTCGCGCGCCCAGCCGGCCGGAACGGGGAAGAGGTCATCGGACATGGAGGCATCCTTTCGCACGCTTGGTCTTTGCGCCTTCCTAAAGCGCGGCGGCGAGGATCGGAAGGCGTTGCAGATGCGTTTTTTCCCGCTTTCCCCCGGCGCGAGCGGCGCCTAACAGAGGGCGCTTATGTGGCAACTCTACCAATTCCCGCTCTGTCCTTTTTCGCGCAAGGTCCGCCTGCTGCTCGGCGAGAAGGGCGTGGGCTATGATCTCGTCAGGGAATCGCCCTGGCTGCAGCGCGACGAATTTCTTGATCTGAACCCGGCGGGCACGACGCCGGTCATGGTCGAAGAAGAGAAAAGCCTGACGCTGATAGACAGCCAGGCGATCTGCGAATATTTCGAGGAAACCGTCGAAAAGTTTCCGCTCATCTCCGGCACGGCAGCGGGGCGCGCGGAAGTCCGGCGGCTGGTGGCCTTTTTTGACCAGAATTTCTATGGCGACGTCGTCGGCCCGCTGCTGCACGAGCGCATGAAGAAGCGCCTGATCGATCGCGCACCGCCCGATGCGCGCATCCTGCGAGAGGCCATGAAGCGCGCGACGGTCCATATGGATTATATGGACTATCTGCTCGATCACCGCAGCTGGATGGCGGGCGGAACATTGAGCCTGGCGGACATTGCCGCTGCGGCGCATCTGTCGGTGGCCGACTATCTGGGGGGCATCGACTGGGCCGGACATCAGACCGTCAAGCGCTGGTATGCAGGCTTCAAGTCGCGACCGTCCTTCCGCCCGCTATTGTCGGAACGGATGGAGGTCATCAGTCCACCGGCGCATTATGAAAAGCCGGATTTCTGAGGATTTTGCCCCGCCAGTCGGCGGAAGCGGCGATTTCTATTCGATGTCGGCGGCCAGATAGACACGGTTGCGGCCATGTTCCTTGGCCAGATACAGGGCCCGGTCGGCTGCCTTCAGCGCCGCGCGGGGGTCTTCATGGGCCAGCACATTGGCGACACCGGCCGAAAAGCTCACCTTATCCATCCGCTCTCCATTGGTGCGGTTGACGAGGCTGCGGGACGCCAGATCCTCGCGCACAGCGTCCACCGCCTCGCAAGCCTGGGCGGGCGTGCTGCCACGGAACAGCATCACGAATTCCTCACCGCCGTGCCGCGCCACATGGCAACGATCGTCGGAGACCTTGGAGAGCAGGCTCGCGACGAATTTCAGCACCCGATCGCCGGTGTCGTGGCCATGGGTGTCGTTGATGCGCTTGAAATGGTCGATATCGCAAAAGGCGACCGACAATTGCTCGCCCGCCGCATTCGCAAGCTCGACCTCTTCGCGCAAAACGCCTTCGAAGGCGCGACGATTCGGCAGGCCTGTCAGATGATCATGCTCGGCGGCGCGTCGCGCGCTTTCCAGGCTCGATTTCAGCGCCTGGGTCTGCTTCTGGTTTTCGCGCATCTGGGTTTCGACCTGGCGTGTCTTTTCAACCATAGACCGTGTCAGGCCGACCAGCCGCGACAGGATCGGTTCGGCGGCAGCGCCATCGGCGGCGGTAAGATCGCGCGCCTGTTCCTGCAGCGCCGCGCCATAATCCTTGGCCGAGGCGCGGGATTCATGGACCAGGCCTGTAAACTGGGCCAGGTTTTCCTCGACCTTGTCGAGCATCATGGCCAGCGCTTCGGGCGTGACCTCGTCGGCGCGCTGTTCTGCGACCACGCCTTCGACCCAGCCGTTGGTGATCTTGCCGCGCTCCATCAGCACTGCCTTGACCGCTTTTTCCACCCCGATATTGGCGCCGGTCAGATAGTCGAGCGCGACACCGAAATTGAGCGGCGTCAGGTCCAGATCGTGCGCGAACAGGAAGTCGCCGATCTCCTCGTAGAGCCGCCGCCGCCGGTTGATCTCGCGACTGGATGCGCCGCCGGCGCGGGGGCGGGCGTCCGCCTCTTCCACCTCCTCCGCTTTGCCCGAAAGGCCCCTGGCCCATCGCGTCAGTCGGTCGGTCAGCCCATGCTGCGGGCTAGCGGATGATGTTGTTGCCCCGGTCATGAGTAGTAGAACGGATCGGGGGCAACAGGGTTAAGGGCGTCGCAAAGTTTTTGGCGATTGCGACTTTCGTGCACCGCTCCGGGCCCTTGCGGCACGGCCATTCGCCATGATCGCGCGGCAATCAGACATCGGCGGCGACCAGCCAGTCGCGGAATAGCCGCACCGAGCGGATCTGAAGCGCGCGGGGCCTGCAGACGAAGAAGTAGCGATAGGGGCTTTCCACATAGGTCGGGAACAGGCGCACCAGCCGGCCATCGCCGGCATCGGTGAAATGGCTGGCGTGCATGACGGCAACCCCCAGCCCCTGCGCGGCCGCCTCCAGCATCAACTGCCCCGAATCATAGCTGTCGATCGCCAGCGGCTGCAGGTCCGGCAGGCCCACGGCCTCCTTCCACGCATCGAAGGCCAACGTCATGTCGCGATGGAGCAGGACGGTGTGCTGC
This sequence comes from Sphingobium sp., assembly GCA_040508785.1. Classification (GTDB taxonomy): domain Bacteria; phylum Pseudomonadota; class Alphaproteobacteria; order Sphingomonadales; family Sphingomonadaceae; genus Sphingobium. The sequence goes on from JBEVME010000146.1 coordinate 10,442, forward strand.
GTCAGTTCCTGCGGTTCGGTGAGCGCGTTGGGCGGGTCGAGCAATGACTTGCGCCCGATGAGATAGACCTCGTCATGGTCCAGTTCATGCGCATAGAGCGCAGGGTCGGTGTCCTTGGCGAGCACGATCGCCGCGTCCAGACCTTCGCCCAGCCGCGATGTCGCATAGGGTGTCGTGTCGATGTCGATATGCAGTTGGGGATGCAGGCGGCGCAACTCGCCCAAATGGGGGAAGAGCCGCTGCGTCGCAAACAAGGGCATGACCGCGAGGCGCAGCCGCAATTGGTTGCCGCCACTCTGGATATTCTCCAGCGCCTGGCTCAGCGCGTCCAGCGTCGGCGCGATGTCCTCCAGCAGCTTCTGTCCTTCGACATTGATCTCCAGCGCCTGATGCTTGCGATCGAACAGGGGGCGGCCGATGAAGCGTTCGAGGGCCTGAACGCGGCGGCTGAGCGCCGGCGTGGACAGAGCAAGCTCCTCGGCGGCGGCCTTGACCGACCCGAGGCGGGCGACCTGAACGAAGGCCTCCAGGGCAGTGAGAGGCGGAAGTCTACGCATAGACAGTCAAATTTCCATCCAATCCGCTGCGCCGCATCATAGCTGTTATCGCATACGCCAGGATCGGTTCAAACATCCTGCGCGCAATGAGCCGGATATTCGCCAAAATGGCAAGATGCAATTTATGCAACCGCAGTTTCTTTTTCGCACTTGCAAAAACTATCGCTGCAACGCACATAGAGCAGGCCTTTCAGGCATCCTCTCCTAAAACTTTTCGGGCTGGCCTTCGGGTCGGCCCTTTTTTTGTCCCCGGTATGGCGACGCGGGGGGCTTTCCGTCGGCTCCGGCGTTTCCTATCTCATTGCGTCAGGACAATGACGGGGATGGCTTGTGGCCGATCAGGAAGACGAAGGACGCAGGATTCAGGTCGCCAATGCGCGGCCAGAAGATGCAGGGCGTGGCCTTGCGCGGTTGCCGCTGAACGTGATGGCCCAGCTGGCCCTGACGGAGGGTGACGTGGTCGAGATCATTGGCAAGCGGTCTACGCCCGCGCGCGTGGTCCGGCCTTACAAGGAAGATGAAGGGCTGGACGTCCTGCGCCTGGACGGTCTGCAGCGCGCAAATGCCGGCGTCGGATCCGGCGATTTCGTCCAGATCCGAAAGGTTGACCCGAAGCCAGCGCAGCGCGTCGTGTTCGCACCTGCACAAAGCAACTTGCGGCTTCAGGGCAATCCCGAAGGGTTGAAGCGCGTCTTTTTCCAGCGCCCTCTCGCAGCCGGGGACACCGTGGCCACCGCAGGGCAACAGCAGGTGCCGCCGGGCGACATGCCGCCCAGCGTATTCCAGCATCTGCGCGCGCCTGCCTATGCCCTTCAGGAAATTCGCCTGATCGTCGTGTCGACCGTGCCCAAGGGCATCGTTCATATCGGCGAGGAGACCGAGGTCGAGCTACGGTCCGAATATGAGGAGCCCCGCGAGTCGCGCCGTGCGGACGTCACCTATGACGATGTCGGCGGCATGGCCGATGCGATCGACCAGCTGCGCGAGATGGTCGAGCTGCCGCTGCGCTATCCGGAGCTGTTCCAGCGACTCGGGGTGGATCCGCCCAGGGGTGTGCTGCTCCATGGCCCGCCGGGCACGGGCAAAACGCGGCTCGCCCGCGCGGTTGCCAATGAATCCGATGCCGAATTCTTCCTGATCAACGGTCCGGAGATCATGGGGTCGGCCTATGGCGAGTCGGAAAAGCAGCTGCGCGAGATATTCGAGGCGGCCGCCAAGTCCGCGCCCTCCATATTGTTCATCGACGAGATCGATTCGATTGCGCCCAAGCGCGGTCAGGTGACCGGCGAGACCGAGAAGCGGCTGGTCGCCCAGTTGCTGACGCTGATGGATGGGCTGGAGCCACGGACGAATCTGGTTGTCATCGCGGCCACAAACAGGCCCGAGGCGATAGACGAGGCGCTGCGCCGGCCAGGCCGCTTCGACCGCGAGATCATCGTCGGTGTGCCCGACGAGCGCGGCCGGCGGGAGATATTGGGCATTCATACGCGTGGTATGCCACTGGGCGACAAGGTCGACCTGGCCGAGCTGGCGCGCATGACCTATGGCTTTGTCGGCGCCGACATGGCGGCGCTCACCCGCGAGGCGGCGATCGAAACGGTGCGCCGCTTCATGCCGCGTCTCAACCTGGAGGACGGGACGATCCCCCCCGACGTGCTGGAGGAATTGTCCGTCACGCGCGAGGATTTCCTGTCGGCGATCAAGCGGGTGCAGCCGTCCGCCATGCGCGAGGTGATGGTGCAGGCGCCCAATGTCAGCTGGGAGGATATCGGCGGGCTGGACGACGCGCAGATGCGGCTGAAGGAGGGGGTCGAGCTGCCGCTCAAGGACCCGGACGCCTTCCGCCGCATCGGCATCCGCCCGGCCAAGGGTTTCCTGCTCTACGGCCCGCCTGGCACCGGCAAGACATTGCTGGCCAAGGCGGTCGCGCGCGAGGCGCAGGCGAACTTCATCGCCACCAAATCGAGCGATCTCCTGTCCAAATGGTATGGCGAGAGCGAGCAGCAGATCGCCCGCCTGTTCGCCCGGGCGCGGCAGGTGGCGCCCACGGTGATCTTCATCGACGAACTGGACAGCCTGGTCCCCGCGCGCGGCGGCGGCATGGGCGAACCGCAGGTGACCGAGCGGGTGGTCAACACCATCCTTGCGGAGATGGATGGACTGGAGGAGCTTCAGTCGGTGGTGGTCATCGGTGCCACCAATCGGCCGACGCTGATCGACCCGGCACTGCTGCGGCCGGGTCGCTTCGACGAACTCATCTATGTGCCGGTCCCGGACGAAGCGGGCCGTCGCCGTATCCTGGGCATCCATACCAGCAAGATGCCGCTCGCCGATGATGTGAATCTGGATCGGCTTGCCGAACGGACCGATCGCTTCACGGGCGCGGATCTGGAGGATCTGGTCCGCCGCGCGGGCCTGTTCGCGCTCAGGGAATCGTTGTCGGTCGCGCGCATCGGCATGGCGCACTTCGAAGACGCACTGCAGGAGACGCGGGCATCCGTGACGCCTGAGATGGAGCGCGAATATGAGCAGATCCAATCGCAATTGAAGCAGAACGCGATGAGCGTGGACCCGATCGGCTTCATCGCGCCGGGCATGTTGCGGGCGCGCGATATCAAGGAATAACAATGTGATGGGCGTGCCTGGTGCAACCGGCCGCGCCAGTTATGCGTTCGCGCCGGATCGCATGGGTTAACCCGCTTGTATCGCGGGCCGAATTTTGCAAACGCGTGCGGCGATCCTGAGGACGAGGTTGGATGACTGCGATCGTGCTGAAAAAAAAGAAGCCATGGGCCGAGTTCGCGGATCGGGTCGGGCGCTTCCTCGATCAATGGGGCCTGTTCTTTCGCCAGTTCGTCCGCCATCCAGGCATGATCGGTTCGGCTATCCCTTCGTCGCCCCAACTGGTCGACGCCATGCTGGACGGGGTCGATTGGCAGCGGACCCGGCTGTTTGTGGAATATGGACCGGGCGTGGGGACCTTTACCCGCACGGTGCTGGAGCGGCTGCCCGCTGACGCTACCCTGCTGGCGATCGATCTCAATCCCGATTTCATCGCCTATCTGGGCAAGCATTTCCACGATCCGCGTCTGCGGCTTGTGCTAGGCTCGGCAATCGACGTGGAACGCCATGTAGCGGAAGCCGGCCACGATCGGGCCGACTATGTCCTGTCCGGCCTGCCCTTCTCTACGCTGCCCGAAGGTGTCGATGCGGCTATCTGCGATCGGACCCGCGCCATCCTGCGACCAGGTGGCCGCTTCCTGGTCTATCAATATTCCGCGCGGGTGCGCCGCCTGCTGGCGCCGCGCTTTGCTGATGTCGTCGAACGGTGGGAATGGCGCAACGTCCCGCCCTGCCGGCTGTTCTACGCCCAAAGCGCCATGGCGCTCGACCGGGCCGCGTAGCGGGCGACTTAGATGACAATAATCGATAGTCTTGCTTAGAGACGCCTTACTCATTTGATCCGTTTGACTTCACCCGAGCGATGCGTAACGGATTCGGCGTGGGTTGAGGGGGTTTCACCATGGCGTCGCGCGCGGTCGAACAGGATTGGGAGAACCGCTTCCTTTCGGCAGCGCTCGAGCCGGATCGGTGGGATGACGCATTACGGGCGATGGCCGCGGCGACCGGATCGCGCCATGGCCAGCTGATCGGCTTCGGTCCGGGGGCCGTGCCGTTCAACTGGATCACGGATTCCGATGCCAGCATGGCCGAACGTTCGGACCAGATCGACATCAGCGCGCCAGACCTCAATTTTCGAGTGGCTGCAGACCGGCTGAGCGACTTGCCCTCGATCGTGCACGAGGCGCATTACGACATTGCGCGGGCCGCGTTGCGGGCCGACGACTATCTCGACCTTTGCGACGAATTCGACATCTTCGACGGTTGCCAGACCCGGCTGCTGGCGGATGACCGGATGATGATCGGGCTGGCGCTGCTTCGCGACAGCAAGGACGGCCGCACCAGCGAGGAAGACCGCGCACTGTTTGCGCGAATCGCGGGCCAGGCGCGGAAGGCGGTGCGGCTGCAACAGGCGATCGAGCAGCAGGGCTTCGCGCTGCTGTCCGGCACGCTGGAGGCGATGGACCGCGCCTGCTTCCTGATCGATGCGATGGGCAGGGTAGGCGGCGCGACGCCCCGTGCCGAGGGTTTGCTATCGACTGGATCTCTGCGCCTTGTGGACGGTCAGTTGTCGACGGCACGCCCCGACGACGCGCGCCGGATAGCGGCATCGATCCGCGGAGTCATCGAGCCGCCACGCATGGGCGGAGATCCAGTGACGCTGGCGGACGCTGCGGGCAATGTCGCGATGATGCTCGAATTCCACGCATTGCCGTCCAAGGCCTGGGCGTTGCCCTTCGCTCCCCGCGGCATCATCGTCGCGCGCACCGGCGTGCCGACCGACCGTACCATTGCCACGCTAATGCAGTCCTATCGCCTGACCGTGGCAGAGGCCGACATTGCCGTGCGACTCGCGTCCGGCATGTCCCGTCCGGACATCGCGGCCGCGCGCGGCGTGTCGGTCGAAACGCTCAAGGTCCAGTTGCGCAGCGTCTACGAAAAGATGGGCTGCAACCGCGAATCGCAGGTCGTCCGCCTGGTTGGACTGTTCAGTCATTAATAATGGTTGGCGATACCCCGAACAGGGTATGTGGCTATCTGCGCGATGCGATACACTTGAACAGGGCGGCGTTGCTGCCCGTCGGTGGCGGGCCTATCGCGACCCAGGCCCGCCGCCGGCAATCCGGCACTTTTGGCTTCCCCTGCTTTCATGCTAAGGGCCGGCGCTCCCGGCGGCCCGCCGTGCGGGGCGCCATCCAGGGGACCGTGACGTGAACGACCTGACACAGACGCCGGAAATGCTGATCGCCATGCTCGGCGCGCGCGCGCGCGAAGCGGCCCGGTCGATCAGTGCCGCACCGGATGCGCAGAAGGTGGACGCCCTGACACGCGCCGCCGCCGCCTTGCGGGATCAGGCTCCGGCGATCATCGCCGCCAATGCCCGCGATATGGATAATGCCGCCGCCAATGGCCTGTCCCCCGCAATGCTCGATCGGCTGCGGCTCGATCAGGATCGGGTCGCCGCGATCGCCTGCGCCATCGAACAGATCGCGCGCCTCGATAATCCGCTCGGGCAGGTGATCGACCGTACGGAGCGGCCCAACGGTCTTGTCCTGACGCGTGTCCGGGTGCCGCTGGGCGTCATCGGCATCATCTATGAAAGCCGGCCCAATGTGACCGCCGATGCGGCTGCGCTCTGCCTGCGCGCGGGCAATGCCGTTATCCTGCGCGGCGGTAGCGAGGCGCGGGAGAGCAACCGGGCGATCCACGCTGCGATGGTGGACGGCATCGTCGCGGCCGGCCTGCCCGCCGACGCGGTCCAACTGGTGCCCACGACCGATCGGGCCGCGGTCGGTGCCCTGCTGCGCTCCGCCGAGTTCGTCGACCTTGTCGTCCCGCGCGGTGGCAAGAGCCTGGTCGCGCGTGTGCAGGAGGAAGCGCGGGTTCCCGTACTTGCGCATCTTGATGGCATCAATCACAGCTATGTCGACGGCGCGGCCGACCGGGCCATGGCGGAACAGCTGGTCGTCAACGCCAAGATGCGCCGCACCGGGATTTGCGGCGCCACCGAGACCGTGCTGGTCGATACGGCCTATGGTCATGCGCCCGCGCTGGTGACGGCGCTGCTCGACGCGGGTTGCGAGGTGCGGGGCGATGCGACCGTGCAGTCGATGGATCCGCGCGTTGTCGCGGCGGCGGACGAGGATTGGGACACGGAATATCTCGACGCGATCGTATCGGTGCGGATGGTGGACGGACTTGATGGCGCGCTGGCGCATATCGCAGCCCATGCCAGCCATCATACCGACGCCATCGTCACCGACGACGCGGGTCGGGCGGAGCGCTTCCTCCAGCAGGTCGACAGCGCGATCGTGATGTGGAACGCCTCGACCCAGTTTGCCGACGGCGGCGAGTTCGGCCTGGGTGCGGAGATCGGCATTTCGACCGGCAGGCTGCACGCGCGCGGCCCTGTCGCGCTGGAAGGGCTGACGACCTATAAATGGCTCGTGCGCGGCACCGGCCAGGCGCGCCCTTGACCGGATAGCAGCGCAGGCCTGACGCGAATCCGGGACGGCCGCAGTCCAATGCGCCGCCCCGGACCCATGGCGGGAAGGGTGGACCCAAAGGGCCCGCCGCTCCCGCCAATCCGCTTGCTCAGAACTTCGCGACCAGACCCGCCATCGGGCGGATCGAATGGAAGTTGCCGCTGGTGTCGGCCTGGACGCGCAGCCGGATGTTGCTGCTGGAGGCCGAGCCACCCATGTCGGCGGGCGACAGTTCGACGCCGGCGCCATAGGTCATGCCGTGAAAGTCGCCGCTATTCTTGCCGAGGGCATCGAAATTCACCCACTGATAGCCGACCTTGGTAAAGATCAGGCTGTCCTTGCCGGCCTTGACGCCAACCCGGCCGGCCGCACCATATTCCCAATCGATATCGCCCGACACGCCTTTGGACGCGGTGCCCTCGACGCCGACGACGATCGGGCCTGCGACATTCATGTTGAGGCCAGCAACGCCCTCGACCATCCGGCCCTTGTAGCCGACGGGCGGAATGCCCTCCTTGCTGGTCTCGCTGTCGTAATTATGGATGCCGCCCATCACGCCCACATAGGGCTCGATGCTGCGGCCTGAGCCGCTATCCCGAGCGATAGCGGCGGCGGGGAGCAGGGACGCAGCGGCAACCGCCGCAAAAAGCAGAGTCTTCATGGGTAAACCCTTCTGGAAATGAATAAGAGCCGGGTGGTGGAGACCCGGAGCCCTCAACCGCTCGAAGCGTGGGACGGGCATAGAATGAGCAAGTGCAGCAGAAGGTTTCTGCAATTCGCCGCAAAAGCCGGAAACCCGCAAAATTGCGGCACAATTACAACGGTTTCTGTCGCGTTGATGAACGGATGAAGGTCATTCTGAACGATGGATAAACAGATTTCGCCCAGCCGGTGGCCATTCACAACCAATTCAACCTGCGCGCGTTATCCCGGCATCACGGCACGAATTAAGGAGAGACGGCGATGACATGGGCAGGACGGAAAGGTCTGGCTATTGTCGGCCTTGCAGGCGCACTCGCACTTGGGGGCTGCGCCTATGATGATGGCTATGGTTATGGCGGCGTGAGCGTCGGCACCGGCTATTATGCAGGCGGCGGCTATTATGACGATTATTATGGCAGCCCCTATGGCTATGGCCCGAGCGGCTATACCGGCTGGTATGACGGCTATTATTATCCCGGCAGCGGCTATTATGTCTATGATCGTGGCGGCCGGCGCCAGCGCTGGAACGACGGCCAGCGCCGCTATTGGGAGGGACGCCGCAACAATCGCGGTGATCGTCCCGACCGTCCGCACTGGAATGATGGCCAGCAGGCCGGCCAGCCGACCGCGCCGCGCCCGCGCCCGCAATGGCGCGGACGCGACGATGACGGCAACCGCAACTGGGGCGAGCAACGCCGGCAGTCCCAGCCCGGCAGCGGTGGCTGGCAGCGCCGGTCCGACACTGCGCCCTCTGCAATCCCCAACGCCAACGCCGCGCCGGCGCAGCGCAGCCCCTGGGGCGCGGGTGACGGAGGACGGCGCGGTGACGGCGTCACGCGGGCCGGCGGGCGCGGACGGCGCGGCAATTGATGCGGCCTGCTTCGGCTCTGACCGGCATCGCCCTGATCCTCTCGCTCGCCGCTTGCGACGGGCGGGAGGAGATCGCGCTCGACAATCTGACCAATGGCGCGAACAGCGCCGTTGTCGCGAACGATGTGAAGGCCGAAGCCGAGGCCGCGCTGGAGCCGCTCGTGCCGCCGCCGCCCGGCGCGCCCGGCGGCCTGCCAGACGATCGGACACCCCTGGCGGAAGAAGCGATCGACCCGGACAGCGCCCAAGGTGCGGCGCAGCTTGTCCAAAGCTATTATGGCCTGCTGGAACAGCGGCACTTCGCCGAGGCGCAGGACCTATGGGGTGAACGCAGTCCGGTCGGCATTGAGGAAAACCAGCGCTTTGCCAACCGGTTTCGCGGCTTTTCCGAAATTCACGCCAATATCGGCGCTCCGACCAACCCCGAGGGCGCGGCGGGTTCCGTCTATGTGACCGTGCCCGTGCAGGTCTATGGGCGGCTCACCCATGACGGCAAGCCATGGTATATGTTGCGCCAGGTGACGGTGCGCCGGGTCAATGCTGTCGATGGCGCGTCCGAAGCGGACCGGCGCTGGCATATCGAATCGATCACGCGCTATGAAGCCACCACGAGTGCGCCGGCGGACAATGCTATCTCAGCCACCGACGGGATGCCCGGCGCGCATTAGGGCAGACGATCCCGAGGCAGGTTCACGCCTTCACGCGCCATCGGGATGCACTGAAGCGCGAGGTCGGTCGTCCGTTCGGCCGAGCCGGTCGAAAGATCAGTTTTGACCGGTCCAGCCCGAATGGTGGGCGGCACGTCCGCTCCCGCACATGCGGGAGCGGCAGAGACTTCAGCCGACCGTTGCGGTGACGATCTTGCCAGGCGTGCGCGGCGGCTCGCCCTTAGGCAGCGCGTCGACATGTTCCATGCCCGACGTCACTTCGCCCCAGACAGTATATTGACCGTCGAGGAAGGTCGCATTGTCGAAGCAGATGAAGAACTGGCTGTTGGCGCTGTTCGGATTGGACGAACGTGCCATGGAGCAGACGCCGCGCACATGCGGCTCGCGGCTGAATTCGGCCTTGATGTCTGGCAGCTTCGATCCGCCCATGCCGGTGCCGGTCGGATCGCCGCCCTGCGCCATGAAGCCGGGAATGACGCGATGGAAGACGACGCCGTCGTAGAAGCCTTCCTTGGCCAGGGTGGTGATGCGCTCGACATGGCCAGGCGCGAGGTCAGGGCGCAGCTTGATGACGACGTCGCCGCCGCTGTCGAGGGAAAGGGTAAGCGTATCGTCGGCCATCGGTGATCCTCTCAATGGGCAAGGGTTTCGCGCCATATAGGGATTGGAGCGCGGGATGGAAGCCATTCCGCGAGGCATGGTAAGGATTGCATTTCCATGTTGCATGAGCGAAAGCATCGCCATGCTTCAGGAACCGGACAGTTGGGAACGCGATGAGCGAGCGAGCCGATATGGCCGATCCCCGGCTGAACCCCGCCGAGCCTGACCTCGCGCCGGAGCGGGCGGTTTCCAGTCGTGACGAGGACGATCGGCTGAAGCCGGAATTCGTATCCGCCGTGCTCGATGCGGTGGAGGACGGCGACAATGAAGCGGCGCGCGAACTCGTATCGCCCCTGCACCCCGCCGATATCGCCGATCTGCTCGAACTTGTTCCGTCTGAACGACGTGGCGAGGTCGCAGCGGCGCTGGGCGATCTGGTTGGCGCGGAAGTGCTGTCGGAACTCAACGACTATGTCCGCGACGACCTGATCGACGCGCTGCGGCCCGAACAGGTCGCGGAATTCGCAGCCGAACTCGATACCGATGACGCCGTCGCCATCATCGAGGATATGGACGATGCCGACCAGCAGGCCGTGCTCGACGCGATGGAGCCGGAAGACCGCGCCGCGATTGAAAGCGCGCTTTCCTATCCCGAGGAGTCGGCCGGCCGCCTGATGCAGCGCGATCTGGTCGCGGTACCCCAGCATATGACGGTCGGCATGGTCATCGACTATCTGCGGGACAATCGTGACCTCACCCGCGATTTCTGGGAAGTGTTCGTCGTCGACGAGGCGCACAAGCCGATCGGCACCTGCCAGTTGAGCTGGATACTCACCTGCCCCCGCACGATCCCCATGGCCGACGTGATGAAGCGCGAACAGACGCTGATCCCCGTCGACATGGACCAGGAAGAGGTCGCGCTGCGCTTCCAGAAATATGCGCTGATCTCCGCGGCGGTCATCGATTCCTCGGGACGACTGGTCGGCATGATCACTGTGGACGACATCGTCCACATCATCTCCGAGGAGGCAGGCGAGGATATTCTCCGCCTGTCGGGCGCTGGCGAGGGCGATATCAACGAGCCGGTGATGGACAGCTATCGGGCGCGGGTACGCTGGCTGCTCACCAACCTCGTCACCGCGCTGGTCGCATCGACCATCATCGGCATCTTCGAAGGCACGATCGAGAAGATGGTCGCGCTCGCCACCCTGATGCCGATCGTTGCGGGCGTCGGCGGCAATGCCGGAAGCCAGACGATGGCGGTCACCGTCCGCGCGCTCGCCACCAACCAGATCACGGGTACCAACACGCGCCGCACGATCCTGCGCGAGATCAGGGTCGCATTGCTGAACGGTGCGACCGTGGCGGTGGTGCTGGGGATCGGTGTGGGGCTGGTGTTCTGGAACGTGCAGCTGGGCGCCGTGATCGCGGCCGCCATGGCGACCAACATTGTGACCGCCGGCCTTGCTGGCGCGGCTGTGCCGCTGGCGTTCGACCGGCTCAATCTCGACCCGGCGGTGGCGTCTTCCATCTTCGTGACGATGATTACCGATTCGATGGGCTTCCTCGCTTTCCTCGGCCTCGCGACGGCCGCGGGATTGACCGGCTAGCGGGAGCGCCCATCTAGAGGGCGATGCCCCTGCACCTCACCAAGATCGCATTCCAGAGCGAAAGTCCGGCCACCCTTCGCGCCTGGCTGGAAAGCCATGCCGCGGCCGGCGAAGCGCGGCTGACGACGCGCTACGTCCCCAAGCGGCTGGGCGAGCTGGAGGGAGGCTCGCTCTACTGGATTCACCAGCACCGGCTGATCGGCCGCAGCCCGATCCTGGGCTTTGCGGAGAACGGGCAGGGCCGCTGGTGGATCAGGCTGGAACCGCGCCTGATCCCGGTGCGCGCCAGCCCAAGGCGCGCGCATCAGGGCTGGCGCTATCTGGCCGGAGCGGACGCGCCGCCGGACCTTGCGGATGGCGAGGCGGACGACCTCGACGCGATGCCCCGCGCGATGCTTGGCGACCTTGCGCGGCTGGGGCTGGTCTAGCGGCCGGGGGATCCACACATGCGAGAGGAAAGGGGTCAGGCCGGTGACTTCGAGCGTAGGCCTATCGCGCGCAGTTCTTCAACGAACCGCGCGCGCTCCTCTGCCCTGCGCGCTTCGTCGGGCAGTCGGAGCAGAAAGCTGGGATGCACCGTTACCCAGCCTTCCGCGCCGCCCTCCAGCGCGATGGGTGCGCCCCGCGCTCGGCCGATCGTCACCGCCTTGCCCAGCAGCGCCCGTGCGGCCGACGTGCCCAAAGCGACGATGACGGGCGGGCGCAGCAGAGCGATCTCCTGGTCCAGCCACCATCGGCAGGCCTGAATTTCGGACGTGACGGGCGTTTGATGTATGCGCCGCTTGCCGCGTCGCTCGAACTTGAAATGCTTGACCGCGTTGGTGACGTAAACCTTGCTGCGATCGATGCCGGCCTCCTCCAGCGCGTGGTCGAACAGCTGGCCTGCGGGCCCAACAAAGGGTCGGCCGGCCAAATCCTCCTGATCCCCCGGTTGTTCGCCGACGAACATCAGCCGCGCATCGAGCGGCCCTTCGCCAAAGACGGTCTGGGTGGCATCACGGAACAGCGGGCAGCGGGTGCAACCCATGGCCTCGCTCCGCAGCGCATCCCAGCCGGCAGCCATATCGCGCGGGCGCTTGGGCGTCTTGGGTGCGGTCGCGATCATGGCCGCTTCGCGCGCCTGCGCGCCGGCGATAAGGTCGGGGATGAGCGCGGACTCCGGCAGGTTGCGCCAATATTTTTTCGGCATTTCCGATAGCATCGCGGCGGTCTTGAGACGGGCGGGGTTGAAGATGGCCGCATAATAGCCCTTCCACACGTCTTCGACAGGATCGTCGGCGGGCGCGGCGCCCCGGGGCGCGCCCCGGGCGGCGGTCCAAATTTCGCCAACCCACGGGATGCTGTGCGCGGGGGTCAGGAACGACCACCGCCTCGACCCGAAGCGCCGGACGAAGAAGCCG
>JBEVME010000028.1:0-3635 GCA_040508785.1 Sphingobium sp.
CTCGACCTGATACTGCGTGAAATAGCCGACCTTCATCTTGCCCGACGAATTCATCTCGCCGTCGATCGGCGCCAGTTGCGCGGCGAGCAGGCGGGCAAGCGTGGTCTTGCCGTTGCCGTTGCGGCCGAGCAGCGCGATGCGGTCGTCAGGGTCGAGGCGGAGGTTGAGCCGCTTCAGGATCGGCGTCTCGGCATAGCCGACGCTGGCCATGTCGAGCGTGATGAGCGGCGGACGCAGTTCGGTGGGATCGGGAAAGCCGAACGACAGCGTGGGATCGTTCGCCAGTTCGGCGATCGGCTGCATCTTGGCCAGCATCTTCTGCCGGCTCTGCGCCTGTTTGGCGGTGGAGGCGCGGGCGGAATTGCGCGCGACGTAATCCTGCAGCTTGGCCCGCTGCGCGTCCTGATTCGCCTTGGCGGCGGCAAGCTGCGCCATGCGTTCGGCCCGCTGGCGCTCGAATGCGTCGTAACCGCCGGGGTAGAGCGTGATCTTGCCGCCCTGGAGGTGCAGGATGTGATCGACGACGTTGTTGAGGAAATCGCGTTCGTGGCTGACGACGACGATCGTCGCGGAATAGGATTTCAGGAAATCCTCGAGCCACATCACCGCCTCCAGATCGAGGTGGTTCGACGGTTCGTCGAGCAACAGCACATCGGGCTGCGAGAACAGGAGGGCGGCGAGCGCGACGCGCATCTTCCAGCCACCCGAGAAGCTGTCGAGCGGTTGCGCCTGCATCTCCTCGTCGAACCCCAGGCCGAGCAGGATCTGGGCGGCGCGGGCAGGCGCGGTATAGGCGTCGATCGCGATCAGCCGCTCGTACACGTCGCCGAGCCGGTCGGGGTCCTCGCAGGTCTCGCTCTCGATCATCAGCGCGGCGCGTTCGGTATCGGCGGCGAGCACCGTCTCGAACGGGGTGGCGGTGCCGGCGGGCGCCTCCTGCGCGATATAGCCGAGGCGGCTGCCGCGCGGCATCTCCGCGGTGCCCTCGTCGGGTTCGAGCAGCCCGGCGATGACGCGGACCATCGTCGACTTGCCCGCGCCGTTGCGCCCGATCAGCCCGACACGGCTGCCGGGCGGGAGCGCCGCCGAGGCGCCGTCGAGAATCGTGCGGCCGCCGAGGCGCACGGTGATGCCGTTGAGGTTGAGCATGACGCGCGCATAGCAGATTTATGCTGCGGGTGCGAGCGGGGGTGCGATGCGGCATCACGAACATGCCGACGCATCGGCATTAAATTCGAATTGGCTTGAATAGTATATCAGGAATGGTTCTTAAACTATTTGGTTAAGAAGACATTTATGTGCATGTAATGCAGCCCGCGCCGATGGATGGTCATCGGAGCATTGCGCGGGAAGCGGCGTGCCGCAGTTGCGCAGAATTTCTGCTGCGTCGCATCATGGTGCGATCGTTCGGGGGTTATCGATGCGCGACGGCAGTACCATGAGAGTCGACAGGCCCGTCATTGCTGCACTCGATCGTTGTGATAATCGCATGGGTATTGCGGTAATTTCCGCATGAACACGCGTATCGCCTATCTCGACTTCATGCGTGGTCTGATGGTGATACTGGTAGTCGTGTATCATGCTTGCTGTTGGGGTTATTGGTCTGACGGCCAAATTGCCCCCATTTATCACCGCGTGAACCCTGTTCTTGCGAATGTCCGCATGCCGATCCTGATGCTCATCAGCGGTTACCTCATCAGGAACATTAGCGATAAGGACCGGCGAACCGTCATTTCGCGCATAGCCCAACTTGCGTGGTTGTATGCGTTGTGGATGCCGGTCAATCTGCTGGCGCATATCGCAAGCGATAGCGCGACCTTCACTATTGCCGATCTTCCCGCCCAGATAGTCCTGCAATGGCTGAACCCGACATCGGAGATGTGGTTCATATGGGCGCTCATGATCCTCACCGGGCTAGCCTACCTATTGCGTGAGGTGCCCAGGTATCCGGTTTTGGTGGTACTCGTACTGGCCAATGGACTGACTTATCAGTTTGGGTGGTTCCAGGATCAACTGGCGGCGACCAGCATGCCGCGATTGGGAATTTTCTTCTTCGGTGGCATCATGTTTCACCAAGAAATCAAAAGCTTCATTTCCTCACGTCTCTCGGTGCGCATGCTGGCGGCACTGGTAGCGGCTGCTATCGGAGTTCATATCAGCGAGACGCTCATCCACGAAGGACTGGGTATCTACGCATTTCAGGGTGCGGAAAGTATACTGGTGTCGATAACCGTCCTGTACATGTGTCGGATGCTTGCATGGGTACGGCCTTCGACGAGGTTTTTCACCTCTATCGGCAGGAATACCCTGCCGATTTATCTGGCGCATGTGCCGGTAATCCTGATGCTGCGTGGAACGATGCCCGGTGAGGGCGTATGGCTCTACGTCTCGCCGCTGCTGCTCGCGACTTGCGGCGTGGGTGGTGGCTTGCTGCTACATCGGTTGGCGCGGGGTGCGGGTGCGGGTTGGCTGTATAGCAAGCCGTCATGGTTCGATGGTCGCCACGCCTATCGCGCGCTCGACCGGGTCAGAGCGTCGCTGCACATGCTGGCGATGCCGACCGGACGCTGAGAGCGCGATAGATCGCCTGTCCGATCGGTCCGGGTAAGCAAGATGATGCTGTGCCGAGTGGTCGACCAGTTGCCGTACGCACTGGTGATCGGGCGGGCGCGCCTGACCGCATAATGGTCGGCAAAATGCGCGCCGCCCGCTAGACGGGGGCGATGCTTTCCGCCCTCCACGCCGATCTCGCCCGCCTGACGCAGCAGGACCGCCGCCGGGCGCTGGCGCCGCGGCGGGGGGTGGATTTCGCGTCCAACGACTATCTGGGGCTGGCCGGGTCGGCCCGGCTGCGCGGGGCGGTGGCGGCGGCGCTGGACCGGGGCGTGGCGGTGGGGTCGGGCGGATCGCGGCTGCTGCGCGGCAACGCGCCCGAGCATGAGGCGCTGGAGGCGGCGGCGGCGCGTTTCTTCGGGACCGAGGCGGCGCTGTTCTTCGCCAGCGGGTTCGCGGCCAACGCCGCCTTGTTCGCGACGCTGCCGCAGCGGGGCGATCTGGTCGTCCACGACGCGCTGATCCATGCCAGCGCGCATGAGGGGATGCGGCTGGGCCGCGCGGCGACGGTGGCGGCGGCGCACAACGATGCCGGGGCGGTCGAGGACGCGATCCGCGACTGGCGGCGTGGAGGGGGCACGGGGACGGCGTGGATCGCGGTCGAGAGCCTGTACAGCATGGACGGCGACCGCGCGCCGCTGGCCGAGCTTGCCGCCGTCGCGGACCGGCACGATGCGGTGCTGCTGATCGACGAGGCGCATGCGACCGGGGTGTTCGGCGCGGACGGGCGCGGGCTGGCGGCGGGGCTCGACGGGCGCGACAACGTCGTCACCCTGCGCACCTGCGGCAAGGCGCTGGGGTGCGAGGGGGCGCTGGTCTGCGGGCCGGCGGTGGCGTGCGATTTCCTGGTCAACCGGGGGCGGGGCTTCATCTTCTCCACCGCGCCGTCGCCCTTGATGGCATGCGCGGTGACGGAGGCGCTGGCGATCGTGGCGGACGAGCCGGCGCGGCGCGCTAACCTGTGGGCGCGGGTGGCGGCGGCGGAAACGCTGCTGGCGCCGGTGGGGGTGACGGTAACGGGG
>JBEVME010000041.1:0-3207 GCA_040508785.1 Sphingobium sp.
TGACGCGGGGTGGAGCAGCCCGGTAGCTCGTCAGGCTCATAACCTGAAGGTCACAGGTTCAAATCCTGTCCCCGCAACCAACCTCAACTCACAGCAAACATACCCGCCAGCCCGTTCAGTAACACACTGACCGGGCTTTTTTGATGTTCACGCCCCTCGCGTCTGCCCGCACGCCGTCAGCACGACTCTCCGGGTGCTGAGCGAGGTTGAAGCAATTATCTTATATTCGAACGGAAGTGGAGCAATCTCCGCACCGGTCAATGGCGAAAATCCTGGCCAAATAGCTCTATATTATCACCCATTTCGATATGTATGATCATAGCCGATAAGCATATCGAAATAGCTGGGCGGTCGACGGGGCACCCCCATGTTGCCGGCGTCAGGGCTAGACCTGGCTTCTACATGAGTTTACAACGGTGTCAGGTCGTCAGTTGTGCGACCTAGGGGGAAAATGGGCACACCACCCATGCGTATGTTTGCGTTCTTGCTTATCGTGGCGTTCCAGGCCGATGGAGTCAGCGCGGATGCGCCCGTGCGCCCGCTTGACGCCGCCTCCCGTAACGCGTCCAAAACCCGGATCGATGGGGTCCGGTTCGTCGGCGCGGCCCAAATCCCCGCAGCCGATCTGACCAAAGAGGTCGCGCCATGGCTGCACCGCGATCTGAGCTTCGATCAGATGCATGAGATGGCCGGCGCAGTGACGAGCCTGTACCGGCGGCGCGGCTATATGGTGGCAAGTGCCCATCTTGCCGCGCAGACGATCCGCGACAATGTCCTGACGATAACCGTCGCCGAAGGAAAGCTGGGCGACGTGCGGCTGCGCACCAACAGCAGCCGGGTTTCCGACGAGCAGATTCTGGAAACGCTGTCCCTGAACCTTTGCGGTCGCGCGACGAGCTGCGCTGGCGACCCCATTCACAGCGCGGATGTCGAGCGCGCCGGTCTTCTCGTCTCCGAGATCCCTGGGGTGAAGGCGCAATATGAGCTCGCCGCCGGCCAGTCTCCCGGAACGACCGACCTGCTTCTCGACGCGATCCCCACCAAGCGGTTCAATGCGACCGTCGGCGCAGACAATAATGGCTTCGCGCTCACCGGCCGCAATCGCGGCTCGCTGGCACTAAGCGCATCGAACCTTCTGAACATAGGCGATTTCTACTCGCTGAGCGCGACCTATACCGGCAAGGGATTCTTCGGCTTCGCCTTCGACGGCAGCGCTCCGCTGGGCAATCATGGCTGGCGCGGCGGCGTGACCGCCGGCCATGTCCGCTATGCGCTGGGCCGCGAATTCGCCATTCTCGGCGCGACCGGCGTTTCGGACAACGCCGGCGTCTATGCGAGCTATCCGGTCGTCCGAACGCTCGCCACCCGCCTCGAACTGCGGCTCGATCTGATCGCCAAGGAGATCAGGAGCGATATCGTTACCCTGTCGCTGCGCAGCCGGCAGCGCGCGCAGGAGGGCGTGCTCAGCATCAGCGGCAGTCATGTCGACAAGCTGTTCCGGCTCGGCTCCTCGCAGGTCCGTCTGGCATTCACCGGGGGCGAGCTGCAGCTTCGCGATCCCGCCAGCCGGGCGTTCGACGCCGCGACCGCGCGGACCGACGGATCGTTCGGGAAATTCAGCTATCTCGTCCGCCGCGAAGAATTGCTGGCGCCGGGCTGGACGGCATTCGTCCAGCTCAGCGGGCAATATGCGGTGACAAATCTCGATTCCTCCGAGAAATTCGCGCTCGGCGGCGCGCAGGCGGTTCGCGCCTATGCCACCGGCGCGGCGGCGGCGGACAGCGCAGCGCTGCTCACGGTCGAAACGCGGTTTCGCGTGCCGGAACGGCTTAGTGGACGCTGGGAGCTGATGGCCGCGCCCTTTTACGATCATGCCTGGGCTACCTTCAACAAGCAGGTCTGGGCCGGCTATGTCGGGCCCAACAAGGGGCAGATGGCGGGGGCCGGGGTGTATGCCTCGCTTGCCGACCCGGGGCGCTATTCGTTGCGGTTCACCTATGCAAACCGCCAATCGACGTCGCGTGACGTGGTGCCGGGCAGTGAAGACAGGGTCTGGCTCGAGGCGGCGGCGGTGTTCTGATGGGGCTCGGGGGGGCGAATATCAGCGGAAAGACCAGCCTGCGATCACGGCTGCTCGGCGATGCGTGCGGCGTGGCGACGCTCGCCGCGCTGCTGGGGCCCGGCGTCGTGCACGCGCAGGCCCTGCCGACCGGCGCGCAGATCGTCGCCGGCGCGGCGCAGATCAACGCCGCCGCAAATAGTCTGGTGATCAACCAGTCGTCCGCGAGCCTTGCGGTCAACTGGCAGAGTTTCGGCATCGCCGCCGGCAATTCGGTGATCTTCAACCAGCCCGGGGCCAGCGCGGTCGCGCTAAACCGCGTGCTGGGCTCCAACGCATCCGAGATTTTCGGATCGCTGCAGGCCAATGGCCATGTCTTCCTGCTCAACCCCAATGGCGTGCTGTTCGGCAAGGGCGCGCAGGTCAATGTCGGTTCGCTGGTCGCATCGACGGGCAGTATCGCCGACGCCGATTTCGCCAAGGGCAAATACCGCATCACCGGCGCGGGCGGCGGTTCGATCGTCAATCAGGGCCTGCTCACTGCGAAGGGCGGATCGATCGTCCTCGCAGCGGGCAGGATCTCCAATCAGGGGTCGGTGATTGCCGATGGCGGATCGGCGGCGCTCGCGGCGGGCGAGGCCTTCACGCTGACCCTCGACCATGCGGGCCTGATCAATGTGCGGGTCGACCAGGCGGCGATCGATGCGCAGGTCGCCAATCACGGGCTCATCCAGGCCGATGGTGGCCGCGTGCTGCTGACCGCCCGTGGCCGGGACATGGCGCTCGACAGCGTCGTCAACAATCAGGGCGTGGTGCGCGCGCAGGGTCTGTCGACGGCCGGCGGTCAGGTGGTGCTCGACGGCGGCGACGGCGCGGTGGTCAACGCCGGTGTCATCGACGTTACCAACGCGGCGGGACGCGGCGGCGAGGCGCATATCATCGGTGACGCGATTAGTCTCAGCACGGCTAGCCGGATCAACGCGACGGGCCGTGATGGCGGCGGCGTCATCCTGGTCGGCGGCGACGCCCATGGCGTGGGCCCGATGCCGACCGCCCGCGCGGTCGAGGTGATGATCGGCGCCGAACTGCGCGCCGACGCGACGGTAACGGGCAATGGCGGCAAGGTCGTGATCTGGTCGGACCAGACG
>JBEVME010000093.1:0-7419 GCA_040508785.1 Sphingobium sp.
CCTCGACACGCCACGTCCCGCCTCACATGGCGGAACCCGGTTTCCGCCATGCGCGGGCGAACTGTCTAAGCGCGCTGTCGACTCTAGGTTCGGCCGGACGGTATGGCGCCGGACGGAGCTTCGTCCGCGGAAGTTGCAGGATCAATCCGACACCCCTAACGAGGGGCCATGCGATGGTTGGTGATCGGTGACGTGGGGGCCTGGTGCCGTTACCATGTGGGTGACGAGGCCATGACCCAGCAGACGGTCAGTCTCGTGCGCCGGGCCTGTCCCTCAGCGCAGATCGCGGTGGTCTCTGGCGATCCCACCCTCACGGGCGACCTCCTGAAGGTAGAGGGCGTGCCCCGCCTCGGTTTCGACGGGCTGGACGAGGACGCGCGCGCGACCCTGCTGGAGGATCTGTCGCGGGATGATCGTGACGCCCCGCCCGCCTTCGGCTGGCTGTCCGAGCCGGAGGACGGCCTGATCATCGCGGGCGGCGGCAATCTAAACAGCGCCTGGCCCGCGCATATTTTCGAACGGCTCGCTCTAGTGCGGCGCGCGCGTGACCGGCAGCTGCCCGTGATCGTCACCGGCCAGACGATCGGCCCCGGCCTGACGGATACGGACCGGGCGCGGGTCGGCGAGATACTGGGCGCCGCCTGCTGGGTCGGTGTCCGCGAGACGCATTCGCTGGCGCTCGCGCGGGATCTGGGCGTGCCGTGGGAAAAGCTGTCCTACCAGTGCGACGACGCGGCCTATTTGAGCTGGGAAGGCCGGGACCGGCTGTCGCCCGGGGCGGACTGGATCGCAGTCACCCTGCATGCGCTGGTGGACCCGGACGGGGACGATCCCCTGCTAGACGATCTGGCTGCATCGCTTCAGGCCATCGTGGATGCGACCGGCTGCGGCATGGTGTTCATCCCGCATGCCCCGGCGGACAAGGTCGTCGGCGCGCGCTGGTCAGACGAGGAGATGGGGCATGCCATCGCATCCCGCATGGCAGATGGCGGAATGACGGTCAGGCCGCTCGCCACCGCGTCCGATACGGCGGCGCTCACCGCCGAGGCGGCCTTCGTCATCAGCTCCCGCTATCACCCGATCGTGTTCGGGCTAGCGGCGGGCGTTCCATGCTTCGCGCTCTGGAGCGACGAATATACCCGGATCAAGCTGGAAGGTGCGCTCTCCCACTACGATCGCGCGCGCGATGCGTGCAGCTTAGACGAGCTTGCCGGGCTGCCGCTGGAACGGCGCGTGCTGCTCCTTTGGCGGCGGCGGCGGGGCGTGCGGTCGGCGCTGCAGTCGGCCGGGCGCGAAGTCGCTGCGGCCGAGGCGCAGCGGCGGGCCGGGCTGGTCCAGATGCTCAAGACGCGGCATGTCCGCGCCGTGCCGCGCCCGAAGTACCTGCAGGATCATCTGGCCGACGCCCTGCTGCGCGCCGATGCGGCCGCGACGGTCCGCGCCGGGGCGGTCTCGCGGCGGCACGACGCGGAACTGGCATATTTCCGCGAAGCTGGTGAGGCGGCGGCGGACTATGCCCGAAATCTGGCGCAGCATCTGTCGGTGGCGC
This sequence comes from Sphingobium sp., assembly GCA_040508785.1. GTDB lineage: Bacteria > Pseudomonadota > Alphaproteobacteria > Sphingomonadales > Sphingomonadaceae > Sphingobium. The sequence continues at coordinate 1,550 of JBEVME010000093.1, forward strand.
AGGCAGACGCGGCAGAGGCGCTGCGTCAGCATGAGGCGGCGGTCGCGCATCACCGGCGGGCTGAGGCGGCGGCAACGGAATATATCGAGAGCCTGAAGCATCACCTGATGCTGGCGCAGGCCGGCGCGGCGGCGAACAACGAGGCCGGCTAGACTGGTCGGCAAGGCCGGCCGTTCGACGCCGGATCACGCGGAGCAGCCGTCGAAGCCGGAGGGGCGCCGCCCTTTGCCGCCCTGCGCGGGCTACAGCATCTCGTGCCGGTACATGGTTCGATATTCCTCGCTACCCGCAACGGCTAGGATGAAGGCGATCCGGTCCGGGTGCAGCGCAATATTCTCGTCGACGACCTGCTCGTTCTCCGGGTCGCGCCGAAGCAGCGTCCGGTACACCCAGATCACATTCTCTCTCGAAAGGGCCATCATCTACCTCGGGAATTACGTTGGCCGACGCCGGGATCAGGCGCCCGGCGTCTCGTTCCTGATCTTCGCGGCGCATTCGCCGGCCAGCGACACGACCACCTGCCGGAGCCGATCGTGAAACTCGTCGCGCATCGCCGTCTTTTCCAGCTCGTGCTGGGCACGCAAGGCGGCCAGCTCGGCGTGGTGCGCTTGCGTGACGTTGCGGACCTGCTCCGTCATGGAATCGCGTTCGTGGATCACGCGCGCCTCGCAATCGCGTGCCAGCTGAACGACCTCGCCCCGCAGCTGTCCCAGCTCTTCGCGCGAAACGCGGTTCTGGTCCAGCTCGCGCAGAGCCTGCGACAGCTTGCTCTGCGTCTGCGCAGCGGAGGCGCGATAGCGGTCGCGATCGAAGCGGAGATCCTCCTTTTCGAGCCGGAGGGTCCGCAGATCGCCCTTGAGACCGACGATCGCCTCACCCAGCCCGAGCATCTCGAAGGCCTCGCGACTATGGAGATCGACTTCGACCTGACGGGCCAGCAGTCCCGCCGTCCGCTGTTCGGTGATCGCACCGGCAGAGCCGGCCGTCTCGTCCTGCGCTATAGATGTCATCTATTCCCTCCAGGGACAATGATCGTACCAGCCCCATGCGGGCCTGTCACAAGGGTATGTGGTTGCGGTTTAGACACCGAGTTCCTCGAAACGCGCATTCTGCTGCTGCTGGACCGCCGCCAGACCATATTCAGCCCTTATATGGTTGCGGGCCGCATCGATCAGCGCCGTATTCCGCCCGGATTGCTCGACGACGTAGCGCATCTGCCACGCGGCGTGGGACAGGTCCGGTTCCGCCCATACCTGCCCGTGGGCATGCGGATAGGCGCCCGGCGGCACGGGGATAAGCTTGAAATCGACCGGGTAGCCCGTGGCCGGCGAGACCAGCTCGGTCGTGGCCGAGTAATCCGTGGTGATCACCGGCACCCCAAGCGCCATCGCTTCGGCAATTAGGAGGCCCAGCCCCTCGCTGCGGTGAAGCGAGACCACGCAATCAACCGCCCCGACAAGGCCCAGCATCTCGGCGCGGCTCAGCTCGCGATCGATGAAGCGGATGTCGAGGCCGTCGGTCAGACTGCTGCGCAGCACCTTCAGCTCATCGGGCGCGAAGGACACGTTGACGCACTTGATGACGAGGACCACATCGTCGCGCAGGCTGCGGCCGGCGAAGGCGAAGCGGAACGCATCGATCACCGCCATCGGGTTCTTGCGGCCGCTGAACGACAAAAAATCGAACGAGAACAGGAAGACGAAGCGCTCTTTGGGCAAGCCGAAATATTTGCGGTCGAACCCTTCCGGTCGGCTGAAATCCAGCGCGATCGGCATGCGCAGCACGGGCTTGCGCACCTTGGTGATCAGCGCGGCCTGGATGAAACGGGTCGGCGCCCAGATCTCGTCCACCCCGTCGAACGCGGCGATCCATTCGTCTGGGAACTGCGCCAGCTCCCAGAAGGGCACCGAGATACGATAGGCGTCCTCCCGCAGTCCGGGCAGATGGTTTTGCACGAGCGGGAGCTGATCGGCGTTGATGTTGAAGATGAGGATGCGGCCGGTGGCCGTATCCTGGATGAAGCGGTCGCAGCTGGTGTCGTTGCGCGACGAGGCGACGTTGAGCGCCACGTCGACCGCGCTCACCGAATAGGGCCCGGTAGCGAGTGAGCGGAGCGTCAGCCGGCCCGCCTCGCCGACGCCGGTGCCTGCCTTCAAATAGCCGATGAGCGAGACGTCGGGCGTATCGACTTGGGTTTTGGTAGGGATGCGCTGCGGCCGCGCACGGCGCGTCTCGGTAATGCGATCAATGCTCGAATGCACCAGCCGCGGGTCGATGCCGGAGGTATGTCCGTGCTGGATGAACCATTCGGTGAGCCTCGCCACACCGTCCGGCTGCGCCACATCGAAATGCGCCGCGAGATACGGCTGGACCTCGCGGAAATACTGCATCAGGTTCGTGCACACCGAACCGTCGCCGACATAGGCAGTGCTCGGCGCCGGCTGGGACAGGTAGTCCTCGAACGTCTTGAACGGATCGCCGTCCCATGTCAGGAACTGCTGGCGGAAAAGGTGCCGGACGAACGTGGGGATCCGGGTGCCGCTGGCAAAGCGGTCATAGGCGTAGTTGGCCCGCGGCGTCTGCTTGAGACCGCGATCGAACAGGTCGGCCTGATAGTCGTCCAGCAGGCTGTTCAGCGCCGGCGAGTTATCCCGCGAGAACAACGGCGTATGCTTGGACAGCTGATGCGAGTTGCGTGGATCGTAGCCGCTGAAATGAAAGAATAGCAGGGCTTCATCGTCGACCTGCCAATGGTCACCGTCATATGAGAAGTCGCGCTGAAACAGGTTCCAATATGCCACATTCAGCGTCGTATCGCGCAGGACGACGACATCAGACAGGAAGCCTGGCACCAGATCAACGAACTTCTGATCGACGAAAATGCCCTCGCCCTGTGCATTGATGCATTGATACCGCAGCCGCCGCGCCCACCAGCGCAGGACGGACTCTACCCCTTCGTGCCGGCCGAACGCGACGAAGCCGAGATTGTAGATTCCCGCCTTCATGATCGTGATGTCGTCCGGGGGCGTATCGCTCTCGGCCGGCCGGGTAAGATGCGGCGTCAGAACGACGCTGGCACCGGCAGCCAGGGCATCGAATACCGGCGAGATCGGCCGGTAGACCTTGATATCCGGATCGAAATAGATGACGTTTTCGTAGCCCATCGCGAACAGATGAAGGATCATGTACGGCTTGGCGGCGGTGTTGAACTCCATGATGTCGTAACGGAACGCAAACCCGTGAAAATCTGGAATATCCAAGCTGTCCACAGTGACGAGCGTACAATCGTCGGGATAATAGCCGTCGACGTCGACAACCTCGTCGGCGAGGCACAGAAAATGATCCGCATCGGGGTGGACCATGATTGACGAGTCAATCAGTGTCCGTGAATATGGCATGTAGTTGTTCGAACTGATCGTAAAGATTGCCATGGATCGACGTGCCGCAGGCTTGTTATTTAGCTTCACGCAGATCGCCCCGCAAAAACTTGTCGAACCAGTATCACCCACGCATCGCTCAGGCGAAGCTTGGACCTCTAGTGCATAAAAATGCTCGATCCGGCAAGAGCCTCTAATTGACTATGACGTTGCCCCATCTCCTCCCTCGTCCAAGGCGGTGGCGGTGATGAACGCGGTGCGCGCGCTTGCCTCCGAGCCCGACGCGCCCTCGCCCGAGAAGACTTGGGCGCAGAACGACGACGAGGACCGCACGCTGACCGGCGAGACGCCCGACAACCGGGTGTAGGGGGCCATCGCATTCGACAGGGAGACCGGGAATGACCGACAGGCTGGAACTGAGCGTCGAACGCAGGATCGATGCCCCCGTGGATCATGTGTGGTCGGTGATGACCGATCGCATCGAGGACTGGTTCTGCCCCGCCCGTGGCGCGCCGAGGCGCGGGTGCTGGAGTGGCGGCCCGGCGGACGCAGCCTGATCGTGATGCACGGCCCCGATGGCGAGACGGTGCCCAACGAGGGCGTCGTGCTGGCGTTCGAGCCGAACCGCCGCTTCGTCTTCACCGACGCGCTCACTGCGGACTGGCACCCCGCCGGCCCGTTCATGGTTGGCGTGTTTGAGGTGGCGGCGGACGGTGACGGCGCGCTCTTCCGCGCGACCGCGCACCACTGGACGGCCGAGGCGCTGGCGCGGCACCGCGACATGGGGTTCAACGCGGGCTGGGGCGCGATGGCCGATCAGCTCAAGGCCGTGGTGGAAGGCCGCTGACGGGTTTCCGCTTTCCAATAAGGAGCGACGCGATGACCGAACCGACCGTCAAGGGGCTGGCCTCCTACTTCCCCTCGATCGAGAAGACGTACGGCAGCCCGATTGCCGAGTGGCAGCGCATCGTCCGCGAGCATCCGGCGACGAAGCACATGGAGCCGGTCGCGATGCTGAAGGCCGAGCACGGCATGGACCATGGCCACGCTAACGCGATCGTCGCTCCTCGCTGCCGATCGCTAACGTGGCCGGCGTGTCATGCACGTCGACACGTCGACATGTATGACACGAGGATACCGCCGCTAACCTCTTCGGCCCGATCGCCGCGCCGGAGAGGCCGTCGCCCCGTCCTTACTGCGTGACCACGCGCGCCGCGAGCAGGAGCTGGATCGCGGACTGGCACAGCAGGAAGGCCCCGCCCGAGACCGCTATGCTGCGGACGCTCAGCACCGCGCCGCCGCCCATGCGCCACCCCGCCAATAGCGCCGCGGCGATCGGTGCCCACGTCAACCACCCCCGCGGTTGCGGCAGCACCCGCCACAGGACGAGCGCCACCGCCATGAAGGCGGCCAGCAGGATGATCGGGCCGTACCGGGTTCGTCGATGCGTCAACGGCGGCGGGGCAGGCGGGTGATCGCAGCCTGCACGACGGGGCTGCGGGTGATCGCGAGGCAGTGGGCGAGCAGCGCGGGCCGGTCGCTGCGATCGACTGGCGCGTCGATATGCACTGTCGTCATCGGTGTGCGCGCCAGCGTCTTCGCCACCGCGTCCCGCACGGCGGTGAAGTCCAGCGGCGACAGGCCCGACTGCCCGATCGCGATCGAGCCCAAGTGATAGCCCTCGGCCCGCAATTCTCCGCCAGCCTTCTGCGTCAGGCAGGTGGCGAGCGCGTAATCCTGCCCGACGCGCGACGATGCCCCCTGCGCGGGTCCGGTGCGGCCCGTCGCCGGCGTGATGGCGAGGAGGCAGAGCGAGGCGACGGCGATGGCGCGAGGCATCAGCGCAACTCCCAAAATTCGCCTAGCGAGGTTCTGCGGCTTGGATCGGCGCTGTTCACGTATGCGGCGTAATTATCGTAGGCGGGTTCGCGATAGACGGCCCCGTTCCACGGGGCGATGTGGCCGGTCGCCCCCCGCCAGTTGACCGAGAAGGCCACGATCCCGCGCCTGCCTACGAAATCGCTGTCGAACGGACCGGCCCTGTCGGTCAGGGGTTTGCCCAGCGTCGCGATCAGGTAACGGCGAAAGGCGGATACGGTGAAGATGATCCGGGTGCCATCGGCGGTGCCCAGCGTCTCCCTCGCCCCCACGCGCGCAGCGACGATCGGTGAGCCGCCCCGGTTGAAGGCCACGCTCATCCGGCTGGCGCAGGTATTGCCGTCCGGCCCAAAGCCATCGATGAATATATTGCGTTCCGCCGCCCCGCCGAGCGCGGTGTAAAGCGTCTCCATGTTGGTCTAGCGGGCATGAGCCGGGAAGGCTGCCCACAGGCGATCGAAGATGGGTCTGGTCACGTCATCCCCCCCTACTGCCGCGTGCGCACCGCGCCCTGGATGCGGCGGGCGCGGGCGAGGTCGGCGGCGATGGCGCGGTTGTCGGGGTCGAGCTGCTGGGCGCGGCCGAGGCGATCCACCGCCTGGTTGATCTGCCCCG
>JBEVME010000151.1:0-21393 GCA_040508785.1 Sphingobium sp.
CTGCGATCAAGCCATCAATGCATGGTAAAATCTCATAGGTCGATATATGTTCGGGGACCACGCGTACGGGAATATCTACGCCGATCAGGCCCTTTTCCATCATGTGGTGACCGCGAAACAGGATTTGCACTCCAGTATCCGCCATTTTTTGCAGATCATCGACCAGCCGTTGGATATCCGTATTCTCTTGCCCCGGCTGGCCGCGCCAGGTCGGGGCATACAGAATGGCCAGCCTGTCAGCATCGAGGCCCAGCTGCGCAAATAATTTTTGCCGATCACTGGCTGCGGTTCCAAACAGCATGTCCTGGCGCGGATAGCCTGTTTCCGCCAATTTGCCCTTGTACAAGCCCCCAATTTCATAGCCGTCTATCAGCACCTTAGTCGTGTGCGCGTTAGCGCTGATCAAATGGGTTGCATGCAGAAAGTTACGTGCGACATTCTTATGCTCGACCACTTTTCCGGGCACGATTTGCGCCTTGCCCAAGGTCTTGAGCGGTGTTCCGTGCCAGGTGTTGAGATATTTCTGCTCGGGCCTTCGGATAAAGAAGGGAGGGAAAGTTACATTGTTGATCAAATATTCCGACGTTGCGAGGCATTTGCGATAGAGGCGAGTGCCCCGTTCGATGAAGCTCACATTTTTCATTCCGCGATATTTGTATGGAACGCGGCTAGCGTCATTGATGACCCAGATGTGCTTGAAATGGCTATATCGTGCATCGCTTACAACGCGCTCGAAAATCGCAAAAGGATTGCAGCTGATATTGGCACCGAAATAGGATTCGTAGAAAATAGTGTCTTTCGCGATTGGCAATGTCTCTAGGCATTCCGCATAATCCATGACCTCCCGCAAGGAGGCGCTCTTCTCATAATTGGCGAGTTCCAAGCCATGCGGCCGCCTATAAGCGTACATCTGCAGAAAAGCCGCGCAGGCTTCATCGTATCGGCGGGCGGCGGTCAGGGCTCGGCCATGCCGGTAATGCCGTGTTGCAGACTGAGCGCCGTCGCGGGCCAAGGCCTGAGAATAGGCATCTGCCGCATCGTCCCATAGCGCGCACTGTTCGTTGGCCTCGGCGAGTTTGACCCATCCAGCCATCCCGACCGAGTCATGGCTCAGCGCACGCTCGAGCATCTTTATCGGGCGTACCGAAATGTCGTCCATATAGTGCGGCAATGGCGGAGGTAGAGGCGGCTCAGCGGTCTCCGATGAAGCAACTGCCGATTCCGATTGATCAAATTCTGAATGCGTATCGCCGATGGATTGGGCGTCGATTTCGAATTCTGCCGTCAGCTCTGGTGCAGGGACGGGTTCAGGCTCCGACTCCGGCTGAGGGCCGAAAGCTGAGATAGGCTTTTCTTCGGGGTAAGTGCCCAACCAGATGGTCGCGGCTTTCTCTGCTTCCCCTGCCATATGCAGGGAATAGCCCCAGCGGAAGACCCAGTAACTCGAATGATCCGCCCGGCAATCCACAGCGCGCTCATAGGCTTGGGCTGCCTGCGTCCAGTTTCCGAGCCGTTCCGATACGAAACCAAGCCGATAATGCCACGACGCCTTGTCCGGTGACAGGGCAAGGGCGTCCAGATAGGCTTCGGCTGCCTCCGCCCATCGATAGCAGCGGTCATTCGCCAAGCCCAAACGGTAATATAGCTCGGCGTCCAGCGGGTGAAAGGGAATCTGCAGCTTCAGCCGATCAACAGCGGCAGGCCAAAGTCCGCGTTGCGCATGGAACCAGCCTATGCCCTGCACTCCTGCGCGCTTCTCAAGCTTCACAGCCGATGCGTAGGCGATTTCAGCGTCATGGCTATTGCCCGCGCGCTCCCATGCATAGCCCAGCCGATATTGCCACGTTGCGTTACCGGGGCGCTGCAACGCCGCCCGTTGGAACGCATCTGCGGCCTCCGCAAAGCGCCCCATCATGTCGCGAGCATTGCCCAGATTAAACCAGCTTTCGGCGTCGTCGGGGTCCATCGCGACCGCCCGGTCGAGGGCCTCTATTTCGCGCCACCACTTCCTTCCTTTGCGCAAAGCGCTGGCGAGATCTCGGTACAAATTCGCCGACGGCTCCAATGCAGTAGCGATGGCGTCGCTGTAGGCGCCCGCCGCCTCTTCCCATTTCGAGGCCTTCTCAAGTGCCTGCGCTTGGCGGATGTAGATGCTTGAGGGATCTTCCGAGAGGCCAGCAGCCTTCTCCAACGCATCGGCGCCCTCTTGCCACCTGGTATGGTGAAGCAGTATCTCTGCAAGCCGCAGATGATATCGCTCGTTGTCATGATTCAGCTCAATCGCCAGACGATAATGATGCTCCGCCTCTTCGTACCGCTTCAAGCGCAGAAAGCAGCTTGCAATTCGCCCGTGCCATTTATCAAAACCAGCGACTGTTATCTTTTGGAGGTCGATCGCCAATCCAAGAGATGTAATGGCGGAATGCAGATTTCCCCGAAGATCAAATATCATCCCCAAATATAGGTGATGATGAGGCGCAAATGGATTTAGTTCAACCGCCTTCTTTGCCGCCTCTTCCGCCTTCTCAAGATCACCAATTTCATATAAAGCTTTACAAAGACGAAAGTTATAGTCTCCGTTGTCTACCTTGCGAAGCCTTACCGCCGCCTGATAGGACGTGGCAGCTTCTTCCCACTGGCGGGCCTTCTCATGTAAGCGACCTGCCTGAAAGAACTTTGCAGCGACGTCATCGGTCATTATATCGATTGCGGATTTGGATTCTATCACAATATTTACATGCTTTACTTCGTCTGCATTATTGATATGTCTGTTAACCGCTTCCACCATTAACTGGGCCCCGCTCGATTCATTTCTGGTGCAAACTGCCATTCTTGAGAGATCGATTCAAGCGCATCCTTATCAAATCGCAAGCTCGCCAGCGGCTTGAAAGGCCACTTCGTTGTGGCCTGCCGCCAATTTGGTGGACACCAAGTGTATGCTGCCGATGGAGACCAGCTCCATGCTTACCGCTCAAAGTGGTAGAATATTGCTAATGATTCGCATTTCTCTCGTGAGTTGAAAGGTTGTCGCAAGCTGATAAGGCGACATTCATTGCAACATGCCGCTTCGATGGGGTTACTTGACGCATGAAAAACTCGACCGGTACGACCAGTTCGATCGTATCGCCCTTCACTTCAACGGGTGGTCGGGGCCGCGGGGCAGCGCGTTTGGACAACGACAACGCCTCCTGATCGAGCGAGCGAACGAACGCCGGAACTGCGTTCCAGCCGCACGGACAATATCTTTCCGTCCCGGTCCATCACGAAGCGGATATAAGGCACGCCCTGCTGGCGAGTGGAGCGCGCTTCGCGCGGATAGCGCTTGGCCTTGTTAAGGGCGCCCAGCACCTGTCCCTCCCAGGTCGGCTTGGCAGACGCCAGTTGCGGCGCTGGCGGTGCTGGGCTGCTTTCCGAAGCGGTCGCCTCCTTGACCGGTGGTCCGGGTTCGGCAGCGGGTGGTGCGCTGGCTGTTGCGCTCGTCCGGCTAGGCACGATGACCGGGGTTGGTTCTCTCTTTGGCAGGTCGGTAACAGGTAGCGGCATTTCCTTCTGCACCTGCTCCGGCCCCGGCTGCTCCTCGCTGATCGGTTCGGGGGGAGCGCGGGGCGGCACCGTCGCGTAGCCGCGCCAGGTGAACAAGGCGCCGGCAAGCATGCTCAGGACGATGGCCGATGTTCCGCCTGCCCCGACCAGCCGCGTGCCCACGCTCACGGGCCGATCACTGTAGCGGATCGAGGGAGACGACGTCGACCATCGGGGGCGGCTGCATTGACTGATGAATCATGGGTTGGTGAACCGCAAAAAGGAAGACAATAGCGACAAGGGCCATGGCCGCCCCCACCTGCCAGGCGCATGCAAGGTCGCGAGCGCGATCAGCGCCAGAATTGCGGGGCTCGCCAACAGTGCGATGGTCACCGCGTCGGCCCGGGTGGCCCCCCACAAGATCAGAATCAGTCCAGGCCGCGGTATCGCCGACCCGCAGCCACAGATGTTGTGCCACATCTTCTGCGGCCGGATGATTGCCGACGATGTTCAGGGGGACCCGGACCAGGGCGGTCCATTCTTCCACCAACAATCGGGAGAGGGCTGCAGCGTTCGTAATCATCTGTCCCGTCCGGTGACGGACCCGTTTCAACGTTGTTGCGATCTATTCGCAACTACGTTGAAACGGGTAACGCAGTGTGTCGAGAGCCGGTGTTCAGCCACCGGCGCGGCATCGCCGACGCTGGCGATCACCGGGCATGGCCGCGCGCGATGGGCATCCCGGGGTCTGCTAGACCCAGACCGTGACGCTAAGGCCGTTGATCGATCCGTCGAGTACGCATGGCGCCGGGCAAGATCGGGCGGTGGCGCCCTATGACGATCGCATCAGCGGCTGCGATCACACAGGCAGCAGCCGTCTCTCGTACCGCCAGGTGGCCCAGAGCTGTTGCGCGACGCGGATGCCCGTGCGCAGGCGGCTTGGCGCGACGCGCTCCTCGGGGCCCGCCGGCCGGTCGGCCAATGCGGGCGACAGGTCGGAAAAGCCTGCCGGGCTGACGCCACCCGCGCGCGCTGCGGCCGCGCAGAGCCGTTCCAACCGGCGCATGACCATCAAGTTGGGCCTTTTCCGGTCGCGCGAGAGCATTTCAAAGCTGTGGGTGACGACGACGAAGGCGGCATGCCGCGCGCGCGTGGCATGATGCAGCCCGGCGCGCATCTCGCTCGCCGAGAGCGCACACAGCTGCGCGGGGCGGAAATGACCGGGGCGGTCGCTGATACCCGACACCGGCAGCTCGGCCATGCCCAGCCGGCGCACCGGATCGATCGCCGCGGGATCGAGCGCGATGCCGCATTCACGGCCGATATAGGCGGGGTTGACGCTGCTATCCCATTCAAGGCCGATCGCCGCCAGCGCGCGCAGCGTATCGTCATTGGCGCCGAAATTGCCGGCGCGAAAGGCCGTGATTCGGGGCGCGCCCGCCTGCTCCAGCAGATCGCGGGCGAGGCCCAACAGGACGATCTGGTCGGCAAGCGAGAAATCGCCGATATTGCGCCCCTGCCGTCCTTCGACCGGCGATTGCGGCGCCCAGGCGAGCCATTCGCTGTGGATGTGGAGCTGCACCTCGTGCCCCCTCGCCACGATGGCGGCGACGACCGGTTCCAGCCATGCGGGGCCGTGCACCAGCGCGGGCATCGGGTCGAGGAAGAACACACCCTTCAGCCCATGGCGGTCCATCACGTCCATCTGCCAGCCGATGCCGACCGCGCGACCCCCCGCCTCGCCCCAGATGGAGCTGCGGACATTGTCGGCAAGGCTGACGCCACGCTGCTGCATAGCGGCGGACAGCTCGGTATCTACGGTGATGAGCAGCGCGGTCATGCGGGGATATCCATGGGGACGACGCCGCAATTTTAGGATGGAGACATTAAGGAGCGGTAAGGCGCCGCTGCCGCTTCGCCCGATGGTGCCGAGCCGATGGCCGATGGATGCCGCTGTCCGGCGATCCCCTATGCGGTCTGGGCGAACGCGCCGTAATTTCCCTGGAAAAAGAGCAGGGGCGTGCTCGTGCGCTCGGCCTCCAGCGCGACGACCCGGCCGATCACGATATAATGGTCGCCCGCGGCATGGACCGCATCGAGCGTGCAGTCGATCCAGGCGACGACACCGTCCAAGATCGGCGAGCCGTTGCTCGACAGCCGATGCGATACGTCCGCGAACTTGTCGGCACCCGGCGCGGACATGCGGCGGCACAGCGGCAGCTGGTCGCTGGCCAGGACATTGGCGCAGAATTTGCCGATCCGCTCGATCCGGGGCCAGCTGCCCGAACTCTTGGCCGGCAGGAAGGCGACCAGCGGCGGATCGAGCGAAACCGACGTGAACGACCCGATGACCATGCCGATCGGGCTGCCATCCTCCTCGATCGCGGTGACGACGCAGACGCCGGTCGGATAATGGCCGAGCACGCGGCGGAAGGTGGCGCTGTCGAAACCCGCTATGTCAGCCATCGATATTTGCGCCTCCTTGCCCCTGGTTCTCTTGCGGGTTTCTCCCGCCTTGGCAAGTCTGCAAAGGGAGCCGTTCACCCGAAGGCGTCGGCCGCCAGCGCGGTGCCGGACGCACGCGCCGCGGCCGCCAGTCCCGCCGCTTCGGGCACGATCTGGTCGAGATGGAACATGATGGCGGCGCGCTTGCGCGCGGCAAAGGGCGAGCTCTCGTCCATCGTCCGCCTTCCCTGCGCCTCGAGCAGGCCGCCGCCCACCGCCGTCGCCAGCATCGTCAGGAAGGGGGCGCTGCCGGCCAGCCGGTCGGGCAGGTCGCGGGCCTGCAACTCCGCGCCGATGGCGGCGCAGCTGTCGATTAGCAACCGTAGCGCCGGATGGAGCGCCGATGTGCGCAGCTCGTCGACCAGCGCGGCGAATGGCGCGCCGCCCTCCATCACCAGCTTGCGCGAGACCAGATCGGCGGCCTGAATGCCGTTCGTGCCCTCATAAATGGGGAAGACGCGTGAATCGCGCTGGAACTGGGCGACCCCTGTCTCCTCGACGAAGCCGACCCCGCCATGAACCTGGATGCCGAGCGCGGAGACTTCGCAGCCAATGTCCGTGGCATGGGCCTTGGCGAGCGGCGTCAGCAGCGCGAGTCGCGCCTCCGCGCCCTGGACCCCGGCGCGGGCATGATCGACCTGCGCGGCCGCCGCGTAGACCAGCGCGCGGGCGGCATCGGTCTGGGCCCGCATCCGCAGCAGCATCCTGCGCACGTCGGGATGCGCGATGATCGGCACCGGCGCGCGATCGGCTGCCCCGGCGAGCGCCGACTGCACCCGCTCGCGCGCATAGGCGACCGCCGCCTGGGTCGCCGCTTCGGCGACCTGCACGCCCTGCAGGCCGACGAACAGCCGCGCATTGTTCATCATCGTGAACATGGCGCGCATCCCGCCATGTTCGGGGCCGATCAGCTCGCCGACGCAATCGCCGTTTTCGCCGAAGCTCATGACGCAGGTGGGGGACGCGTGCAGCCCCAGCTTATGTTCGATCGAGACGGCGCGGACGTCGTTTGCGGCGCCCGGCGTCCCGTCCGGGTTCAAGCGATAACGGGGAACGAGGAACAGCGAGATGCCCCTGGTCCCTTCCGGCGCCCCCGGCGTGCGGGCCAGCACGAGATGGACGATATTCTCGCTTAGATCATGTTCGCCGTACGAGATGAAGATCTTCGTGCCCGCGATGCTCCATGTCCCGTCGCCGCGCGGCGTCGCGCGGCTGCGCAGGGCGCCGACGTCGGACCCCGCCTGCGGCTCGGTCAGGTTCATCGTGCCGGTCCATTCCCCGCTCACGAGCCTGGGCAAATAGCGCGCCTGCTGGTCGGCGCTGCCATGGGCCGCGAGCGCCTCGACCGCGCCGTTGGACAATATGGGGCAGAGCGTCAGCGGCGCGTTGGCACAGCCCAGCGAATCGATCGCCGCCATCTGCAGCGCGAAGGGCAGGCCCTGCCCGCCCGATCGCTCCGGCGCGCCGATCGTGCCCCAGCCGCCCTCGACGAAGGCGCGATAGGCATCGACATGGCCCGTCGGCATCCGCACGCCGTCGGCCGTCCAGGCCGCGCCTTCGCGATCGCCCGCGATGCGGATCGGCGCCCAGACGTCGGCGGCGATCTGCCCGGCGCCGTCCAGCACCGCATCCAATATGTCGGCGTCGATCCCGGAATCGGCGAGCAGGAAGCGCTGCTCCGCTACCGGGGGCGTGAAGCTGGGCACGGCATGTCTCCTGGCGCGCTCGCTTTACGCGAACGTCAACTTCCGGGCCTACACGAAAGCAGCGGCGCGATTCAAGCCCGTCGCGTTACCGGAGCATGCGGGCCCGGCATGAATGCCGGGCGCCATTCCTTTACAGCGCCACGCCGCCCGCAGCCAGCACCGCCAGCGTCAGCAGTTCAGACGCGTTCGACGACATGGTGGCGACCTGCACGGACTTCTCCATGCCGACCAGGATCGGCCCGATCAGCGAAGCGCCGCCCAGTTCGCGCAGCAGCTTTGCGGAGATGTTGGCCGATTGCAGCCCCGGCATGACCAAAATGTTGGCCGGCCCGGTCAGGCGCATGAACGGATAATTCTTCATCATCGCCGGGTTGAGCGCGACGTCCGCCGCCATCTCGCCTTCATATTCGAAATCCACGCCGCGATGATCGAGGATGGCGACCGCATCGCGCATGTTGGTGAGGTGGATGCCCGGCGGGTTGCCGAAGCTGGAGAAGGAGAGGAATGCGACGCGCGGATCATGCCCCATGCGCCGCGCGACGGCCACCGTGCCCTCGGCGATGTCGGCCAGCTCGCTCGCCGTGGGCCGTTCGTTGACAATGGTGTCGGCCAGGAACACGGTCTTGTCCTTGCTCACCATGATGTGGATGCCAAACGCGGTGCGGCCCTCGACCGGATCGATCACCCGCTTCACTTCACGCAAGGATTGCGCATAGGGGCGGGTCATGCCGGTCACCATCGCGTCGGCGACGCCCATCTTGACCAGCAGCGATCCGAAGATGTTGCGATCGCGATTCACCATCCGCTCGCAATCGCGGCGCAGATAGCCGCGCCGCTGCAGGCGGCCGTAGAGGATGTCGACCATCTCCTCGACCAGCGGCGAGTTGACGCTGTTATGCAGCTCGAAATCGTCCGGATTGGGCACGCCGAGCGCCTTGAGCTGATCCTGCACGCCCTCGCGGCCGACCAGCACGGCCGTGCCATAGCCCAGATTCTGGAACTGGATCGCCGCGCGCAGCACCACTTCCTCTTCAGCCTCGGCAAAGACGACGCGCTTGGGATTGGCCTTGGCGCTCTCATAGGCGGAGGTCAGCACGGTCGTCGTCGGGTTGAGCCGGGCCTTCAAAGACTGGCGATAGGCCGCCATGTCCGGGATCATCTTCTGCGCGACCCCGCTGTCCATCGCCGCCTGCGCGACGGCGGAGGGGACAACCTCCATCAGGCGCGGGTCGAACGGCGCGGGGATGATGTAGTCGGGGCCGAAGCTGTGCGACCGGCCATAGGCCTTGGCCACTTCCTCTGGCACCTGCTCGCGCGCCAGTTCGGCGATGGCGCGAGCCGCGGCGATCTTCATCGCCTCGTTGATCGTCGTCGCCCGCACGTCCAGCGCACCGCGGAAGATGAAGGGGAAGCCGAGCACATTGTTGACCTGGTTGGGATAGTCCGACCGGCCGGTGGCGACGATCGCGTCCGGGCGCACCGCCTTGGCGTCGGGCGGCGTGATCTCCGGGTCGGGGTTGGCCATGGCGAAGATGATCGGCCTGTCGGCCATGGCCATCACCATGTCCTGCGTCACCGCGCCCGCGACCGACAGGCCGAGGAACACGTCGGCGCCCTTCAGCGCCTCGGTCAGGGTCCGGCGGTCGGTCTTGACCGCATGGGCCGACTTCCACTGGTTCATGCCCTCGGTACGGCCCTGGTAAAGCACGCCCTTGCTGTCGCACATGATGACATTGTCGTGGCGCACGCCGATCGACTTGATGAGTTCGGTACAGGCGATCGCGGACGCGCCGGCGCCGTTGACGACGACCTTGATGTCCGCAAGCTCCCGGCCGGTCAGCAGCGCCGCGTTGATGACGCCGGCCGCGGCGATGATCGCGGTGCCATGCTGGTCGTCATGAAACACCGGGATGTTCATCCGCTCTTTCAGCGTCTGTTCGATGATAAAGCATTCGGGCGCCTTGAAATCCTCAAGGTTGATGCCGCCGAAGGTCGGCTCCATCAGCTCGATCGCGTCGATCAGCCGGTCCACATCCTCGGTCTTCAGCTCGATATCGATCGAATCGACGTCGGCGAAGCGCTTGAACAGCACCGCCTTGCCCTCCATCACCGGCTTGGAGGCGAGCGCGCCCAAATTGCCGAGGCCAAGGATCGCGGTGCCGTTGGAGATAACGGCGACCAGATTGCCCTTGGCGGTATAGTCATAGGCGGTCGCCGGGTCCTTCGCGATGGCGAGCACGGGCACCGCGACACCGGGCGAATAGGCGAGGCTGAGGTCGCGCTGGGTCGCCATCGGCTTCGACGCGATGATCTCGATCTTGCCGGGCCGTCCGGTCGAATGGAAGAACAGCGCCTCCCGCTCGGAAAATTCCACGCTCGAACTGTCCGACATCGCGCCCGCGCCTCCATTTGTTTCGCTTGCCGCCCCTAGCGGGTCGCAGGCTTTGGGGGCAAGCGCGAGATAGCGGTTGAAGCGGGCTAAAATGCACTTAAACCGGCGATCGCGCCGCGAAAAACGGATGCCATGGCCAAATTGCCGCCGATGGGCCGGGCCAGGCGCCGGATTCCGGCAGCCACGGACGGCGGGTGGAGACGCACGATGACCCACGCAAGCGCGCTGATCGACGCGCGGATCGCAGAGCTGGGAGACTGGCGCGGCGAAGCGCTGGCCCGGATGCGCACGCTGATCCATCGGGCCGAACCGGCTGTGGTCGAGGAATGGAAATGGCGGGGCGTTCCGGTCTGGTCGCGGGGCGGCATCCTCTGCACCGGCGAAAGTTATAAAAGCCATATCAAGCTGACCTTCTTCAAGGGCGCATCGCTCCCGGACCCTGCGGGCCTGTTCAACGCCAGCCTGGACGGCAATGCGCGCCGGGCGATCGACCTGCATGAAGGGGACGGCGTGGACGACACGGCGTTCGTCGCGCTGGTGCGGGCCGCCGTCGCGCTGAACATGGCGAAACCGGCAAAGGGTCGGGCCGCCCGAGCGTGACCCGGGGCAGCGGTATGGAGCAACCGCTCCCCTTTTGACCCCGCTTGAACGACCCGCTATCCGCACCCTTGATGTCCGCCGTTTCCGCTCCCCCGACACCGATGATGGCGCAATATCTGGCGCTCAAGGCGCAAGCGTCCGATTGCCTGCTCTTCTACCGCATGGGCGATTTCTTCGAACTGTTCTTCGACGATGCGAAGGCGGCCGCCACAACGCTCGATATCGCGCTCACCAGCCGGGGCGAGCATGGCGGCGCGCCGATCCCGATGTGCGGCGTCCCCGCGCACAGTGCCGAAACCTATCTGGCGCGCCTCATCAAGGCGGGGCATCGCGTCGCCATCGCCGAACAGACCGAAAGCCCGGCCGCAGCCAAGGCGCGTGGCGGCAAGACCCTCGTGGCGCGCGCGATCGTCCGCTATGTCACCGCCGGCACGCTGACCGAGGAAACGCTGCTCGACGCGCGACGCGACAATATGCTGGTCGCGCTGGCGGATGTGGGCGGCGAGATCGGCGTGGCCGCGGCGGACATATCCACCGGCCGGTTCGAAACGATGGCGCTTGGTCGAGGCGCGCTCCCCGCCGAACTGGCGCGGCTCAACCCCAGCGAGGTGGTGGTCGCCGACGGTTCGACTTTCGGGGACGTGGCCGTGCACGACTTCGACCGGTCGGCCTTTTCCAGCCTGCGGGGCGAAGCGGCGCTGAAACGAATGTTCGGTGTGTCGACACTGGACGGTTTCGGCACATTTGGCCGGGCCGAACTGGCCGCGATGGGTGGCCTGCTCGCCTATCTCGATCATGCCGGACGCGGCACGCTGCCTTTCCTCAGCCCGCCTCAGCGCAAGCATGACGGCAGCCATGTCGCGATCGATGCGGCGACGCGCACCAGCCTTGAACTGACCGCCACGACCGACGGCGGGCGCGCGGGTAGCCTGCTCGGCGCGGTCGACCGCAGCGTGACCGGGCCGGGCGCTCGGCTGCTGGCACAGGATATCGCCGCGCCGCTGCTCGACCCGTCGGAGATCGAGGCGAGGCTGGCCCTGGTCGCCTTCCTGCATGACGACCCCGGCCTGAGGGAAGCGCTGCGCGCGGCGCTGCGCGCGCTGCCGGACATTGGCCGCGCGCTCGGGCGTCTCGCCATGGGACGCGGCTCCCCGCGCGACCTTGGCCAGCTGCGCGACGGGCTCGATCAGGCCCGGCAGCTGCGCGAGCGGCTCGGGCGCCTGGCTGACCGTCCGGCACTTCTCGACCGGCTGCTGCCCGCGCTGGATGGCCATGGCGCGCTGGTCGATTCGCTGCGGCGCGCGCTCGTGCCCAGCCCTCCGACCGAGACCGCGGGCGGCGGCTATATCGCCGACGGCTATGATGCCGCTCTGGACGAGCTGCGCCGCATGGCCGGCGACGGGCGCCGCGCGATCGCCGCGCTGGAAGCGCGCTATCGCGAGCAGACTGGCATCGCCGCGCTCAAGATCCGCCATAATGGCGTGCTCGGCTATCATATCGAGGTGCCCGCGCGCAGCGCCGACGCGCTGATGACGCCCGACAGCGGCTTTACCCATCGCCAGACCATGGCCGGCGCGGTGCGTTTCAACGCGGTCGACCTGCACGAGCAGGCGGCCCGCGTCAGCCAGGCCGGCGCCCATGCGCTGGTTGCGGAGGAAGCGCATCTGGAAGGGCTGATCGAGGAGGCACTGGGCCGCAAGGGCGAGATCGCGACTGCGGCCGCCGCGCTCGCCCGGCTTGACGTCGCCGCCGCGCTGGCGGAACGCGCGGCCGAAGGCGGCTGGACCCGGCCGCATTTCGTGCCGGACGAGAGCGAAGGCGCCTGCCTCAGCATAGCAGGCGGCCGCCATCCGGTGGTAGAGGATGCGCTGCGGCGGCAGGGCCAGCCCTTCGTCGCCAACGACCTGGCACTGGGCGGGACGGACCGGCTCTGGCTCGTGACCGGACCCAATATGGGCGGAAAATCGACTTTTCTGCGCCAGAATGCGCTGATCGTGGTGCTGGCGCAGGCGGGCAGCTTCGTGCCGGCGCAATCGGCGACGCTCAGCCTGGTGGATCGTCTCTTCAGCCGGGTCGGCGCGTCGGACAATCTGGCGCGCGGGCGCTCGACCTTCATGGTCGAGATGGTCGAGACGGCGGCGATCCTGTCCCAGGCGACCGAGCGCAGCTTCGTCATTCTGGACGAGGTCGGGCGCGGCACATCAACCTATGACGGCCTGGCGCTCGCCTGGGCGGTGGTGGAGGCGGTGCACGAGGTCAACCGCTGCCGCTGTTTGTTCGCCACCCATTATCACGAGCTGACGCGGCTTGCCGAGACACTGCCCGCGCTCTCGCTCCACCATGTCCGCGCGCGCGAATGGAAGGGCGATCTGGTATTGCTGCACGAGCTGGCCGACGGCCCGGCCGACCGCAGCTACGGCATCGCCGTCGCCCGGCTCGCGGGCCTGCCGCCGATGGTGCTGAAGCGCGCGAAGGACGTGCTGGCCCGGCTGGAGGCGGGCAAGGCGAAGACCGGCGGGATCGCGGCGGGCCTGGACGACCTGCCGCTGTTCGCCGCCGCCGCCGCCCAGGAGGAAGCCAGGGCAGATCCGCTGCGCGACGCGATCGACGCGCTGGACGCGGACGCGCTGACCCCGCGCGAGGCGCTCGATTTTCTCTACCGGCTGAAACAACTGGCCGCAGCGTCCGCGCGCGACTAGACAGCGGCATGGTCATGCAGTTCCCCGCCCTGGGCGCGCGCCGCGCGATCATTGACCGGCGACAGGTGTCCGACCGGATCAATGCGCTTGCCCTTGCGCATGAGGGGTCGCCCCAGCAATTGCGCCAGGCGATCGTCGCGGAATTGCGCGCCGCGCTGGAGACGGGGCGGCGAGAGGTCGCACGGCGGCTGGAGGCCAAGCCCACGCGCGGGCGCGAGGCGGTGACCGCCTTCGCCTTCCTGATCGACCAGCTGCTGCGCCTCCTCTACGACGCGACCACGCATCACCTCTATCCGTCGAGCAACCGCAGCACCGGCGAGCGCATCGCGCTGATCGCGGTCGGCGGCTATGGCCGGGGCGAGATGGCGCCGCACAGCGACGTCGATATCGGCTTCATCACCCCCTGGAAGCCGACCGGCTGGACCGAGCAGGTCATCGAATCCATGCTCTATTCGCTCTGGGACCTGGGCTTGAAGGTGGGCCATTCCAGCCGCTCGGTGGACGAGACCATGCGCATGGCCAGGGCGGACCTGACCGTGCGCACCGCCTTGCTGGAGGCCCGCTACGTCTGGGGCGACCGCGCCCTCTATGAGGAAACCGCCGCGCGCTTCGACGCGGAGATCATGCAGGGCACGGCCCGCGCCTTCGTCACCGACAAGCTGGCCGAGCGCGAGGCCAGGCACAAGCGGATGGGCGACAGTCGCTATGTCGTCGAACCCAATGTGAAGGAGGGCAAGGGCGGGCTGCGCGACCTCCACACCCTGTTCTGGATCGGCAAATATGTGAACCGGGTCCGATCGGTGGCGGAACTGGTGGATGTCGGCCTGCTGACCGAGGGCGAGCTGCGCCAGTTCCAGAAGGCGGAGGATTTCCTGTGGGCGGTGCGCTGTCATCTCCACATGATCACCGGCCGCGCCGAGGACCGGCTGACCTTCGACCTGCAGCTGGAAACGGCCACGCGGATGCGCTTCCTCGGCCGCCACGGCCGGTCGGGCGTGGAGCGGTTCATGCGCTATTTCTTCCTGAACGCGAAGACGGTGGGGGACCTTACCGCCGTCTTCCTCGCCCATCTCGACGAGCAGATGGCGGAGCGCGGGCGCCGCTATATCCCCACCATCTTCCGCCGGCCCCGGCAGCTGGACGGCTTCGTGCTGGATCGGGGACGGCTCAGCATCCCGAGCGAGGATTTCTTCGAGCAGGACCCGGTCCGGCTGCTGGAGATATTCGCGGTGGCGGACAAGCATGGCCTTGCCATCCACCCGAGCGCGATGCGCGCGGCCAGCCGCGACGCGGGCTTCATTACCACCAAGGTCCGCAAGGACCCTCGCGCCAACGCCGCCTTCCTGGATGTGCTGACATCGCCCCGCGACCCGGAGACCGTGCTGCGCTGGATGAGCGAATCGACCGTGTTCGGCCGCTTCATCCCCGATTTCCGCCGCGTCGTCGCGCAGATGCAGTTCGACATGTATCACCATTATACCGTCGACGAGCATACCATCCGCGCGGTCGGCCTGCTCGCGCGGATCGAGAAGGGCGAGCTTGCCCAGGATCATCCGCTCGCGACCGATCTCATGGGCAAGCTGCTGTCGCGCCGCGCGCTCTATGTCGCGGTATTGCTGCACGACATCGCCAAGGGGCGCGGCGGCGACCACAGCATCCTGGGCGCCGAGGTCGCGCTCAGCCTCTGCCCGCGCCTCGGCCTGACGCCGGTTGAAACGGAGACCGTGGCCTGGCTGGTGCGCACCCACCTGTTCATGTCCGCCACCGCCTTCAAGCGCGACCTGTCGGACTATAAGACGATCCTCGATTTCGTGGAGGTGGTGCAGAGCCCCGAGCGACTGCGGCTGCTGCTCTGCCTGACGGTGGTCGATATCCGCGCTGTCGGGCCGGGGGTGTGGAACAGCTGGAAGCGCCAGCTGCTGAGCGATCTCTACGAATCCGCCGAGGAGGTGCTGCGGCTCGGCCACAAGCAGAAGGGGCGCGGCGAGCGGGTCAAGGCCAAGCAGGCGCGGCTCCAGGTCGCGCTCGGACTGTCAGACGCCGATTTCGCGCCGCTGCGCGACCGGCTGCCCGAATCCTACTGGGTCGCCGAACCCGACGACATATTGATCCATAATGCCCAGCACATGCTGCGCGCGGGCGACGCCCGGCTGTCGATCGAGGCGCATTATTACCCGCAACGAGGCGCGACCCTCGTCACCGTCTATGCCGCCGACCATCCGGGCCTGTTCTACCGCATCGCGGGCGCGATCCACCTGGCCGGCGGCAACATCATCGACGCGCGCATCCACACCACGCGCGATGGCGTGGCGGTCGACAATTTCCTGGTGCAGGACCCGATGGGCGGCGCCTTCCACGATCCCGGCCAGCTCAAGCGGATCAAGGCCGCGATCGAGGATTCGCTCGCCAACCGCCACCGCATGATCACCAAGCTGGAGGCGCGCCCGCTGTCCCGGCCCCGGGCCGAAGCGTTCAACATCGTCCCCAATGTGCTGATCGACAACAAGGCCTCTAATCGCTTCACCGTGGTGGAGGTGAACGCGCGCGACCGACCCGCCCTGCTCTTCAGCCTGGCCAATGCGCTGTTCCAGTCCAAGGTGACGGTCCACAGCGCCCATGTCGCCACCTATGGCGAGCGCGCGGTCGATACCTTCTACGTCACCGACCTGCTGATGGGGAAGATAGAGGGCAAGGCACGGATCCAGACGCTGGAGCGGCGCCTGCTGGAAGCCGCCAGCGGCGACGTGGGCGAGACGCTGGTCAATGCGTGACGTGGGTTGACGGCGACCACCATTCTCCTGGGAAAGCTGGAGAGCGGTGGTTAGACTACCTTATTTCCATGCCATCGCCCGGCCTCAGTAGCGGCAGCAGTAGCGGCATGTCGAACCGATTCACCGCGACGCCGCCGGCGATCGGGCGACATTTGAACAGGTGGAGGATCCCGTTGCCCACGCCCGGTTCGGGCGGCGCATCTTGTGGCCCAGAATGATCACCACGTCATAGGCGGGATCGTCCGACCAGCCATCGTCCGGCCTGATCCAGCGCCGGGGCAGCGGACAGCGCCAGGGCAGCGGACAGCGCCCGATCGGCGAACAGCTGTCGCCTTCTCACCGCCTCCTCGATGAGCCAGTGAATGACAATCAAACCGGTAGCATGATGACATGAATGTCAGACGGCGCGGCAATTGTCACTTTGTTGCGCTCTGCCGGGATGATCGCGCGTTGACGCGTGCCCGGCCATGGGCAATCTGGCTGGTGGCATGGGCAGGCTTCAATGAGAATCGTCATCATCGATGACAGCGGGTTACGCGCGACGGTTCTCGAAGAGGGTCTGCGCGACGCGGGCTATGACGATATCCATATAGTGCCGCCCAGAGGCGCATTCGTTGCCCGGTTGGAGCGGATGGCCCCCGATGTCGTCCTGATGGACCTTGGCAGCCCGAGCCGCGACACGCTGGAGGAGATGTTGACGGTCAGCAGGGCGCTCGCCCGCCCGATCGCCATGTTCGTCGACCAGTCGGACGACGCGATGATCGGGGCTGCGATCGACGCAGGCGTTTCCGCTTATGTCGTCGATGGATTGCGCAAGGAGCGCGTGAAGCCGGTGCTCGAGCTTGCGGTACGGCGCTTCAATGCATTTGCGAAGATGCAGGCGGACCTCGACGAGGCGCGAACCGCGTTGTCCGATCGCAAGATCATCGACCGCGCCAAGTCGATCCTGATGAACCAGCGGGCCCTCAGCGAACAGGACGCCTATGCGCTGCTACGATCGGCGGCGATGAACCAGGGCAAGAAGATCGTCGACGTGGCGCAGGCCCTGATCACGGCAAGCGACCTGCTTGGAGGCGGAATATGACAATTGGCCTGCGCATCGCCTTCCTGCCGCTCACCGATGCCGCCGTGCTTGCCGTCGCCCACGATCGGGGCTTTGCCGAGGCGGAGGGCCTCTCGCTGGAGCTCGTTCGCACGACGAGCTGGGCGACACTGCGAGACCGGCTGGTCTATGGACAGGTGCAGGCGGCGCATATGCTGGCGCCGCTGGCGGTGGCGGTAACCCTGGGCCTCAGCCAGCAGCCCGCCGCGCTGGCGGCACCCTACAAGCTGAACGTCAACGGCAATATGCTGGTGATGGCGACCGCCTTTGCGGCGGCGCTGGCACCTGATCGGATCAGCCGCCTGGCCGACCCGCTGGGGACGGCGCATGACTTCGCTGCCGCGATCGGCTTGTGGAAGCGCAAGCCGGTGATCGGGGTCGTCCATCGCTTTTCCAGTCACGCCATCATGTTGCGCTACTGGCTGGCCAGCGCCGGGGTCGATCCGGACCGCGACGTCGTGCTGCGGGTCCTGCCGCCGTCCCTGACGGTCGAGGCGATGCGCGCAGGCGAGATCGACGGCTTCATCGCCGGTGAGCCTTGGGGTAGCGCCGCGGTGGATGCGGGACTGGCGGAAGCGGTGGCGATCGGCGAGCGCATCTGGCGGCGCGGCGTGGAAAAAATACTCGCCTTTCGTCAGGACTGGCTCGACGACAATCCCGATATCGTGGATCGCCTGCTGCGCGCCCTTCAGCGGTCGGCAGCGTGGTGCGATGATCCTGCCAATCGGGAAGAACTGGCGCAGCTCCTGTCCGGGCCGCGCTATGTCGATCAGCCGATCGAGGTGATCGAACGCGCACTGGCGGGCCGGATCGTCGCGCGACTGGACGACGCGCCGGTCGACAGTCCGGATTTCATGCTGTTCGGCCGGGAGGCAACCTCATTCCCATGGCGTAGCCAGGCCTTGTGGATATATTCCCAATTGGTGCGTTGGGGGATGGTCGCGCACACGGCCGATACCGCAGCAAGGGCGGGCGCTGTGTTCCGTCCCGACGTGTTCCGGCGCGCGCTGGCCGACAGTCAGGTGCCGATGCCGGGTGCGAGCATGAAACTGGAAGGCGCGGTCGATCTGCCGCTGGCGGTCGGATCGCGACGGGGCGAGCTCACCCTGGGCCCCGACCGCTTCTTCGACGGCCGCATATTCGACCCCGAGCGGATCGATGAGTTTCTGGCCGGCTTTTCGCCGCCACGTTGAAAAGAGCCGGAATTTTGTGCCTTGCAACATAAGGCGAATCGCGGGATAACATAGGCGTCGCGCGATGAAGCGCGCCAACATGGATGCGCCCTCCCAGAGCCGGGACTGCCATCCTCACCGAACATCGCAGCAAAGCCGCTGACCGGGTACGCTATCCATGCGTGCGTCGGCCTGCGGCTTTTTTTCGTGTCCATTTCCGTTTATTGGGGGACGTCACATGGCTACTGCATTTTGGGATCGCGATGGGAAGGCCACCGAGCCCGTCGCCGCGACGAGCTTCTGGAAGGCCGGCCACTTGCCGACCCTGGTCGCCGCCTTTCTCTATTTCGACCTCGCCTTCATGGTGTGGGTGCTGCTGGGGCCGCTCGCCCCGATGATTTCAAAGACGCTGCTGCTCACGCCCGCAGAAAAGGGGCTGATGGTCGCGGTGCCGACGCTGGCGGGCGCGGTTCTGCGCGTCGTCAACGGGCTGCTGGTCGACCGTATCGGACCGAAGCGGTCGGGCGCGATCAGCCAGATCATCGTCATCGTCGGCCTGCTTTGTGCATGGTTGCTGGGGGTGAACAGCTTTGGCGGTACGCTGGCGCTCGGTGTAATCCTCGGCTTTGCGGGCGCAAGCTTCGCGATCGCGCTGCCGCTGGCGAGCCGCTGGTACCCGGCGGAACATCAGGGCAAGGCGATGGGGCTGGCGGGCATGGGCAATTCCGGCACCGTGCTTGCATCGCTTTTCGCGCCCATGCTGGCCAAGGCTTTCGGCTGGAATGCGGTCCTTGGCCTGGCTTGCATTCCGCTTTCGGTGGTGTTCGTGCTGTACATGCTGATGGCGAAGGACGCACCGAACGCGCCGGCGCCCAAAAGGCTGGTCGATTACTTCGAGCCGCTCAAGCAGGCCGACGCCTGGTGGCTGATGGCATTTTACGCCGTTACCTTCGGCGGCTTCGTCGGGCTCGCCGCCAGCCTGCCCATCTACTTCACCGACCAGTTCGGACTTACCCCGGTGATCGCCGGCTATTGCACCGCCGGCTGCGTTCTCGCTGGGTCACTGGTACGTCCGATGGGCGGCGCACTGGCCGACCGCATCGGTGGCGTCCGGTCGCTGACGATGGTCTACATCATCGCGGCGCTGGCGTTGTCGGCGGTGGCATTCGCAACCACGCTGGCCGGCGCGCTCGGCTTTTTCGTCCTGGCCATGCTGGCACTGGGCACGGGTAACGGATCGGTATTCCAGCTCGTACCGCAGCGCTTTCAAGCGGAAATCGGCGTCATGACCGGGCTGGTGGGCATGGCTGGCGGCGTGGGCGGCTTCTACCTCGCCAGCTCGTTGGGGCTCGCCAAGCAGTTCACAGGCAGCTTTGCATCAGGCTTCCTGATCTTCGCTGGGCTGGCCGTCGCTGCATTGCTGGGTCTGTTGTTGGTCAAGGCCCGGTGGCGCGCGACCTGGAAGACCGGCGCGCGTATCTGACCGGCGGATGGCGGCGGCCTCTCGGGGTCGCCGCCCGTGACCACACCTGACCCGCCTTCGACCTCGGCGGCCGTTGCTCTTGCCGAAGCGCAAACCGGAACGCCGCCCGAGGCGACGCAGTTATACGCATCATTCGTCCGAGGGGGGACGACATCCCATGAAATATAGCATCGTATCGGCGGCCGCACTGGCCGTCGCAGGCCCCGCTTGCGCGCAGGAACTGACGCTCAAGCCGCTTGCCGAAGCCCGGCTGCGCTATGAACATGTCGAACAGGGCGGCCTTGCCCAAGACGCTGACGCGATCACCGTTCGGGTCCGCGCGGGCATCAGCGCCGCCAGCGGCGCCTTCGTCGCCACGGTGACTGGCCAGGGGACACTCGCCGTGATCGACCGTTATTACGACGGCCTCAAGGGCACCGCGACCCGGCCGCTGGTGGCCGATCCGAAGAATGTCGCGCTCTATGTCGCCCAGCTGCAATATAGGACGAAGACCGTGACGGTGACCGCGGGCCGGCAGAAAATCGCGCTGGATGACGAGCGCTTCATCGGCAATGTCGGATTTCGTGACAACGCCCAGACCTTCGACGCGGTGCGCTCGGAACTGACTCCCGCCAAGGGGCTGAAGCTGGATCTTGCCTATGCGTGGAGTGTCCGCACGATCTGGGGCATCAATGGCATCGGCGCGCGGCAGCAGGCCGTGACCGGAAACAATGTCATTGCCAACCTGTCCTATGCCACGCCTGTCGGCACATTGACGGGCTTTGCCTATCTGGTCGATCAGGGCGAAGCGGCGGTGCAGGGCTATAAATTATCGAGCCAGACCTACGGCGTCCGGCTCGCCGGGGCCAAGCCGTTGTCCAAGATCGCCAAATTCAGCTATCAGCTGAGCTTTGCCCGACAGGCCGACTATCACCGCAATCCCAGTGACTACAGCGCAGGCTATTGGCTGGCCGATGCGGCGCTGGACATCGCCGGCTGGAAGCTCAACGCCGGCTATGAGGTGCTGGGTGCCAGCGATGGCGTCGCCCTGACCAGCTTCCAGACCCCGTTGGGCACGAACTTCAAGTTTCAAGGCTGGGCCGACAAGTTTCTGACTACGCCCGCCAACGGAGTCCGCGATCTCTATGTCGGCGGCGGTTATGGCTGGAAGCAGGCGGGGGCCCTGTCCGGACTCGCTTTGATGGCGACATGGCATCGCTTCGACAGCGATCGGATGGACCAGCATTATGGCGACGAATGGAACCTCATCGCTTCGGCGAAATGGAAGAAAGCCGCGCTGTCGATACGCTATGCGCACTATGAGGCGGAAGCGCTGGCCACGGACACCGAAAAACTCTGGTTACAGGCCGACTGGGCCATCTGATTGAAAAGCAGACAGAGGAATCGCTTGAGCGGTCGAGCGATTCCTCCTATGCTGCACTGCAAGAGGCAAGGACGCCTT
>JBEVME010000008.1:0-36286 GCA_040508785.1 Sphingobium sp.
CCCGGTAGACAGACCGGTCGATCCGACATAGCCGATCACCTGGCCCCGCCGTACCCGCTGCCCCGGCGTCGCGGCGATGCGGCTCATATGGGCATATCCGGTGCCCAGGCCCCCGCCATGCTGGATGCGGACATAATTGCCATGCCCGCCATGCCGCCCGGCAAAGGCCACCACGCCATCGGTCACCGCATAGATGGGCGATCCATAGCGCGCCGCGAAATCGATGCCGGCGTGCATCCGCGTATAGCCCAATATCGGATGGCGCCGCATTCCGAAGCCCGACGACTGGCGACCATTGACCGGCGCCGACAGGACGCCGCGCCGCTCGCCCACGCCCGATGCCTCGAACCATTCCTCGCGCCCGTCGCGGGTCCAGCGCAGCATGTCTACATCCTTGCCGCGTGCGCGCTTCAGGCCCGCATAAAGCAGTTCGCCCACCTCCACATCGCCGGTTTCGGCGCGGCGATAGCCGGTGACGATATCATAGCGGTCGCCCGCCCCGATCGACCCCAGATCGACCTGCTTGGCAATGATGCGCAGAAAGGCCTGTACCGCCTTGGGCGGCGCACCGGCGGCGCGCGCCGACCGATAGATGCTGTCGCCCACCACGCCCTGGATACGCAGCGGGGTGTTGTCGACCCGAATGGGTATGCGCTTGACCTGCAACACCCCGTCGGCGCGATTGAGTTCGAGCGCGAGGTCGAGCCGAGCGCGAAAGGAGAGGTGATCGAGCGGCCGGGGCTGGTCGCGCCGCGCACGGCGGCCAAGGATGATGTCGAGCCGCGTACCCGCGCTCAGCGCGTTAGTCTCGCTGCCCGTCAGCGCCAGCACGGTCGCGACGTCGCCGCCGCCGACCCCGGCGCGTGAAAGGGCGCGCGACAGCGTATCGCTGCTGCCGATCTGGGCGCTGAGTTCGATCTGGGGGCGCTCGGGCGTTTCCTTCAGGGGCTGGACCGCATCGGTCGGCCCCATGCGCCGGCCGCTGTCTGCACCCAGCGCCAGGGGCGTAATCATCTGGCTGCGCACTTCGTCATATTGGGCTTCGCCCATCAGCGGGACGGGTGGTCCCTCGATCGGGCGGAAGCCGGGCGAGAGTGCCATCGCCGTGGCGCACAGGCCAAAGCATGTCGCAAGACCGCGAAACCAGGTGAAGCTGCCGACGCGCTGGCCGAGATCGGGAACCAGATCGACCTGGTCGGCCCAGTCGCGCAACCTGGCGCGCCAGTCGGGCTTCGCCGCGATCCTGGGATTGTGGAGGGAATCGGCCACCCAAAGCGAAACAGCGGCACCGCCCTGCTGCGCGTCGAACTGGCTATCCTGAAACAAAACCGGCGACCCCCCGGGGATATATTCTTCGTCGCTTCCGCAACGGCCCCCGCGCCGCGCGTCGAGCGGCACTGTTGTGAAAGGACAGGGTTAAAGTCAAATAAACGAGCACCGGTTGCCCATTTCATTGCGATGAGCCGTGGCGCCAGCCGGGCGGAATCCATTCGGCGCGCGGAACGGGCGCCTATGGCGCAGAAGCCTTGTGCTCGCCCCCCGGCGCGACGACATAGGATCAATGGTGTCCTTCGCCCGTTCCCCTGTGACTGCCGTGCTGGGGCCGACCAATACCGGCAAGACCCATCTCGCCGTCGAACGAATGTGCGGCCACAGCAGCGGCATGATCGGCTTTCCGCTGCGGCTTCTGGCACGGGAGGTCTATGACCGGGTTGTCGCGATCAAGGGTGCCGCGCAGGTCGCGCTGATCACGGGCGAGGAAAAGATCGCTCCACCACACGCGCGCTATACCCTCTGCACCGCCGAATCGATGCCGACAGGCGCGGATCACGCCTTCGTCGCGCTGGACGAGGCGCAGCTGGGCGCCGATCCCGAGCGCGGCCATATCTTCACCGATCGCATCCTGCACGCACGCGGCCGCGAGGAGACCATGATCCTGGGCTCGGCCAGCATCGCGCGCGTCGTCAGGGCGCTGGTGCCCGGCATAGAGGTGATCGGTCGCCCGCGCTTCTCCACCCTGACCTATGCCGGGGCCAAGAAGCTGTCCCGCCTGCCCCGCCGCTCGGCCATCGTCGCCTTTTCCGCCGAAGAGGTCTATGCCGTAGCGGAGATGCTGCGCCGCTTCCGTGGCGGCGCGGCGGTTGTCATGGGCGCGCTCAGCCCGCGCACCCGCAACGCCCAGGTGCAGATGTTCCTCAATGGGGAGGTCGATTATCTGGTCGCCACCGACGCGATCGGCATGGGCCTCAACCTCGACGTCGCCCATGTCGCCTTCGCCAGCCTCAACAAGTTCGACGGGCGGCGCCTCCGCCGCCTGACGGTCGCTGAAATGGCGCAGATCGCGGGGCGCGCGGGGCGGCACCATAGCGACGGCACCTTCGGCGTACTGGGTTCGGGAGAGGCCGAGCCCGCCTTCCGCGCCGAAGAGATAGAGGCGATCGAGGATCACCGCTTCCCCCCGGCGGAACAGCTCTACTGGCGCGCCGGCGCGCCGCGCACCGACAGCGTGGCCACGCTGATCGCCGATCTGGAGGAGCGGCCCGACCGTCCCGAACTGCGCGCCGCACCCGAATCGGTGGACCTGGCCGTGGTGAAACGACTGGCCGCCGACCCGCTCGTCGTCGACCGCGTTCGCGGGCGGCGGCAGGTCGAACGGCTCTGGGCCGCGTGTGGCCTGCCCGACTTCCAGAAACTGGGCGCGGATCATCACGCCCGCATGGTCAGCCGCATCTGGCGCTTCCTCTCGGAAGGTTCGGGGTACATCCCGCGCGACTGGTTTGCCGGCCAGATCGCCCGGCTCGATTCGGTTCAGGGCGATATCGACACGCTGTCGGGCCGGATCGCGGCGGCGCGCACCTGGGCCTATATCGCGCACCGCGCTGACTGGCTCGAGCATCCCGCCGAGATGGCGGAGCGCACGCGAGCGCTGGAGGAGAAGCTGTCCGACGCTCTGCACGCCGCGCTCATGCAGCGTTTCGTTGATCGCCGCACGACTGTTCTGCTGCGCGACATGGGCCTGAACGCGGCCAATTTGCCGGTATCGGTAGAAGCGGACGGCAGCGTGTGTGTCGACGGTATGAGCATCGGACGACTTGACGGATTTCGTTTCTCGGTCGATCCCGATAGCCGTCGGGAAGACCGAAAAATGTTGCTGGCGGCTGCGGAGCGCCGTCTGGGGAGATTGCTGCAAGTGAAGGCGGAAGAATTGATGGCCGCGCCCGACGCGGATTTTGCCCTGTTCGATGCGGCGGAGGCTATGCCCGCCATCGGATGGCAGGGCAATGCCGTCGCCGCGATGTCCGCGGGGCCGACACTCCTGGCGCCGGACATCCGGCTCGACCGCGCTCTCCTCGCCCTCGGCCCGGATGTGCAGAAGCAGGTCGCCGCCCGGCTTGCCGCCTGGGTCGAAGCGCAGCGCCAGAAGCATCTGCTGCCTCTGGTCAAGATGGCCGAAAGCGCGGCCGACCCTGCCGTCCCGCCAGTGGTCCGCGCCGTGTTCGCCCAGCTTGCCGACGCAGGCGGGGTCATCGCACGCACCGATCTCGATCCCGCCCTCGCCCATCTGGACAAGGATCAGCGCCACCTGCTGCGCAAGGCGGGCATCGATATCGGCGTGCTCGACATCTATCATCCCGGCCTGCTGAAGCCCGGCGCGGCGCGCTGGCGCTCGGTGCTGGGCGCCGCCCGGATCGGCAAGCCCTGCCTCCCGCTGCCCCAGCCCGGCCTCACCATCCTGCCAGCCGGCGACCGGCCACAACAGATGGGCGCGCGCATCGCCGGCTTTCGCGCCTTCGGTCCACAACTGCTGCGGATCGACATGGCCGAACGCATGGCCCGCACCGCGCACGAAGCGATTGCCAAGGGTGAACCCTTCACCGCCACCAGCCCGCAGATCGTGTCGCTCGGCTTGTCGGAGGACGCATTTCTAGCGCTGATGCGTGGCGCCGGTTTCCGCCCGGTCGAAGGAACTGCCGAAGGCGGCTCCAACTGGGCGTTCAAAGGCCGGCAGAAGGCCCGGCCATCGCGCGAAAGCGCTCCACATGGCCCAAGGCGGGGCGGCGGAGGCCCCAAGCCGGAGCCACGCGCCGCGCCCAGGCCCGCCCCCGCGCCTGCCCACAACGCCTTTGCCGGCCTGGCGGACCTGCTTGGCCGCAATGGCTGAAACGCCGGCGGCTGGCCACGGACCGTCCCTGCGGATCGACAAGTTCCTTTTCTTCGCGCGCCTGGCGAAGAGCCGAACGGCCGCGCAAAAGCTGGCCGAGGAAGGCTATATCCGCCTCAACGGTCGCCGCATCGACCGTGCCCATGCCCCCGTGCGCGCGGGCGACCTCATCACCTTTCCCCACCCAAGCGGCGTCCGTGTCGTGCGCGTGGCTGACCTCCCAGACAGACGCGGCCCCGCGCCGGAGGCGCAGCGCTGCTATGAGGAACTGACGGTGGGAAGATAGCCCACGCGGCACTGCTGCGTCATGTCCAGGAACTCGACAAAAATACGCTCCCCAACCGCCCCTTGCCGCCCGCCAACAATATCCTCATTGACCCGCGCGTCCGCCGGGCATAGCAGGGCCGCCGTTCACAAACCGCCAAGAGTGCCCCTGCGATGACCTATGTCGTGACCGACAACTGCATCCGCTGCAAATATATGGATTGCGTCGAGGTCTGTCCCGTGGACTGCTTCTACGAGGGCGAGAACATGCTGGTTATCAACCCCAGCGAGTGCATCGATTGCGGCGTGTGCGAACCGGAATGTCCGGCAGAAGCGATCCTGCCCGACACCGAGAACGGCCTGGAACAGTGGCTCGAGCTCAATACCAAATTCTCCGCCGAATGGCCCAACATCACGGTCAAGGGCGATGCGCCGGCTGACGCCGATGCGATGAAGGGGATCGAAGGCAAGTTCGAGAAATTCTTCTCGGCGGAGCCCGGCTCGGGCAGTTAGAAGCCGGGCGGCGCCAGCGTTGCACACGCATGGAATCGAGCCTGCGACCGAAACGGATATTGTCCCGTTTTGCGCCGCTCCGTGCGGGTTTCGGCGCGGGGGTGGCAATTTTATTACGAATCTGCTAGAAGGGACAGGCAGGCGGACTATGTCGAGTCCGCCCCGGAGTATTCGCTTCATGTCTTGACGGTGACGCCGCGGACAATCCCGCATGTGACACTCGCATGTTCGCCGTGACGCCCGTTTCCCGGTTTGAATTGGAAAGGTTTCAAATGGCTGCCAAGGCGCTGTCCTTTGACGTTGGTGATTATGTCGTTTACCCCAAGCACGGTGTCGGCCGGGTGGTCGAGCTGCAGAAAGAGCAGATCGCGGGCATGGAGCTGGAACTCTATGTGCTCCGCTTCGAAAAGGAGCGCATGACGCTCCGCGTTCCGACCAATAAGGCCGAAGGCGTCGGGATGCGCAAGCTGTCCTCGAACAAGACGCTCGAGGAATCGATGGAAACGCTGAAGGGCAAACCCAAGGTCAAGCGCACCATGTGGTCGCGCCGCGCGCAGGAATATGAAGCGAAGATCAATTCGGGCGACCTGGTGTCGATCGCCGAGGTGACGCGCGACCTGTTCCGCGCCGATGACCAGCCCGAGCAGAGCTACTCCGAGCGCCAGATTTTCGAGGCCGCCTCGTCGCGGCTCGCCCGCGAGCTTGCGGCCATGGAAGAGACCGACGAGCCGACCGCGCTCAAGAAGATCCTGCGCATCCTCAACGAAGCCGCGCCGAAATATGTAAAGGTCGACGGCTGAGGCTCTCAGGCCGCTCAGCAGGCTTGAAAGTAAAAAGGGCGTCCCTGCCGGGGCGCCCTTTTTCGCAAGCAGTCAACACCCGCTAACGCGGGAGCCGATCAGTTGGTCTTGGCGGCGCCCGCCGCATCCTTTGCCGCATCGCCGACGTCGCTCGCGGCCTGACCGACCTGGCTCGCCGCGGTGGACACCGCATTGTCCTTGTTCGTCTGGCTGCTGATCAGAAAGAAGGCTGCGACCGCGACCACGACGACCAGCAGCATGATGGCGATCGCCGTGCCGCCACCGCCGCGCTTCTCGATGATCGTCGTCGTCGGCTGCGCCGCGCGCTGTTCATATTCGGCCATGATATATGCTCCTCCTCGAGCCACCCGACAGCCTTAATCCCCGGACGCGATGGATGTTCCGTTCAGGCGATGGTGACCACCTGGACCTCGCCGCTGCGGCCCATCGGCTTGACCACGGCCTTGCCCGCCATGCGGTCCAGCGCCACGTCGATGCGGGCGTCACCGACGGTCAGGCCCTTCAGCAGCAGCGTGCCCAGAAATTCGGGAAGCACCGGCTGCTCCAGACATAGCTGCTTCGCATCGACATTGATGCGCAGGCCAAGGCAGGACTGGATGAGCGACAAGGGAGTCGCCGCCGCCCAGGCCTGCGGGCTGCACGCCACCGGATAGAAGGTCGGCCCCTGCGCCCGGCGGCGGGGAAATCCGCAGAACAGTTCGGGCAATCGCCGCAGATCGACATAGCTCGCCGCCGCGACCAGGCCCTCGAAGATGCGCGCCGCCTCGTCGCGATGGCCGTAGCGCGCGAAGCCGGCGGCGATCAGCGCATTGTCGTGCGGCCAGATCGATCCGTTATGATAGCTCATCGGGTTGTAGCGCGCCTCGGTCGATGCGATCGTCCGGATGCCCCAGCCCGAGAAGGACGCGGGTGCCATCAGTGTTCGCACGACCGTCTCGGCCCGCTCGGCCCGCGCAAGCCCGGTGAACAGGACATGGCCCGCGTTAGACGACCGCACGCGGCACGGCCTTTTCTGCCCGTCCAGCGCCAGCACATAGGTACCCAGCGCCTCGTCGAAAAATGCCGCATCGAAACGCTCGACCAGATCGGCCGCCCGTTCCCGGTATCGCGCCCCGCCGGCCTCGTCTCCGGTCGCGGTCAATATGTCCGCCATCCCCTGCCACGCGCCATAGACATAGGCCTGCACCTCAGCGAGCGCGATCGGCCCGACGGCGATCGAACCGTCGGCATGGAACACCGAATCATGGCTGTCCTTCCAGCCCTGGTTCTGCAGGCCCTGGTCGGTGAAACGCCCGTATTCGACGAAGCCGTCGCCATCGCGGTCACCATGCTCGTCGATCCAAATCAGCGCCGCCTGCAGGTTGGGCATGATGGAGCGAACGAAGTCAAGGTCGCCCGTCCGTTGCAGATAGGCGCCGGCCAGCATCACGAAGAGGGGCGTGGAATCGATGCTGCCGTAATAATGGCGGAATGGCACTTCGCCCAATTCCGCCATTTCGCCGTGGCGGACCTCGTGCAGGATCTTGCCCGGCTCGGCGTCGGAGGCGGCGTCGAACGCGGTCGCCTGATGCGCGGCGAGATAGCCCAGCACGCCCCGACCGATCTTCGGGTCGAGCCACAGCGTCTGCAGCGCCGTGATCAACGCATCCCGGCCGAACACCGTGCTGAACCAGGGTATGCCGGCATAGGGATAGGGCCCATATTCGGTTTCCGTTGACAGCATCACGATGTCGGCAATGGATCGCTGGGCGATTTCGTTGAACAGGTCGTTCGTCGACCGGATGCTGGCCGCACGAGCCCGCGCCGCCTTCATCTCCCCCATTTGATCGCGCAGCGACTTCAGAAAGTGGCGGGAAAGATGCGATGCCGGTTCGGGGCGATAGCAGCTGATCTGGACGAACAGGGCGCAGCGCTGGCCCGGCTCCAGCGAGACCTCGAACAGGGCCTGCTTGTCCGACAGGGAGGTTGGCTGCGGCTCGAAGCGCAGATGCGTGACCCGTTCCAGCGCGTCGCGCCCGACGTAGGATAGCAGCACCTGCGCATCGCCCAATTCGGGCGCCTTGGTTTCGCCACGACGCAGCCGGGT
Organism: Sphingobium sp.; assembly: GCA_040508785.1. Classification (GTDB taxonomy): domain Bacteria; phylum Pseudomonadota; class Alphaproteobacteria; order Sphingomonadales; family Sphingomonadaceae; genus Sphingobium. Next base: position 7,847 of record JBEVME010000008.1, read on the forward strand.
CATGCCCCGCACTTCGAACAGGTCGGCGAAGTCGGCGGCGAAGTTGATGCCGATCGAGATCTGTCGCGCTGCATTGTCGAAATTGCGGATGGTGACCCGCTCGTAGATCGCGCCGTCCCGCAGGAAACGGGTGCGGCGCATGTGAATGAGATCATGTTCGACCGCGACTCTGCCGTCCTCACCCGGAAAATCGGGATTGGCCAGATCGCAGGTCAGCGTCGCATTGTCGTCGCGCAGTGCGGAACTGAGCAGGATCGGACGCAACCCGTTCACCGTCAAGTAGAGGTGGGACAGGTGCCGCGTGTCGCGGTGATACAGTCCCTCGGGACTGCCCGGTCCCGCTATCGCGTCGCCGCTATGGTCGAACACGGCGAAGCTGTCGCCATGCTTGAGCGTACGCGGACGCCGTTCGTGCAACGACGACGTGGCCGGGATGAAGAACTGCATCTGTCCTTGCGACAACATCTGGCCGGGATCGAGACCGGGAGCCTCGGCGAGAGGCTGGACCAGTGACATGCGTCCTCCTTGGCTTATCCGACGACCTGAAGCTCCGCGCCCTCTCCGCGCAGCCGGCGAAGGCGGGCCGCTTCGGTGCGCGCGCCCGGCAGAGCATGATAGAGGTTAACATAGTCGCTGGCCATTCGTTCCGCGGTAAAACGGGTATCGAACACTGCGCGCACATCGGCCCGGTCCAGGTCGGACAGACGGCGCACCGCATCGACCGCCTCATCCTCGCTGTCGACGATGAAGCCCGATATGCCATGCTCGATCACTTCGGGCACGGAGCCGCAGCGAAAGGCGATCACCGGGGTCGCGCAGGCCATTGCCTCGATCATGACCAGGCCGAAGGGCTCGGGCCAGTCGATCGGGAAAAGCAGCGCGCGCGCGTTGCCCAGAAATTCGGCCTTCTGCAGCTCGTTGATCTCGCCGACGAACTCGACATTTGGGTTGTTCGCCACCAAAGGCGCGATCTCCGCGTCCCAATAGCCGCGATCGACATTGTCGATCTTGGCTGCGATCTTGAGCGGCAAGCCGGCGCGCGCGGCGATGCGGATCGCCCGGTCGGGCCGCTTTTCGGGCGATATGCGGCCGAGGAAGGCCAGATAGCCGTCACGCGCATCGAAGCGCGGCGCGAGGACGTCGGCCGGCAGGCCGTGATAGATCGTCCCGGCCCAGTTGACCGGCGGCATCGGCGATCGCTGATGATCGGAAATCGATACGAGGCTGTGATCGGGAAAGCGCCGATACAGCGGCGCCAAGTCGGGCAGATCGAGCCGCCCATGCAGGGTCGTGATCGTACGGCCCAGGAAATCATGCACCAGCGGCATGTGGATGACATCGATATGGAAATGCAATGCGTCGAACTCGTCGGCGCGGCGGCGCACTTCGTCCAGCATGATCATATGATAGGGGATCGTATCGCGCACGTCCGGGTTCAGCCGCAGCGCCATATCCGTGATCGGCACAAGTTCGGCACTGGTGACCGAATCGCCGCTGGCGAACAGTGTGACATCATGCCCCTGACGCACCAATTCCTCGGTCAGGTAGGATACGATCCGCTCGGTGCCGCCGTAGAGCTTGGGAGGCACGCTTTCGGCCAGGGGAGCGATTTGCGCGATCTTCATGCGTGGATGACCTCTCTATGCAAGGTGAGGCCGTCGCCGATCCCCCGACGCGGCACGCGGCAATTGCTAAAATCTTCAAAAGCCAACTGGTTGCATCATGGCATCGTGATTTTGCTGCACCGCGCAAATTGCCGTCGGCGAATTTATCTCGTCGACTGACGCGAAAATGCAAAATCGCTTGGCAATAAGATCCAGTATCTCGTAGTTGGCCGCACGGGGGCGGGCAGAATAATCAAGGGGGCTGGCGCGCACAGGCGTGGCGAGCCCACGCGCGGAGAGTGGAATTGACCGTCCTGACGATCGACTTCGAGGCATCCTGCCTGCCGAAGCATGGCCGTTCCTTCCCTATCGAAGTGGGGATCGCCGAACATGGCGCTGCTCGGAGCTGGCTTATCCGCCCGCATCGCGACTGGTGGGGTTGGGACTGGACCGCCGAGGCCGAAGCACTGCATGGCCTGGACCGCGACCGCATCGACCGGGAGGGATTGCCCGCCGATATCGTGCTCGCCGAACTCGCCGATGCCGCGCGCGGTCGTCAAGTGGTCGCGGACAGCAATATCGACCAATATTGGCTCGACACGCTCGCCGTCGCGGCCGGCCAGCCCACGCCGTTTGCGATCGATCATATCGCGCTGCTGCTCGACGAGACAGGAGCGAGCGAATGGGAGATCAGCCGTGCGGTGGCGGATGCGAATGCGCGCTTCCCCATCCGCCACCGTGCCGGCAGCGACGCGCTGTGGCTCGACGCGCTGATCGGACGGCTGCGTGCCACGGCCATGGAGCCGGCGGAATAGACTAGCGGCCGCTGCAGCTGTCTCCATCACCGGCCGTCAGGTCCAGGCATCGCCCGTCAATCTCGTTCGCCGGCACCGGCAGTCCGATCATCGCGGCGAGCGTTGGCAGGATATCCACCGTCTCCACACCCAGGGGCTGCTCGAAATGACGCAGCCCCTTGCGCCAGAACAGGATCGGAACGCGCCGGTCGGTGTCCCAGGGGGAACCATGAGTGGCAACATAGCCGACGGCCGGATCGACAATCGCCATGACGCGGGGTTTCAGCAGCAGCAGCAGATCGCCAGACCGATCGGGATAGAAACTGGCGCGCGCTTCCTGCAACAAGGTCCAGCTTTCGGGCGGACCCGAGGGCGACGGCGCGGCGGCAATCTCCGCCTTTGTGAACACCGTCTGCACCTGGGGATGGGCGCGCAGGATGGCGAGCGTGGCGGCCTCTACCTTGGTGCGTTGCGCCGGGGTGAGGGTGCGATCGAAATAGAGGTCGCCCGCCGGCCCATCGCCCAGGATCAGCTTTTTCGCGACTATGCCGGTCCTTTCCGACACCGCCGCTGACAGCGCCTTGGGGGTCAGCGCGACGTCGACCCGCTGCTCCATCGGCATGGCGTTCATGCGGTGCCTCTCGGGCAGGTCATGGCCGCCATGGTCGGCGGTCAACATGACGGCATAATCGATCCCTTGCCTGTCGAGCCGGTCGAAGAACGCGCCCAGTTCGCGGTCGAGCCGGTCGACCTGGATGCAGCTTTCCGTGCCCTCGGTGCCATAGCTGTGGCCGACATAATCGGTCGCGGACAAGCCGATCGAGATGATATCGGTAGCGCGGCCCTTGCCCAGCCCCATGGTTTCGATGGCACCCGCCGCGAGCACCAAAGTGAGAGCGTCCGGCTCCGGAGACGCGCGGAAGGATCGGAAGTCGCCGGCGTCTCGGGCGAACCGACCGGTTCCCACGGTCCTGCCTGGCCCCGCGGCAACCGGGAAGTCCTTCGCAACGCATTGCGGCGGCAGGTCGAAGCCGGCGCTGGGCGCGCCCAGCCGCGCCGCGAACGCCTCGTTCACCTTCGCCACCAGCGGCGGCACGGGAACCCCGTTATAGCTGGCGTAGCCCTTGGGTGTCAGCCACCAGACCTGGTCGGCCGTCGGCCCGCCCATCATGATCGCCGCGCGATCCTTGCCGGCAACGGACACGACTCGACTAAGCGGGTTTGCCGCCTTCATCCGGCCACCCAGCGTCGGGACCTTCAGATGGATCGGCGAGGCGACATAATTGCCGCTGTCGGTGCCCGGCTGGCTTTCGTCCTCGGCGCAATAGACCGACTTGTCCGTCCGCGCGATCGACTGGTCGAACCAGTTGTTTGCGATAATGCCCGTGCGTGACGGGCGCGATCCGGTCAGGATGGTGCTGTGGCCGGGGCATGTCTCGGTCGCGGCATGGCTCTGATAGCCGCGCGGAAACACCGCGCCATCGCTCAGCCGCTTCAGTCCGCCGGTGTAGAAGGGGCGATATTGGCTGAACAGGTCGCCTGAAAACTGGTCGACCGATATGGCCACGATCAGCCTGGGAGGCGTCTGCGTTTGCGCCATCGCGGCCGATGTGGTGGCCGACAGGAGCGCAGCGGCGACGAAAATGGAATGACGCATGATGCCCTCACGACCTTGACGGGGAACGAGGCCGGACCTAGCCCGCTCGCACCCACGCGACCAGAGGCATGATGCGGATAATTCATCTCTTCCTGATGACGCTCGCGCTTCTGCTGCCGTCACAGATGGCGTCGGCGCAGACCCACATCGCCGCCGCGCTGGCAGCTGAGAGCCCGACGCCCGCGCCTGGCAAGGCGACGACGATCGCCTTTTCGATGGCGCCCGGGCCAGGCTGGCACGGCTATTGGGAAAATCCGGGCGACGCCGGCCTCGGCATGACCGTCGAGTGGACTCTTCCCAAGGGCGTTACCGTGGGACCGCTGCGCTATCCGGTCCCCGAGACGCTGTTGATCGCGGGCCTGATGAACCATGTCTATGAAGGTCCCTATGGCCTGCTCGTCAATCTGACGCTTGCACCGGGCGTCGCTATTGGTACGCCCCTGCCGATCCGGGCCCGGGCAAGCTGGCTCGCCTGCACCGACAAGGTATGCGTCCCCGAGCGGAGCGAATTCAACTTGGACCTGGTCGCCGGCAACGGCAGCGTGACCCCGGCGACCCGGACCCGCTTCGACAAGTGGCGGATGCGCCTCCCGCGACCGCTCGGCAGCGACGCCACCTACGCGCTGGAAAATGGTCGGCTGCGCCTCGCCATCCCCTTCCCGGCCGACGCCCGGGCCGACAAGGTCCATCTCTTCCCGCTCGCCGAAGGCCTGACCAGCTATGCCGCGGCGCAAACGATAAGTCGCGCGGGTGACCGGCTGCACATCGAGACCGATGCAAGCGCAACGAAGCCACAGGGGCCCGTCCAGGCGGTGGTGCGCACCGGGGATCATGTCGGCTTTCTGGTGACCGCGAGGCCGGGCCCGGTCGGATCGAGCCGTAGTGACGGGATGATGGCCACCTTCCTGCTCGCGTTGGGCGGAGCGATCCTGGGCGGCCTCATCCTCAATGTCATGCCGTGCGTTTTCCCGATCCTCGGCCTCAAGGCGATGAGCCTGGCGCGCGCGGGCGGGGACGGGCAAACGGTGCGGCGCGAAGCGATCGCCTACGCGGCCGGCGTCGTCGCGACCTGCCTTGCCCTCGGTGCGATGCTGCTTGGCCTACGCGCGGCGGGGGCGGCGCTCGGATGGGCGTTCCAGTTGCAGGAGCCCCGGATCGTCCTGCTGCTGTTGCTGCTGGTGACAATGATCGCCCTCAATCTGGCCGGCCTGTTCGACTTGCCCGCGCTTGGCGGCGGTGATCGCCTGGCGCGGCAGGGGGGCGCCGCCGGCGCATTCTGGACCGGCGCGCTGGTCGCGTTTGTCGCCACGCCCTGCACCGGACCGTTTATGGGTGCCGCGATGGGCGCTGCCCTGGTGCTGCCACTGCCGGCGGCGCTTGCGATATTCGGCGGCCTCGGCCTTGGCCTTGCCCTGCCCTTCCTGCTGATCGCCTGGCTGCCGGCCTTGCGCGCCCGCCTGCCCCGCCCCGGTCCCTGGATGGCGCGGGCACAGCGGCTGCTGTCGATTCCCATGCTGCTGACGGCGCTGGGCCTGCTCTGGCTGCTCGACCGCCAGCGCGGGGCCCAGGCGTTGGCGCTCGGCATGGCCGCTGCCCTCCTGCTCGCCATCCTCCTCATCTGGATTGGTCGCCGGCAGCGTGCGGGCAAGGCCGTTCGCCCTGCCCTTTTCGCCTGCCTGTTACTGACGGCGGGATCGGTCGCACTACTCCCCGTCCTGGGGTCGGTCGCCGCGCGGCAGGCAGAGGGCATAGCGTTCGACGAGGCCCGGCTCGCCACTCTGCGCGCGGGCGGCAAGCCCGTCTTCCTCTATTTCACCGCCGACTGGTGCCTGACCTGCAAGGCGAACGAGGCCGCCGCGATCGACCGCGCCGAAACCAGAGCTGCGTTTGCCCGCGCGGGTGTCACGGTCATGGTCGGTGACTGGACCAATGCCGATCCGGCGATCACGCGCTTCCTGGAGGCGCAAGGGCGCTCGGGCGTCCCGCTCTATCTATGGTATGCCCCGGGCAAGGACGCGCGACAGCTGCCGCAGATACTGACCCCGTCGCTGCTCGCCGGGCTGGCACGCTGATGGCCAGGGCGCGCGCCGACCAAATCCTCGTCGATCGCGGCCTTGCCGAAAGCCGAGCCCGCGCCCAGGCGCTGATCCTGGCCGGCCTGGTCTTCACCGGCGACCGGAAAGTGGAGAAGGCGGGCCAGCAGATGCCGGACGACGTCCCGCTGGAAGTGCGTGGCCGCGACCATCCCTGGGTCTCGCGCGGCGGCATCAAGCTCGCCCATGCCCTCGATCATTTCGGCGTCGACGCGACCGGCATGACGGCCATCGATGTCGGCAGCTCGACCGGCGGCTTCACCGATGTGCTGCTCGGCAATGGCGCACTGCGGGTTTATGCCGTCGATAGCGGCACCAACCAGCTTGCCTGGAAGCTGCGCTCGGACGACCGGGTCATCGTCCACGAACAGACCAGCGCGCGTGTCCTGACGGCGCAGCATATCCCTGAGCCGGTCGACATCATCGTGTGCGACGCGAGCTTCATCTCGCTGGCCAAGGTACTCGAACGGCCGCTTGGCTTCGCTGTGCCCGGCGGGCAGCTTATAGCCCTCATCAAGCCGCAGTTCGAGGCGGAGCGGCAGGAGGTCGGAAAGAATGGCGTCGTGCGGGATGCGGCGGTGCACGCCCGCGTCTGCGCTTCCGTGGCGGACTGGGTGGCGGACCAGGGCTGGACCGTCACGGGGATCGTCGCCAGTCCGATCACCGGGCCGCAAGGCAATGTCGAATTTCTCATCCACGCCCGTCGTGGCGGACTTTAAACGCATGTTCGTTCAGCCCGGCAGATACATTTTGCGACAAAGGCTGCGGTTGCGTTGCACAAACAGGCTGGTTAGCGCTTCCTCCATGCGATCCTCCACCATTGCCGTACTGATCGCCCTCACCCTCACCGCCTGCGGCGGCGAGCCGGAGCGTAAGGCGCGCCCCGCCGCGCTTGTGGAGGTCGCGCCGGCGGCGCTTGCGACATTCTCGGACGAGCTCGAGGCGGTCGGCACGGCGTTTGGCAACGAGCAGGTGGTGCTGTCTGCCCCGGTCACCGAACGGATCACTTCGATCAACTTCGCCGATGGCGGCTTCGTGCGACGTGGCCAGATCATCGCCACGCTAGCGCAGGGTCAGGAACGGGCCGAGCTCGATTCGGCCCAGGCCCAGGCCCTGGAGGCAGGACAGCAGCTGGCGCGCGTACAATCACTGAAATCGCGCGGTTTCGCCACCATAGCTAGCCTCGACGAACAGGTTGCCCAGGCTAATTCCGCGCGGGCTAACGCCGCTCTGGCACGCGCTTCGATCGACGATCGCGTCATCCGTGCGCCCTTCGACGGTTGGGCGAGCCTGCGCAGCGTGTCGGTGGGCGCGATCGTCAGCGCCGGCACGCCGATCGCCACGGTCAGCGACCTGTCGCGCATCAAACTGGACTTTACCATCCCCGAAACGCGGCTGGCGCTGCTGCGCGAGGGGCAGCCGATCAGAGCATTGTCCGCGGCCTGGCCCGACAGGCCGTTCACCGGCACCGTGGCGACCATCGATCCGGTGGTCGATGCCGCGAGCCGCGCGGTCAAGGTGCGCGCGATCCTCCCCAACCCCGATCGCGCGCTCAAGCCGGGTATGCTGATGACCGTCAGTGTCTTATCGCACGAGCGCAAATCGCTCGCCGTGCCGGAACTCGCCGTGGTCGGCGATGGCGAGGATCGCTATCTTTTCGTCGTCGAAGATCGCAAGGCCAAGCGCGTCAAGGTGCGGACCGGAACCAGGCAGAATGGCCTGGTAGAAATAACGGGCGGCATCAAGCCCGGCCAGTCGGTGGTCGTTGAAGGCGTCGTCAAGCTGACCGATGGCATGCCCGTGCGGCTGCCTGGCGATGCGCCGCCCAAGGACGGGGGCGGCGCGAACGGCGCCAAGAGCTAGGCCGTGCAGCTTTCCGACCTGTCGGTCCGACGCCCAGTCTTCGCCGCAGTCGTCGCGGTCCTGCTCTGCATCGTCGGCGTGGTCGGCTATCTCAGCCTTTCTATCCGTGAATATCCCGACACCGACCCGCCTATCGTGTCGGTAGAGACCAGCTATACCGGCGCCGCCGCGTCGGTGGTGGAAACCCGCGTCACCCAGATATTGGAAGACGCCATCGCCGGCGTGCAGGGGTTGCAGACGGTCACGTCCAGTTCGCGCGACGGCACGTCGTCGATCAACATCGAATTCGACCCGTCACGCAACATCGACGAGGCGGCCAACGACGTGCGGGACCGGGTCAGCGGCGCGATCGAAGACCTGCCCGAGGACGCGCTGGCGCCCGAGATCCGCAAGGTCGATGCCGACGCCCGTGCGATCCTGTTCATCGTCTTCACCCGGCCCGGGTGGACGCCGACCCAGATTGCCGACTATCTCGACCGCAACGTCATCGATCGCTTCTCCGCGATCGACGGCGTCGCGCGTGTCACTGGCGGTGGAGACGAGCGTCCTTCCACCCGGATCTGGCTCAACGCGGAGAAGCTTGCGGCGTTCGGGCTGACCCCGGCGGACATCGAAACTGCGCTGCGGGCGCAGAATGTCGAACTGCCGGCAGGCCGCTTCGAATCGAAGGACCAGAACCAGACGCTGCGGGTCGAGCGCGCGTTCAGCACGCCGGATCAGTTCGCGACCCTGGTCGTCGGGCGCGGCGACGATGGCTATCAGGTCAGGCTGGGCGACGTCGCGCGGATCGAGGTCGGCGCGGAAAATCCCTACACCATGTTCCGCTCCAACGCGGCGCCCGGCGTCGGCATGGGCATCATCCGCCAATCCGGGGCCAACACGCTGGAGGTCGCGGAAAAGGCCAAGGCGCTGATCGAGGACCTGCGCAAGACCGTGCCCGAGGGCATGAAGATCAACATCGGCTCCGACGAATCGCAGTATATCAGTCGCGCGATCGACAATGTGTACGACACGCTGATCGAGGCGGCGATCCTGGTCATCATCGTCATCTTCCTGTTCCTGGGATCGCTGCGCGCCACCATCATCCCCGCGATCACGGTGCCGATCTGCCTGCTGGCGACCTGCGCCGTCATGTGGCTGCTCGGCCTGTCGATGAACCTACTGACACTGCTCGCCTTCGTGCTGGCGATCGGGCTGGTGGTCGACGATGCCATCGTCGTGCTGGAAAATGTCTATCACCGCATCGAACAGGGCGAGGACCCGCTGGTCGCGTCCTTCCTGGGTACGCGGCAGGTGGGCTTCGCGATCATCTCCACGACCTTGGTGGTCTGCGCGGTGTTCGTGCCGGTGATGTTCCTGGCCGGGCAGACCGGCCTGCTGTTCCGCGAACTCGCCATCGCTATGATCGCCGCCATCGCCTTTTCCGGCTTCATCTCCTTGAGCCTGGCGCCGATGCTCTGTTCCAAGCTGCTCAAGCATAGCGAGCGGTCCCGGCTGGCGCGCTGGGTCGACGATCGCTTCCAGCGGGTCGAGGAAAGCTATGGCCGGGGCCTGGACCGGGTGATCCGGCGGCCGTTGGTGCCGCTGGTCGTGGTCGCGCTGTTCCTGGGCATTGCGGGCGCCTGCTTCACCTTCCTGCCGACCGAACTGGCCCCGGCCGAGGATACCGGCGTCATCGACGGTCAGGTCTCCGCGCCCGAAGGCACGGGGTTCGACCGGATGAAGGCCTATATGATCAAGCTCGAAGCGGACATGAAGCCGCTCAGCGAAAAAGGCATATTGAAGGTCAACAACCTCCGCGCACCGGCCGGCTTCGGCGCCAGCGACGATTTCAATAGCGGCAACATCATCGCCTTCCTGCGGCCGTGGGAGGATCGCAGCGTCACCACCGCCCAGGTCGCGGACATGATCAACAAGACGATCGCCAACCAGCCTGGCGTACGCGGCAATGTAGCGCCGCGGTCGGGTCTGGGGCGCGGGCGCGGCTTGCCGCTGAACGTCGTGCTGGCCGGATCGACCTATGAAGGGCTGGTCGCCGCGCGCGACCGGATAATGGCAGAAGCCGCGAGCAATCCGGGCCTTGTCAACCTCGACAGCGATTACAAGGAAACCAAGCCGCAGATGCGGATCGAGGTGAACCAGCAGCGCGCGGGCGACCTCGGCATCTCCGCCAGCGACATCAGCCAGGCGTTGCAGACGCTGCTGGGATCGCGCCGGGTCACCACCTATGTCGACCGGGGCGAGGAATATCGGGTCATCGTGCAGGCCGAACAGGAGGGCCGCCAGACCGAGGCCGACCTGGAACGGGTCCAGCTGCGCAGCCGCACCGACGTACTGGTGCCGCTATCGGCGCTGGTGACGCTGCGCGAAGTGGCGGGGCCGCGCCAGCTCAACCGATACAACAAGCTGCGGGCGATCACGCTGACGGCGGCTTTGGCGCCGGGCTATTCGCTGGGGGAGGCGCTAACCTATATCGAGGGCATGGCCCGCCAGTCGCCCGAAGTGCTGGCGATCGGCTATCGGGGCGAGAGCCAGTCGCTGCGCGAGACCGGCGGATCGATCTGGCTCGTCTTCGGCCTGACCATCCTGATCGTCTACCTCCTGCTCGCCGCACAGTTCGAAAGCTTCATCCATCCCGGCGTCATCATCGCGACCGTGCCGCTCGCCGTGGCGGGGGGCGTGCTGGGGCTGATGCTGACGGCGGGCACGATCAACCTCTACAGCCAGATCGGCATCGTCATGCTGGTCGGGCTGGCGGCTAAGAACGGCATATTGATCGTCGAATTCGCCAACCAGCTGCGCGACGAGGGGCTGGCGGTCGCCGACGCGATCCGACAGGCGGCTGCGCGCCGCCTGCGGCCGATCCTGATGACCTCCATCGCCACAGTTTTCGGCGCGATCCCGCTGGTCATACGCGGCGGCGCGGGCGCGGCGTCACGCCATTCGATCGGCGTCGTTATCGTCTTCGGCGTCTCGATGGCGACGCTGATAACCCTCTTCCTCATCCCGATTTTCTATTCACGGGTTGCGGGACGCACGCTTTCTCCGCAAACCGTAGGCCGGCGGCTGGATTCGGCACTCAAGGATTCGCCGGAGGCCGCCGAATAGCAGGGGGTGGACAGCACAACCGATGAACGAGATCGCCTCTCCGGGCCAGCTTCGCCTCGCCTATCTGCGCTGGGCGCTGGTTACCGTTCCCGCCATCGTATTCCTGGGCTTCCTGTCCGGGCGCTTCGCCAATAGCGGTTACCAAAATCGCTGGTTCGCGGCGCTCGAAAAGCCTGCGCTGATGCCGCCGGCGGCCGTTTTCCCGATCGCGTGGACGATCCTCTATATTCTGCTTGGTCTGGCCTTTGCGATCGTGCTGCATGCGCGCGGCGCCAGGATGAGGGGCTTGGCCATCACCCTGTTCTTGGCTCAGCTGGTCATGAACCTGCTCTGGTCGCCGCTCTTTTTCCGCGCCCATCAGGTGGGCAGCGCGCTGGTGCTCATCATCGCAATGCTGCTGACCGCGATCGCCGCGGCCTCCCTGATCGGGCGCATCCGGCGCGCCGCCGGACTGCTCATGGTGCCGTACCTCGTCTGGCTTTGCTTTGCCGCCTATCTGAACTTCGAAATCGGCCGGCTCAATCCCGATGCCAGCACCCTTGTCGCGCCGGCCCTGCGCACCCAGATATGATGCGCGACGTGCAAGAACTTCGACAGGATTGAACCATGCAGAGCGAAAACCGCATCTTCGACGATCTCGCCAAGCTGGTGAATGGCGCCGCCGGGACAGTGGCCGGCATGACCCGCGAGTTCGAGGCCAATGCCCGCGAAAAAGCCAAGGAATGGATCAGCGGCGCCGATTTTGTCAGCCGTGAGGAATTCGATGCGGTAAAAGCGCTCGCCGCAGCCGCCCGAGAGGAAGTCGAACTGCTCAAGGCGCGCGTCGATGCATTGGAAGGCAAGCGCGCGGAGGTGCTCACCAGCAGTGTGCGCGGCAGCAAATCCAAGGCAAAGGGCGCGGAATAAGGCGCTTTCTATGCGTCACGACTGTCCTTTGCCAGGCGGCGGTGCTAAGGCCCGCCGATGATGGACAGCGACGAGTTCGAAAATGGTGCCCACGAAGCGGCGCCCATCGACATGCTGTGCGCCTTTTTCGATGCCCATGGCTGGAGCTACGATCAGGTCAGCGAGGACGAGATTGTCGCCAGCACCCAGGGCTCCTGGGCGCAATATGAGGTGCGCGGCATCTGGCGCGACGAGGACCAGGTGCTTCAGTTGCTCGCCATGCCGGACATTCGGGTAACCGACGAAAAGCGGGCCATCATCTACGAAGCGCTGGGACTTATTAACGAGCAGCTTTGGCTCGGCCATTTCGAGCTCTGGTCGTCCAGCGGCATCATTCTCTTTCGCCACGGCGCGCTGCTCGGCCACGGCGGTACGCTCACGCTGGACCAGGCGCAGATATTGGTCGAAACGGCAATCGACGAGTGCGAGCGCTTCTACCCGGTGTTCCAGTTTGTGCTGTGGGGTGGGAAGACGCCGTCAGAGGCTATTTCCGCCAGCCTGATCGAAACCCGCGGCGAAGCCTGATCGCTCAAATGGCGGACGCCTTTCCAGCGCATCTCTTCCTCGTCGGCTGCGGCAATATGGCGGGGCAGATGCTCCGTCGCTGGCTTGCCTGCGGTCTCGATCCCGCGCGGGTCACGGTGCTGCGGCCGAGCGGCAAGGCGGTGGCGGACGGCGTTGCCGTGGTGACCGTCTATCCCGCGACCTTGCCGGCCGACTGCTTGATCCTGCTCGGCATGAAGCCGCAGCAACTGACGGACGTCGCTGCGTCGCTGGCGCCCCTGTGCCGTCAGGACACCCCTGTCCTTTCGATATTGGCTGGCACGACGCTGTCCGACTTGCGCCACCATTTTCCGGCAGCCGGTGACATTGTTCGGGCCATGCCCAATCTGCCGGTGGGCATCGGACTCGGCGTGGTGGCGCTGCTTGCCGACGCTCGCTCGGGCGAAGCCGCAAGGGCGACGATGAATGCGCTCGCCGCGCCGCTGGGCCTGGTCGAATGGATCGCTGACGAGGCGGATCTGAATGCGGTCACTGCCCTTGCGGGCTGCGGCCCCGCCTTCCTCTTCCGCTTCGTCGATGCCCTGGCGCGTGCGGCCGAGCGTATCGGCATCCCGGCCGACCAGGCCGCGCGCGTGGCGCTTGCCACCGTACAGGGTGCGGCTGCGATGGCCGCAGACGCGCAGGAGGGGCCAGCCGCCCTGGCCGATCGCGTCGCCAGCAAGGGGGGCATGACTCGCGAAGGGCTGAATGTGATGGATGCAGACGAGCGCCTGGTGTCGCTGCTCACCGACACTCTGGCCGCCGCCCGCGACCGGGGCGAAGCGATGGCAGCGGGCAAATGAGCGTCGGCGATCCGGGCGCGCCGATTCTGCTTCTCACCACAGGCGGCACCATCGACAAAATCTATTTCGATGCGCTGTCGGACTACAAGATCGGCGAAACCGTGGTCGGCAAGTTGCTGGAGATTGCGCGCGTCAGGCGCCCGGTGCGGGTCGAGGAAGCAACCCGCAAGGATAGCCTGGAACTGGACGAGGCGGACCGCACCATCATCCGCGCCAGAGTGGCCGCCGCGCCGGAGGCGCATATCGTCATCACCCATGGAACGGATACGATGACCACGACCGCAGCAGCGCTGGCCGACATAGTGGGCAAGACGATCGTGCTGGTCGGCGCGCTCGCCCCCGCTCGCTTCGGCGAGAGCGATGCCAGCTTCAACCTTGGCATGGCCGTCGCCACCGCCCAGATCGCACCGCCCGGCATCTATATCAGCATGAGCGGATCGGTATTCCGCGCTGACCAGGTCGTGAAGGATCGGGATGCCGGCGCGTTCGTGGCGCGCTCCGCCTGACTAGGGACATCGCCCAGATCGTGTTTGCGTCATGACAGTCGGGCCAAGGACCTCGAGATCGTCCAGGCGTCGAGCAAGACCTACACCGCCCAAATGATGCGCGTTGAAGGCGAAATCCGAACCCGCCAGGATTCGCAAGTCCCAACGGCCGTACGCGCTTATGCGGGCCTCAATACATATGATGGTGCGCCCGACATGACAGAAATGGGCACTCAGATCTTTGGGAAATTTCTCTTCAGCTGGGCTGCTGATGTCCGTTTTTCGCCCCCCCCTACCGACCAATCTCGGCGCTGCTCAGCATCTTCGTCTTGCTTGATTTCCGCCTCGCGCTCCCGCCTCTCCCATGGTCCCTCCTTCAGGAAGTCCGAGTAGTCGGAAAGGGCATGATACTCTTCTATCAAGGTTGAGACCGGGATCCCGAGGTCTTTTAACGTAAGCAGCAGAAGTGCGAACGTGATTGCGCGAACTTCGTGATAGAAAGCAGGTACGTCGTTCTCCTCCATCAGGGGCGCAGAGTGAAACATCGCTCCACGCCGGGAGGCGATCCCCTTGGCCAATGGTGTGGGAAAGCGGAACCCGTCTGCCCTCAGCGTCTGAAGGCCGCGATCGATTAGCTGCGGCAAGGATGGTGCCTTGCGTTGGACCACTTTGACGTGCTTCTTCGCGAACTCCCGAACGCTCTCCTCCTGCGATGCCTCAATCCAATCGAAGAAGGTTTTCTCGTGTGCGGCGTAGCTGACTTCGTCGGGCGCGGTGAAGGTTGACCGCAAAAATTCCTCGAACACTGGCATCGCCTGCGCGAATTTGTTGTTCAACGTCGTCGCGAAATGGCGGCTTGCCTCAACAGCATGGATCCGAATGACGTAATCATTCGGCTTGTTCGTGAAGGCATCGAGCACGTGCTTCAGTCCGATACCGCCCTGGTCGCAACGGTGGATCAGTCTCATCGGGTGAGGCGCGTCGCCCCTTGACCATCGAACCCCTCCAATCTCAAGTTTACCTTCGGGAGCTTGGGGCGGAATCTTATCCATCGCGAATGTCCCAGTTCCCTGGGGGGCTGAGGTCTGCCAGATATTGAACGCCGGGGGCTTCGGACGAAAGCCGGCGAGAAAGCCGAACAGGAATTCGAGCCCGAGGCACAGATTGATGACTTCGCGGAGCGACTGTGCCTTTTCGAACCTGACCTTGAGGATATGCCGCGACATCACCACGCTAGAGCGGTGATTCTCCTGGACGGTAGCCAGCCTGATGCCTTCGACCTCGCCAAGGCCGGGGACTTGGACTACCTCCCGCTGAGCGCCGCTGGTCTCTATCCGATCCGTCCGAGATTCGTAATCGCGCTGTGTTGAGAATGCGCGCCCGCTATACCAAGCGGAGAACGCCTCCGACTCAAAACCAACGCCGGCGAAAACCTCATCCAGCTCGTCGGCTACTGCGAGGCCAGTCAGGAGCGCCTCGCAGCTGCCCTCGATGCGTGTGCGTAAGAATGGGAAGTCGAGACCTGCCTTTCCGTTGTCCACACGAGTGATCAGCGGGCGCACGAGAGTGCAGGGCCGCTGATGGTCAAATAGCCCGATAACCGGCGCCGCATCCTGAAACGGAGGAACCGTTGTGAAGTCGCCGTCAATGCCTGAGCGGATCATCTCGAAGCGCCAACGGTTGCTCTGGTCTCCCTCGTTCCAGATCCGTCCCGTCCAAGGCCGCTCCGCGTCTGGCGTGGGAACGTAGATCCAGTGGCCGTCCTTCATCGTTGCCCTCCGCGCTCGATTGCCACGCAAGCTAACGCCTGCGTTCTCCTTCATCGCGCAATTGCTCGTAATCCTCCAGGCCTGAGCCCGAGGAATGTGCTGCTCATGGATGCCCTCGGATTGGCGCAACATCGTCGCGATTTGGTCGTCTTCGTAAGACAAGTCGATGGCTCTGCCACGCCTTTGCGGAACCAATTGAACCTGTTTGCTATTCCGGTAAAGTTCCCCCTGGGGGCGCCGTAGAGATGCAGGCGACTGGGGAGGACCATCGTCGTGCGTACCGAGATCGATCACATGCGCGAAGCGCTCGCCTCGTATATCGAGGCGACCTACCATCTGTCTCATCCGAATGTCGTAGCCCTCCGGCGCACTTTGCTGTCCGGTGACGGCATCGCACAGACCCCCTATATCGAGAGTACGCCGAGCTATGAGGGCAGGCGGCGTTACCAGGATTTGGCCCTGCCTGATGGAGTCGGCGCGTTCCTGACGGCGCTTGCCGATAAGAGCGAAGGCCTGTTGTTCAACCCGCCTTATGAGCATCAAGCGCAGGCGCTCGAGTTGACGGCTCACGCCGACGCGGCCGGCACCGGCATCGTCGTCACCACAGGCACGGGTTCCGGCAAAACCGAGAGCTTTATGTTGCCGGTTCTTGCGCGGTTAGCGGAGGAGGCGCTCGATCGGCCGAAGCAGTTCGAGACTCGCGCCGTGCGCGCGCTCCTGCTTTATCCGATGAACGCGCTGGTCAATGATCAATTGGGGCGCCTGCGCAACCTGTTTGGTTCAGGCGCGGTACGAAAAGCGTTCAAGGATGCAGGCGGCCGCCCGGCTAAATTCGGCCGCTATACTGGCCGCACGCTCTATCCAGGCTTCCGTAACAGCAAGCGCGATCAGCAGCGGCTGAAGACGCTCGACTATTATCTCACAATCGAAGACGCGGCGCGCGGCGGCAGTGAAAAGGACCAGAAGCTAGTCGAGACGCTGCGCGAGAAGGGCCGCTGGCCGGGTAAGCCCGACAGCTTCCTTGGTGCCTATGACGGTTTGCGGACCTGGTACGGCAACTCGGGCCAGCATTGGGAGGATGCAGCCGGAAACCCTCTGCGCGCCAACGAGCATCCCGACGATCCCGAACTGCTGACGCGTCACGAAATTCAGGAGGCATGCCCCGACCTCCTCGTCACCAACTATTCGATGCTCGAATATATGCTGCTGCGGCCGCTCGAGCGCGAGATATTCTCCCAGACGCGGGCCTATTTCGAGGCGAACCCGACCGAGAAGTTCCTCTTCATCCTCGACGAGGCGCATCTCTATCGCGGCGCGAACGGGACCGAGGTCGCCTATCTCGTGCGCCGCGTGCTCGATCGGCTCGGTCTTCCGCCCTCGCGCGTCGTGTTCATCGCAACCAGCGCCTCCTTCTCCAATGCAGAAGCGGCGAAGGAATTTGTCGCGGGCCTGTGCGGTCTCGACGCGAAAGCGATCCAGCCGCTTACCGGCACCAAGCATGCCGTAAAGGGCGGCGGTCCCGGCGATGCCGATCTCGCTGCGCGGCTCGCGGGCGTGTCGCTCGATGCGCTGCAATCGACTATACTCGCGGAGCGATCAGCCGTCTTGTCCCCGCTCGCCACCGGGAGAACAGACATCGTCGGCGCGCCGGTGTCGCTGAAGCGGAACGACAGCGGCCCGGATGCAATCATGGTGAGCGTAGGGGGTCTTGATCCTCAGGGCGCCCGAATCGAGGAAACGGTGGTCGTCGAGCCGCATGGCGAGGCGTGCACCGAGGCGCGGTTCCTGGTCGTCGATACGATCAGTTGCCCCGAGGGCAGCGTCAGCGTGGCGCGGCGCTACCCGCTCGGACACGCAACCGATCAGGGGTTCGAGAGTCATGCCGACGATCTGCCCGCAGCGCTGGCGGACGTGCTTGGCGATCGGCCCGTCGTCGGGCGGCTGCGCAATATCACGAGCGGTGCCAAGGCCGACGATGATCCGGTCAAGGATCAGGGCGCTGCGTGGGCGTTGACGGATCTGCCGGACATTCTGTTTCCGGGCTCGGCTGATGGTGCGGCGGCAACCGATGTGCTCTTGGAACTGGCCTCGCTGGCTAAGCCGGAGCCCGACAAGCCTCCGTTGCTGCCGGCGCGCGTCCATATGCTGTTTCGTGGCCTGCCCGGGCTATGGGCTTGCGCCAATCCGCAATGCGATCAGATCGACGCAGACCTGCGCGGCGGGCCGACCGGCAGGCTTTACTCGGAGCCGCGGCGGACCTGCGGCTGCGGCGCGCAGATCATTGAACTGCACAGTTGCCGGTCGTGCGGCCTGTCGGTAGCGCGCGCCAATATCGGCGCGCCGGCCGGGACCGAACATCTGTGGCAAGACAGTGGCTATGCTTATGCGGGCGACACTGGACTGATCGAGCCGGTTCATGTGTGCCTTGAAGATCCAAAGCCGCAATCCGCAGGGGTCGTCCGTCCGGTCTGGCTCGACCTTGCAACGGGCAAGATTGATGCCGGCGGCACCTTCGTACGCGAGGTTTGGTTGCCGCCGCAGCTTGGCGACAAGTTGTTCGGCAAATGCCCGCGCTGCGGCGCGGATTGCGGGCAGAACTCGTCCAATGGCATTTCCGACCTGCAGACCAAGGGCGAGCAGCCGTTCCAAGAACTGATCTCGGTGCAGGTGCTTGAACAGCCGCCGCGGCCGGGCGTCGATACGCCGCTGCGGGGCCGCAAGGCACTGGTCTTCTCCGATGGCCGGCAGACCGCTTCGCGGCTGGCGGGCACGCTCAAGACCTTCTCCTTTCGCGACAGTCTGAGACCATTGCTGCTCGCCGGTATGACCGCTCTCAAGCAGCCGATTTTTGCGCCGTCGCTAGACGATGCGCCGCTCGCGATCGCGCTTGGCGGCGCACGGCATGGCGTGCGATTGCGCCTCTCAGGTGCGGAAGATGGCCGGATAGAGCGGGCGGGCAAGCGCGCGCTCGATCTGATCGGCCACCCGGATGCGGAGATCGACGATTTCCGGATGCTTTCGAGTCAAACCAGCGGCGAGACGCCGCTCTCGGTCTATCAGAGCATTTATGCGGTGCTGCAGGATGACCATACCGGCGTGTTTCCGCTCGCGCTGGCGACGCTCCGCCCCAAGCTCACCAAAACCGAGGCGAGCAAGCTCACCTCGGGCATCACCGTCCCGACGATCGCCGGTTTTAGCGAAGACGAGGCGCGTAGCGCCCTGGTCGAGCTTTGGCTGTGGCAGGCGCTGAAGAAGCACGGGATCAAGCTCCAGCACACCCCGATCAATGTTGAAGGCGCGCGTGGTTCGTCGGGCGTCCGGCCTTGGACGGGCAAATTTTCGCGCAAGTTCACGACGCTCCTCGAAGAGCGCGGGCTGAAGCAATGGCTAAAAGGCGACTTTGCGAAAGTCGTGACGCCCGTGCTACGCGATGTGTTCTCGCCGGGCGCTACGGGCGACTTCTACGTGCTTGGTTCCAAGGTCGCGCTCGCTATGGATCCCGACACGCAGTGGATCCGCTGCGAACGTTGCACGACGGTGTCGCCCCGCAATGCGCTCGTTGGCGACCGCTGCACGAGTTGCACCGGCAACGCGCACCCCATCGACCCCGTCGCCGATCCGGTGTTCCGGAGCCGCAAGGCGTTTTTCCGCCGCCTGTGGGAGCGGATGAGCGATCCGGCGGACGGCTATTCGCCGCACCAGTTGATCGCCGAGGAGCATTCGGCGGCGTTGAACGACAGCGGCATGGCGAATGCGATGTCGCGCAACGAAGCCTATGAACTGCGCTTCCAGGATATCCCGATCGAGCAGGATGGGCAGCCCGGCGCGCCAATTGACATCCTGAGTTGCACGACGACGATGGAGGTAGGGATCGACATTGGCGGCCTGACCGCCGTGGCGCTTCGCAACGTGCCGCCGGGCCGCGCCAATTATCAGCAGCGCGCCGGTCGTGCCGGTCGCCGAGGCGCGGGCCTCTCGACCGTAGTGATGTTTTGTGGCGCGGACAGTCACGATCAGAACCATTTCCGCGATCCCGCGCCGATCGTCGCGGGACCGGCACCGGATCCGATCCTCAATCTCGACAATGTCGTGATCGCGAAGCGGCAGGCGTTCGGCTTCCTGATCGGGCGATTCCAGCAGGACCGGATAGATGATGTCGCCAGCGGATCGGACGTGTTTTCATCGCTCGGCTCGGTCGCTGACTTCGTCAACGGTGAAGCCGACGTCTTTTCGCTGGCGGGCCTGCGCGACTGGATCGCGTCAAACCGCGCCGCATTGCACGCTGATATCGAGCGGCTGTTCACTGCTTCGTGCCCGACGCTCGACCCGGCTGCGGTGCTCAAGGATCTTCCTGAGGTCCTCGCTGAGGAACTGATCAAGCCGGCTGAAGACAAGCCTGAGCCGCCGGCAATGGTTGCTGTTGCGACCGCTGCCGCCGCCGACGACTTCGCCGATGAGATTATCGAGGATGCGAGCGACGACGATACGCCCGTGATCGATAATGGGCGTCTGCTCGACCGGCTGTTCGCGCTTGGGCTGTTGCCCAAATATGCCTTCCCGACCGATGTCGCGTCGTTCAGCGTGTTTGAAGAAGGCGCGGACCCATGGCGGCCCAAGCGGCGCTACTCGCCGCAACAGGCGCTAAACGCCGCGCTCAGCCAGTATGCCCCAGGCCACGAGGTGTGGGTCGATGGCAAGCGGTTCCTGTCGCTCGGCATCTATTCCGAGCGCGACAGTGATCGCCTCGATGCCTATCGTGAAAAGCGGCTCTATTTTCAGTGCCGGGTCTGCAACTATGCCGATCTGCTCGCTTGGGGCGACGGCTATGTCGACCAGACGCGCGACTGTCCCGCATGCAGTGGCCGCGCAACGCTCGGACCGGCGCGGCGCTGGGTTCGGCCGCCGGGCTTTTCGCATCCGCCGACGATCACGGCGCTGCCGCCAGAGTTTGACGCCGGCATGCGGCTCCGTCCCACCAAGGCGACGCTCGACTCGATGACCTTCTCGCCCGGCTCGCGCCGGGGTGGCGGTTCTTGGCCTATCGGCACAGGATGGGAAGGCTGGAGCGAGAGCAAGGATCTCGTCGTTACCAATCGCGGGTCGCTGAACGCCCAGAACCCGGCATTCAACTATTGCACCCAGTGCGGGCGGATCGAGCCATCGGACTTCGATCCGACGCTCAAGCAATTGGGGTCGGGGCAGCCGCATGATCGGCCGCGCCCCAAGCGGCCGAAAGAGCCCGATCAATGCACGGGCAGCGTCTACAAAATCGTGCTCGGCAATGAGTTTCGGACCGACGTGGCGGTGTTCCGACTGGGGCTGCCGCGCGCTTGGCGATTCGATCCCGATCGCCCTTCGACAATGATTGCCGCGCGCTCGGCGGTTGAGGCGCTGCGCCGCGCCGCATGCAAGCTAGAGGACCTTGAGCCGAACGACATCGACGGCGACTTCCGCTTCGCACCAGCGAGCGACGATCAGCAGTTCATCGACCTCTACCTCTATGATCAGGCGGCCGGCGGTGCTGGCTTTGTCAAAGCCGCGTCGCGTGACCCACAGCGGCTTGTCGAGAAAGCGATCGCGTTGCTCGACGACTGCACCTGCGATGACAGCTGTTATCAGTGCCTGCGATCCTACAAGAACCGGTTCGACCATGCGATGTTTGATCGATTCACTGGCGGCGATTTGTTGAAGGCTTGCTTTGCCGGCACACCGCTCGGCATTAGCGAACGCCGCGAGGATGAGGCGCTCGACGGTCTGGCGCGCGATCTTGAGGAAAGCGGCGCGCCGGTAACCAAGGCAGATGGTGGCCTGATCGACGAGAGCGGCCGCGTGATTTGTTTGTCACATCCGTTCAATGACAGCGAGCCCTGCACCGCCCGTGCGCAGGCGTTGGCGTCGGGCAAGGACGTTGCGGCGGTCGACATTCTGCTGGTTGTCCGTGCGCTGCCGATCGCGACGAACGTCGCGTTGGTGGGGCCGGTCAGTACCGGCGCGACGACGCTCGCTCCAGACCCGGCGGGAACGCCGGAATTGACCTCGGCCATGATCGTTGCGGGCAATCTCGCAGGAGATGCTGCGTCGCCACGCTATGCGGTCGGCGGCGCCGAGGCGGGTGATTTGCTGTTCCGGGTCACAGGTAACATGTTGTCCGGCAAGAATGGTGATGGGCAAGGCGGCACGGTTTTGACCGGCGCGCTTTGCCTGTTCCGCCCGTTCTGCGGCACGCCGACCAAGACGGACCTGTATCTGTTGCGGCGGACGGATGGCCATGCCTTCGGCTCGACCAGCGCGGAATGGACGGTCGGCGTGTTGCAGCCGGTCACCGGCGGCATGCGCATTCGCTACCGCGCTGCCTCGCACCATATGGAGTGCGCCAGCGAGTTAGTGGTGCCCGCCGATGCGGTCGCTGCGCTTGCCCAGTTCGTGAAGGTCGTCGGCTAATGGCGCTGTTCATTCCTCCGATCGATCCCGACACGATCGAATATGGCTCGGAGGCCGATGTCGCGCGCGCGATGTTGATCAGCCTGGGCGCTGGGTACATCGTCATGCATTCGCTGCCTTGGGCGAACCCGGCCCGCGACAATATCGAAGCGCCGGCGCGCGAAGGCGAGGCGGACTTTCTAATCCTGCACCGCCAGCACGGCGTGCTGGTGCTGGAGGTGAAAGGTGGCGAGATCGAACTTAAGGGCCGGCGCTGGTGGCGGCGCAAGAAGAACGGGCTTGAAGAGATCAAGGATCCTGTGCGCCAGGCGTCGCGCAGCAAATGGGCGTTGAAGCGCCGAGTCGAACAAATTTGCAGCAAGCCGCTCGCCGATCGCGCGATGTGGGGGACTGCGGTTGCCTTCCCCCATTGTCTGTTCAAGGGCGAAGCGCCTGCTGACCTGCCTCTCGATGCGATCCTGTCGATGGACGATATGAGGAATTTCGAGGCGGCGCTGCTTCGAGTCTACAAGGCCAATGGCGCATTTAAGCCCGAGCTTTCGGTCGCGGACCTCGATGCGATCCGCCGTGCGTTGGCGCCGGAGTTCCGAATTTACGAGCCGCTCAGCATCAGCTTGGCGGCCAATGAAGCGGCGCTGTCGCGGCTGACCCGCCAGCAATTGCAGGTTCTGCGCGGGATGGAGACCAATCCGCGCGGGATCATCGAAGGCGTGGCTGGCTCGGGCAAGACGCTGCTCGCGATGCAGCGAGCGCGGTCGTTCGCAAGCGAGGGCAAACGGGTCCTGTTCACATGCTTCAACGCCGAACTGGCACGCTGGATTCGCGAGGAACTGGCCGGCGAACTGGTTGAGGATGGCGGGCTCATCAAAGTGGAGAACTTCCACCGCCTCGCGTCCGATCTTTGCAAGGAAGCGGGCATCGCCTTCGTCGTCAACGAAGGCGAGCCGCAGCGCTGGTGGGATGAGATCGCGCCCGATCTGCTCGCGCAGGCGGCGATGGATTTGTACGGGGACGGACCGCCCTATGCCGCGCTCGTGGTTGATGAGGCGCAGGATTTCTCGCCGAGTTGGTGGGACGCGCTCGAATATCTTTGGGATTCGGAGGGCCCGGCTTGGGCTTTCCTCGACAAAGCGCAGAGCTTGCGCCGCGAGCCGGTCGATCCCCCGATCAAAAACGCCTTCCGCTTCCCGCTCGATATTAACTGCCGCAACACGCGTCGGATCGTCGCGTGCGCCAATGCCGCGACCCAGATCGTCACCTTGCCGTTCGAAACTGCACCGCTGGGGCGGCCGCCCAAGATCATCACGCCCAAGGATCCGACCGCAATTGCCGGTCTGATCCAGCAGGAATTGCGCTCACTGCTAAGCGAACACCGGCTGAGCCCCCGGCAGATAGCGATCATCGGGCCGGCTGGAAAGGCGCGTGGCCCTCTTGGAAGCGTCACAGCGTTAGATGGAGTGCCGCTGGTCGAGGATGCGCGCGCCTGGCGGGAAGGCGGGGGAATCCTCGTAACGACCGCGCGCAGCTTCAAGGGTCTCGAGGCGGACGTGGTGATCCTCGCCGACTTCTCGGGGCTCGGCGCGCTTTTCACGGTCTGCGACCTCTATGTCGCGTTGACCCGTGCACGGTCGCACCTGATCATCGTTGCGCATGACCGGGCGGCGCGCGATCAGATTGATAGTGCGATCTCGGCGGCTGTCGCTTTGGGCAGCGAAGAATGAGCAACGCCGCGCTTTGGGCCGAGACACTGGAATATTCCGGCGAGGCCGAGCATCTGGGCGGCAATGTGCTGCGCCATATCCGCGATGCCGTTCGCGAGGCCGGGTATGTCAGCCGGGGCCGCATCACCAGCGGGTGCAAGGAAGCCTATCGTCCGCTCGGGGTCGAGGATGAGGCGCTGCGCACGGCAATCGACGAGGCGATCGGCTTGTTAATGCGCAGTGGCGACATCGATGAACTCGTGACGGGTGCGGGTCGCGGCTATGCGGCGACGCCGCCGCGGCGGATCGTCTGGGGCGGCGCTGACGACACTATCCTCGGCGGCGCTGCCGTCAGTTCGGACGAGACGGTTCGGCATCTCAGCGATGATGCGGCGTTGGCCGAATATATCGCAATCCCGCTGCTTCGCGAACTCGGGCGCCCGGCGTGGCGGGACGCGCTGGTCGAACTTGCTGGCAGCGACGAGCCTGCTGCCGATGCTAGAGCGCTCACCGACTATGCGCGCGCGCTAACCAGCAGCGGCGAGCGGTTCACGCTTGATGAACCCCACAAGGTCGCGGTGCTGAGCGGCAGCGGGGGATATTACGGCTTCCCCCACGACGTCAGTGGCCGCTGGGCGCGCGCGAGCGATGAGGGCTTTTATCCGGCTGTGATCGAAAGCGGTTTTACCCAGCGCCGTGTGCTGCTCGCGATCCGGGATGGTGCGGCAACTTTGTGGGAGTCGCCGAGCCGCGATGTTTGGCACTGGATCATCGTCGGGTTCACGCTTGGCCAGGGTGCGCCGGTCTGGAAGTACGACGCGCCAAGCGAGACCTTAGAGTTTCTGACGCCGCCCCCGCGTCAGGCGGAGCGCGCGGCAATGCTCACGGGTGTGCGGTTGAGCCCTTGGTCCTGGCGCGTTGATGCCGAGGCGCACGGCATCATTGCTGGCTTGCTTGGCGCTCCTCGCTGATCTTGCGCGCCACCACCCAAAAATAGCGCGGCTTGCTGAGTGC
Organism: Sphingobium sp.; assembly: GCA_040508785.1. Taxonomy (GTDB): domain Bacteria; phylum Pseudomonadota; class Alphaproteobacteria; order Sphingomonadales; family Sphingomonadaceae; genus Sphingobium. The sequence goes on from JBEVME010000008.1 coordinate 32,666, forward strand.
CGCCTGCCGCTCGACGGATGCGGCGGCTCCGGCGAGCCAGGCTTTTCGGGCATTTCCGGCAGCTTCGGCCAATTGCGCCGCGAGCGCGGCACCGCGGACAGCCGCCTGATTAAAGACGAGTTTCTGGTCGAGCTTCTCGGCGCTGGCGAGTTCGGCGCGGGCAGCGGCGATTTGCGCCTCGATATCGGCGTCAATCGCAAACAGGCGGTAGTCAGCGCCGCCGCTGACGGCGAGCAGCGCCCGGTTGAGCGCCTCGGATCCACGTTTCTGCAGATCCTGTTGTGCCCCCTTCCGCGCCTGGACGAGCGCAGCTTCCGCGAGGGCTGAGCGCCGACGGCCAAGTTGCCGGCCGCGCTGGCGGGCGTGGGCGGAGTCGAGGATCAATGCAGCAGCGTCTGGGGCAGCGGTGAAGCCGCCTCCTTCTTCGGCGTACACGCTAATCATGAATTCAGGTGGGCAGCGGTCGAGGAGCCAACGCCGGTCAGCGGCGAGCGCGGCCCCGAGCATCCGCACGGTCGAAGCGCGCGCATCCTGTTCGGCTTTGGATGCGGTCGGGTCTGCCGCGCCGACAACCGCGTCGACGTCCGGCGCGAGCGCGCCCGACAGATCAAGCGTCGCGATCGCGACCAGCAGCCGTTGGCCTTCGTGTGCGAGGATTGGGTGCTCCGCGGGATATTCGACGGTGAACTCGCTGGTGAGATCTGTCGCGATCGGCCGACTGAGGACTGCGGTGACGATCTGGTCGTGCAGGCTGCAGCCATGATCGAGGAAATGGAGGCGCCGTTTGCTGCCTTCGCCCTGCTCGACATAGGTGTTGGGCGGGCACTCGATCGCTGTGCGTCTGGTGATGAACGCCTGGCGGTGGCCGGCATGACGGCTGTCGATGTCGCCGAGCGGTAATTCCGGGTGCTTCGACTTATACCAGATCGTCTTGAAGGACTGGTCGCCATCTTTGTCGCCGCGAATGTCGAAAAATTCCTCGCGGGCAAGCTTCAGCAGGACATCGAGACCGCGCTCTCGCCATTGAAACCAGGTCAACTTGTCGTCGTGGTTTCCGACGATGAGCGGACAGGCATAATCACGCGCGCGCAACCGTGACGCGTATTTTTCGGCAATGGTGGTGCGCGGGCTCGGCGGCAGCTTGGTGCTTTTCAACCATTCGTCGGCGGCATCGCCAAGATCGAGCGCGCAGGATGCCGCCTCGGTCCAACTGGCTCCCCGGTTGCCTTCGGCGGCCGCATTTATCGCATTGCTAATCTCAGCCCATTCGGACTCGTCATAGACATCGCTTTTCTCGAACACCTTGGTCGCCTCAAGGACGTCGAGGATGCGCGCCTCGATCGAGTTTTCGGTGACGATCGGCGTGATGGCGATGGTTCGGCTCGACGGAACCCCGCGTGTACCCAGGCGGTCGATGCGCCCGATCCACTGTTGGATGTCGTGGGGCGACCAGGGCAGCGCGAAAAAGATGATCTCGTCGGCAAACTGGAGGTTATGACCTTCGCGCGCGTCAAGGGCGGCGACGAGGATATTGGCCTCGCCGCCGACGAACTCCTCGAGCGCGTCCTTGAGCATGGCGACCTGCACTTCGAGCTCTTCGGCGGCACGCATGACGCGCCGCTTGCGAGCAATCTTTGCATCGACCAGCTTCGAGAGCGTGTCGTGGAGATAGTCGGTGGTCGGATTGTCCTCGGCGACGATCATGATTCGCGCGTGCGGCCGTCGCGCCAACACGCCGCGCAGATGATCGACGAGCGCATCGAGTTTGGCGTCACCGGGCTCGTCGCGCAGCACCGTGTCGATCCGCCGCCACGCATGCTGCACGCCTTGGGTTCGTTTCAGCGTCGAGAGACGTTCGCGTAGCGATTGTGGACTGCGGCCGGCGACTTGCAGCAGCGCGTCGCGCTTATAGTCGAGCCCGGCGGTTTCGGCGGCTTCGAGATAGGCACGCGTCGCTTTGGCGCGTTCAATATCGCCATCGGTGGGTGCGACCCGGATCGGCTGATACCGCCGCTGCGGCAGCGTGTCGGGATAGTCGGTGCGCTGGGTTCGAATCAACCGACGATAAAGGCCGTAGCTGTCCTCGACCGCGCGGCGGCGCGCGGCATCGGCCAATTCGCCATCGTAGCGCTTGAGCGCGGTTTCTTCGCGCTCGGCGAGCACCTTCAGGATGCTGCGATCCTCGGCCCGGGCGATCCGAGCGGCTTCTGGCTCGAGCAATTCGAGAAGTTCGCTGCGCGTGCGCGACTGGTGCAAGGCGGGGGTCGCGGTCATCGCGATGATGTGCGGGATTGAGCGGCCGGCGGTGATCAATTCGTTGCGAACTGCGACTTGGAGCTTGGTGAACTCGTCGATTAGGAGCAGGTCGACCTTGTCTGGGTTGATCTTGCCGCCGGCGGCGATTCGGCTCGGGCGCGCCAGGCGAATAACGAGATTACTGCTGGCTTCGCCAGCTTCGCCTGCTTCAATCGCGATTGCGTGGCCACGCGCGAGCAATTCCTTCTCCCACTGCTCGACAAGATCGTCGGGGACGACAAGCGCGGCGATGAAGGGGCGCGGCGACTGAGCGGCGAGCGCACGCATCACCATGATCGCCTGGACGGTCTTGCCGAGACCAACCTCGTCGCCAAGCAGCCAGCGGCAGGCGGGTGCGGTCAGCATTCGGTGGACGCTGTCGAGTTGGTGCGGATAGGCGAAGGCGCCCACGCCAAGCGCACCGAGCATCGCCTGGTCTCGGTCGCAGCGTCGGGCTTCGGCATGGAGGTTGAGCAGAAGGCGATTGAACTCGCTCATGAATGGCCGCCGCCTAGGGTAGGGCCCATGCGCACCGCGGCGTAACGCGTCGCGCGGGCGACGAAGGGATCGTTGATCAAAACGCGCATCGCGGCATCGACCCCGTCGCAAGCGGCCGGCGACAGCCAAAGCTGCAACGCGGCAACTGCTGCGTCGGCGTCGAGTTGACCGCGTGGTAGCGCGAAGGTGCGCGTCCAGGCCGCCAGATCCTCTGCCATCTCAGCAATGCCAACGTGGGTGTAGAAGCGATTGCGAAGCTGGCGGCCGCCCTCGCTCGGCGCGATCAGGCGTGCGAGGTGTGCGCGGCGGACACGTCGCAGGGCTTCCTCGGCGGCGGCAGCCCATGCGTCCTCGGGACTGCCGAAATCGCAATCGTCCGGATCGGCATATGGCATTTCGGCACGCGCCTGGATGCGGGTGACGGCGTCGGCAAAGCCGAGATTGAGCGCATCGTCCATCGCTCCATCGAGCGGCGTTGAGCGGCCAAGTGGCCAGTCCGGATCGAGCGTGCGAGCATGCACGGCAAAGGCCTCGGCAAAGTCGATCGCATATCGCTCGGGCGCGCCTTCGGGTAGGCTGGCCAGACCTTGTTCGAGGGCGACGAGATAGAGCGCCTCGTGCGGGTCTGAGCGCGCCTCACGGTCGGCCTGCTCGCGATCACACCAATCCCGGCCACACAGATTGTGAACCAGCGGATTTTCGAACTGAAGGACGACGCGGCTCTTAGCGGCGAGCGCCTGTAGCGAACTGCACTCGGCGCGTGACCAGGCAATTCGAGCTCGGGCCAGTTCACCGCTGCCACGCCCGCCGTCGCGAAACTGACGTGAG
>JBEVME010000055.1:0-16897 GCA_040508785.1 Sphingobium sp.
GGCCATCAATGGCCGCCCCTTTTTGTCGATATTGCGGGATGAAGCGTTCCGCTGTCCGTATCGCCTATACGGTATGGACTGAAAATGCGCTTCCGGACTGCCTGGCAGTTCGCGTTGGTGACGCGGGATGGAGCAGCCCGGTAGCTCGTCAGGCTCATAACCTGAAGGTCGTAGGTTCAAATCCTACTCCCGCAACCAACATACGTCCCGACAGGCCATGCGCCGGCATTCATCTGCGGTGCGCACTCGCAAGGCGCGACCTGTCCGGCCTCCGATTTCAGAGCGGCGTTGCGCGACCCCAATTCTGCCCGCCCCCGAGGCGGGCTTTTGCGTTTCGCCTCGTGCGATATCCGTCGGATGAGAGCGGTACGGGCCGGCCGCCGGGCGCGCGGCCATCGCCATGGCCGCAAATCTGCATCATGGAAAAAAGGGGTTACTGCATTGGCTGCGAATGTGGCTATGTGGGCATGAAGCCTGCCGGCGCCCGATGACTTATCGGCGACGAGAGCGGGGCGCATGAAAGGGACGAGGTCTTTGATTTTCCCAAAACCCGGCAGGGGTTCCTTCCCGCTCATCATAGTGGCGCTGGGCATGGCCGAAATGACCTGCGCCTTCGAATCCAGCATGATCTACATGGTGCTGTCGTCGCTCTACAAGGAATATGGCGATCCCGTGCGGGTCGGATGGCTGCTGACCGCCTTCACCCTGACCTCGGCTGGCAGCGCCGCCATTTGCGGCCGGCTGGGCGATCTGTTTGGCCGGCGCCGGGTGCTGCTCATCATGCTGACCATAGCGTTGGCCGGATCGCTTCTCAGTGCCTTCGCGCATAATCTGACGCTGGTGATCGTCGGGCGTGCGATGCAGGGCTCGACAATGGCCGTCCTCCCCCTCTGCTACGGCCTACTGCGCGAGAATTTCGATTCGAACCGGATGACCCGCGGCGTCGGTCTGCTTGGTGCGGCGTATGCTCTCGGCACGGGGGCGGGGATGATCGCTGGCGGCGCCATCGTCGATCGTTTCCACTGGCAGGGCATATTCTTCGTCAGCGCCGGGGCTGCGGTCCTGGCGATCATCCTCGCGCTCGTTCTCGTGCCCCGCTCGCCGGCCCAGCCGCGGAGCGGGCGGATGGACATAGCGGGCGGTGTCTTCTTCGCTCCCGCCATAGCCCTGATCCTGCTGGGATTCATGCAACTGGCCAAGGTGAAGGACGGCGCGACGCTCGCTATCGGCATGATCGCATCGGGCCTCCTCATGCTCGCACTCTGGGCGCGTCACGAGCTGCGCCATGAAAACCCGCTCATCGACGTGCGGCTGCTGAAGAATCGCAGCATCCTCTTCGCCAATCTGTGCATCTTCTTCATCGGCATCGGGCCGATGCTCTCGATCACCGTGGTCATGCCGCTCCTCGAACAGCCACTCTGGACCGGGACCGGGTTCGGCTTGCCGGCAACGGTCACTGGATTCCTGAAACTGCCCAGCAACGCGATGAGCATTTTTGCGGTCATCGTCGCCGGCTATGCTGCCAGCCGTTATGGCGTACGACCCCTGCTCATCATGGCGGCAATGGTCTCCGCCGTTGGCTGGGCGGTGATCGCGGCGGGCAGCAATATCCTGATCCTGTTCATAGTGCTTCAGGCCGTCGCGCTCATCCCTGTCCAGACCATCCTGTTCGCGCTGACGCCGCGCATCGTGATGGAGGCGGCGCCGCATGACCGGACCAGCGAAGCGACGGGCCTGACCCAGGTCATCCGGGCGCTTGGCCAGGCTCTGGGCGCGCAGATCATGGGCTATCTGCTGGCGACGTCGCTCGTGTCCAGCCCGCACCATAGCGGCACCTATCCGGCGGCCTCGGCCTACACGCTGACCTTCATCGCCATGTGCCTGTTCAGCGCATTGGCGCTGGCAGCGGCCTTCGCCCTGCCGCGCCAGACCGTGGCGGGATATGTCGGGCGAGGCGGGACCGGCCAACAGCAGCGCGGCGGTGCGGCGACCTGATAATGGCATATGCGCGCACTTGACCTGCAGGCCGCTGCCATGGTCTCGCTGATGCAAGAGACGGAGCCAAGATATGCAGAGCATTCCCTGGGATCAGCCGGCCACCATGATTGACCTGGATGGCAAAGCGCCTTTGATCGGTACGATCCGCGATTGCGCCCGACATTTCGCCATCTTTCGCCCCCATGCCAAGGCGCAGGCGCGCGTCCTGCTGACCCAGCCGGTCCACCGCGAGGGGCGCAAGACACGAACCTGGCTGCTGGAACCCGAAGAGATAGAAGCGCTGGCGGAGCAGCTGCGGACGGAAGGCTGATGGCGCGCCGTCAACCGGCGGCGATCATCGAAATCTGCCTGCCATAATCCGGCTCGTGCCGGTGGCATGACCGGCGATAGCTGAAGAATCGATCAGGCTGTCCATAGGTGTCTTCGTCGAGCAGTTCGACCTGTCCGATGCCGCCGGCCGCCAGCCGCGCGGCGACATAGGCGGCGATATCGAACTGGCGATGGCCCTCGCGCCCTGCGGCGAAAAAACGGGCATTGTCAGCATCCTCCGCCTCGAACCACGCCGCAAAATCGAGGCCAACCTCGTAGGAGGCACGCCCGATGCAGGGGCCGACAGCGGCGACGATCCGCGTGCGATCGGCGCCCAGCGACTCCATGGCCGCGATCACATTGTCGGTCACCCCGGCGATCGCGCCCTTCCACCCCGCATGGGCGGCACCGACCACCCCCACCTGCGGATCCGCCAGCAGCACCGGAACGCAGTCGGCGGTCAATATGCCAAGGACGAGGCCGGGTCGGTCCGTCACCAGCGCATCCGCCGCCGGACGGTCTTCCTCGGCGACTGGCCCGGTGACGACCAGCACGTCGGGCGAATGCACCTGCCGCACCGTCACCAGTTGCGCGCCCGGCAGCAGCGCATCGCGCGCCAGGTCGCGATTGCGCAGCACGGCGTCCCGGTCGTCGTCCGAACCCAGGCCGACATTCAGCCCGCCGTGCAGGCCAGTGGAAACACCGCCCCGTCGTCCGGCAAATCCGTGGATCACGTCGCCCAGGCTTCTGGCGCGCAACAGTTCGATCATACCGGTTCCCAACAGCAATATCCAATGAGCGCAACATACTTGCGCGTCGCGGATTAGGCGATAGTCTCCCGGCCCATAGCATGATCGGGCGCATCCTGTCGGCGCGCCTAGGCAAAAGCACAAATCAAGGGGCTCCTCCACATGATCTTCGGGCGCATCAAGCCGCTGGACGCCATATTGGCGACGGCCGAAAAGAAATCGCTGCATCGTTCGCTGGGTGCATTCCAGCTGACCATGTTGGGCGTCGGCGCCGTGATAGGCACCGGCATTTTCGTGCTGACGGCGGAAGCCGCGCAAAAAGCCGGGCCGGGCATGATCATATCCTTCGTGATCGCCGGGTTCGTCTGCGCGGTGGCCGCGCTTTGCTACGCCGAAATGGCCTCCATGGTCCCGGTGTCGGGCTCGGCTTACACCTACAGCTATGCCGTGATGGGCGAACTCATAGCCTGGATGGTCGGATGGGCGCTTATCCTGGAATATGCCGTGGCAGCCGGCGCGGTGTCGGTCGGCTGGTCCGGCTATGTGGTCGGGCTGATAGAACATACATTCCACCTCGATATACCCGATCTGCTGACGCGCGGGCCGTTCGACGGCGGCGCGATCAACCTGCCCGCGATGCTGATCGCTGGCCTGGTGACCTGGCTGCTGGTGATCGGGACCAAGGAAAGCGCCGCCGTCAACGCCGTGCTCGTCCTTATCAAGGTGTCGGCGCTGACGCTGTTCGTCGTCCTGTCGCTGCCCGTCATGAACATGGATAAATTCACGCCCTTCATGCCGCTTGGGTTTTCGGGGATATCGGCGGCAGCGGCCTCGATCTTCTTCGCCTATGTTGGCTTCGACGCGGTTTCCACCGCCGCGGAGGAGACCAAGAACCCGCAACGCAACATGCCGATCGGCCTGATCGGCAGCCTCGCCATTTGCACCGTCTTTTACATGCTGGTCGCGGCCGGCGTCATCGGCACGGTCGGCGCGCAGCCGGTGGCAGGCCCGTCTGGCGAGGTTCTGGCTCCCGGCTCCGCCGCGCTGTCGCAACAGTGCGCAGCGTTGGCCGCTGCTGGCACCGAAGCGGTCACCTGCTCGAAGGAAGCGCTGGCCTGGACCCTGCGCGAGATCGGCTGGCCCCAGATCGGCAATCTGCTCGGCCTCGCTGCCGGTCTCGCGTTGCCCTCCGTTATCCTGATGATGATGTTCGGCCAGACCCGGATCTTCTTCGTCATGAGCCGTGACGGCCTCCTGCCGGAAATCTTCTCGAAAGTGCATCCGGTCTACAAGACGCCCCATGTCATCACGATCCTGACCGGCATCTTCGTCGCGCTTTTCGCGGCATTCTTCCCCGTCGGCATCCTGGCGGACATCTCCAATTCGGGGACGCTGTTCGCCTTTGCCGCCGTTTCGATTGCGGTGATGGTCCTGCGCAGAACCGATCCGGGTCGCCATCGCCCGTTCCGTACCCCAGCGATCCTGGTCACCGCGCCGATCGCCATCATCGGCTGCATCTATCTGTTCTTGAGCCTGGGCATGGAAACCAAGCTGATGTTCCTGGGGTGGGCTGCGGTCGGCCTGCTGGTCTATTATGGCTACAGCTATCGCCGCAGCTATGTCGGCCGCGGCATCGTCGACGTGCATGAGGATGACGAGGGCATTCCGCCGCTGCCGGTGCCGCCGATCAACTGACCTTCGCGGGAATATCGCGCAGCGTGGGGGCCGGGAGACCGGCCCCCTTTTTGCGCTGCGCCGCCGCGTCTCAGGGAAGCGGCTCGATATCCGGTACCCGCAACAGGTCGCGATGCGGGCGGGTGAACAGCTTGCCTCGCTCTGTCCACAGAATAACCAGCAGTCCCGAAAGGCCGAAGCCCAGCAGGCCCAGGATCAACGGCATGGTCGTGCCGTCGAACGCGCCGCCGACCAGGCCGCCCAATATGGCCGAGATCACCGTCGTCAAAAATGTCTGGAATGAAGAGGCGAAGCCCGCGCCCTTAGCGAAGGGTTCCATGGAGATCGCGCTGAAATTGGAAATGGTGAAGGAAATCGTGACCATCGTCGCCGCCTGCAGCAGGATGAAGTTCGTCAACGTCTCGAGGCCCGCAAGCAGCAGGCCGAGCCGGAGCAGCGACAGGGCAATCAGCGCGAACAGGGCGCTCTGGCTCATGCGTCGGGCGCCGAAGCGGGCGACCAGGCGGCTGTTGACCAGGCTGCCCGCCCCCATGCCGATTGCGATGCCCGCAAAGATCAGCGGGAACAGGTCCGGCACGTCGAATCGATCGAACATGATCTGCTGGATGGAGAGGATGAAGCTGACCAGACAGCTCGACAGGATGCCCGCCGCCAGCATGTAGCCGATCGCCTGCCGGTTCGTCGTGACCCGCGTGACCGTCCGCCCGATTTCGCGCAGGTTGATGGCCAGCCGGTTCTGGCGCGGCAGCGTTTCGGGGAGGCGCAGCATGATCCAGCCCATGACCAGCGCGATGATCGCCCCGAGCACCCAGAATATCCATCGCCAAGGTGCGATCCACAATATCGCCTGCCCGAAGGCCGGGGCGACCACCGGCACGATGATGAAGATCGCGAAGATGAGGGACATGACGCGGGCCATCGCATCGCCCTGAAACCGATCCCGCACGATGCTGACAGTGATGACGCGGCCGGCTGCAGCCACGAAACCCGCGCAGGCCCTGGCAACCAGCAGCATCGGAAAGCTCTGCGCGGCGGCGCAGGCCAACGTCGAGATGACGAAGAAGCCCATGGCGCCGACCAGCACCGGTTTTCGTCCGAAGCGGTCGGCCAGAACGCCGAACAGCATCGCGCCCGCCCCCATTCCCAGAAAATAGACGGTGATGACGAGCTGGCGATCATTGGGGTGAGCGACATGCAGGTCGCGGACGATATCGGGAAGAGCCGGCAGCATCGGGTCGATCGACAGCGCGTTGAGCGCCATCATTGCCGCGCACAGGATCACGAATTCGATGAAGCCGATATCTCGTCCGGCCTTGTGCGGCGCCGGTGCCTGTTGAGCTGTCATGCAGGCGCTATGGGCGGCGGTCTTGGCAGAGGCCAGCCCTATTTGTCCCGCCTCGTCGGGCGTTAACCTTGCTCACCCACGCATTGCGGCGGCATCGGCAACGATTTCGCCGATCGCGTTAACCATTTCTTCAAGCCCGCGGGGCAGGCTGCCCCTTGTCGAAATCCGACACTGTCGAAACCGGCAAACGGGGGGGCCAAAATGGCCAATGGGAGCAAGAGCGCGCAATTTCTGATCGACAGCCGCCTGTCGAGGGCGGCGCATGGATCGGCGGAAGCATGTTTCGATCTTGGGGTCGCCTACAGCTGCGGCACAGGCGGCCTTCCGATCGATCTGATCGAGGCACATAAATGGTTCAACCTGGCAGCGTCGCGCGGCAGCGAAGAAGGCCAGAGCATGAGGGCCGAGATAGCGGAAGAAATGACCGCGCGCGAAATCGCCGAGGCCCAGCGCCAGGCCCGCGCATGGATCGCCGCGGCGCAGGCCCGCGCCGCCTGATCCGTCTCAATCGCCTTTGCGGAAGGGCGTCCGTTCGGCGAGCCATTCGCGATCGCGCCTGACGCCCGCCCGCTCGGCCGCCAGAAATTCGGCGACAGCGCGGCGAAATCCGGGATGCGGAATATAATGGGCCGACCATGTCGGTTCGGGGGCATAGCCCCGCGCCAGCTTGTGGCTGCCCTGCGCGCCCGCCTCGACCCGGCCCAGGCCGTGCGCGATGGCAGCGTCGATCGCCTGATAATAGCATAGTTCGAAGTGCAGATATGGGACGTCTTCGGTGCATCCCCAGTAGCGGCCGTATAGCGCATCGCCGCCGATCAGGTTGAGCGCCCCCGCAATCGGCTGCCCGGCCCGGAGGGCCAGCATGAGCAAAACCCTGTCCCCCATCGCATCGCCCAGCATCGAAAAGAAGGATCGCGTCAGATAGGGTTGGCCCCATTTGCGCGCGCCGGTATCCTGGTAGAAATGCCAGAAGGCGTCCCAATGCGCTTCAGTTATGGCGGCACCGGACAGGTGGACGATCTGCAGCCCCTCGACCGCACGCGCGCGCTCCTTGCGGATATTCTTGCGCTTGGCGCTCGACAGGTCGGCCAGGAAATCCTCGAAGCAGCCATAGCCCCTGTTGGTCCAGTGGAACTGGCTGTCCTCGCGGATTAGCCATCCGGCGGCCGCGAAATAGTCGATTTGCGCGGGCTCGACGAAGGTCGCGTGGGCGGAAGACAACTCGCCCTGATCGACCAGTGCCTCGATCGCCGCGACCAGCGCCGGCGCCATCGCGGAATCGCGCAGCAGCAGCCTGGGGCCGGGCACCGGCGTGAATGGCGCCGCGATCTGGAGCTTGGGATAGTAGCGCCCGCCGGCCCGGTGCCACGCATCGGCCCAGCCATGATCGAACACATATTCGCCCTGGCTGTGGCTCTTGCCATAGGCGGGTGCGCAGGCGGCGAGCGCGCCGTCGGCGCCGTCGATCAGCAGCGGCAGCGGCTGCCATCCGGTGCCCGGCCCGACGCTGCCCGATTGCTCCAGCGCGTTCAGGAATTCCCAGCTGACGAACGGGTTGGCGTCGCCCGCGCAGGCGTTCCATTGATCGCGGGGCACCTCCGCCACGCCCTGTGCCACGCGCGCCGTCAGGTCAGCCATCGGCGCCTCGCCGATGCTCCGGCTCGAAGATGATCTGGTCTGCGTAGCGCGCCGCAAGCGCGCGCTCCGTTGGGGTACGCACGGTCCAGCTCAGCACGGGCATGGAACCCGCGCGGGCCCGCGTGGTAAAGGAAGAGGGCAGGTCGCGAATGTCACAGGCGAGAAAATCGGGCCTTGCCATCCAAAGCGCAAGGGTGCGCATGATCGGGATGTGGCTGGCCGGGGCCTCCCGCCGCGACAGTATCAGCCCGCGCGCGACATCGGGCGCCTGCTGCGCGAACCATCGCAGGACGAGCGGGTTGAAGGACATGATGGCCACCCGTTCCGACGCATGGCCGGCCAGGTCGTCCGCCACGGCGGCGCAGACCGGCCGGACGTGCGCGCCGCGACATTTCACTTCTACAAGCAACGGGGTATCACCCCTGCGATCGAGCAGATCAGTCAGGCGCGGCGCATCGCCGTCCCCCCCGGGCAAGGCGTCGTGCGAGAGCAGCGCAACCGCTTCCCGCGACAGGCGAGCGTCGCATTCGATGCCAAAACCGGCGGCGATCGCGGCATCGAACGCGGCCATGCTATTTTCGGGCGCGGTCGCGCCATGCAGCCCGCGATGCGCGAACGGGCGCTCGATCAGGAAGGACAGCCGGTCAGGCAGGTCGCACGAGGACGATGGCGTCGATCTCCACCACCGCGCCCAGCGGCAGTACGGGAACGCCGACCGCGCTGCGCGCATGTCGGCCCGCCTCGCCGAAGACGTCCACCATCAGTTCCGATGCGCCATTGGCGACCTTGGGCTGATCGGTAAAGCCGGGCGCGCTGGCAATGAAGGCGCCGAGCTTGACGATCCGCTCTACCCGATCGAGCGACCCCAGCGCAGCCTTCATCTGCGCGATCAGGTTCAGCCCGCACACCCGCGCGGCGGCGACGCCATAGGCAAGGTCCCGGTCCTCGCCCACCCGCCCGGTCATCAGCCCATCCGGTGCCAGGGCGATCTGTCCCGAAATATGCAGCAGGCCGTTGGCCTCGACCGCGGGTACATAAGCTGCGACCGGCGCGGCCGGTGCGGGCAGGGTGATACCCAGTTCGGCAAGGCGTGCGTCGATGCTCATGGAGTCGCTCCGTCTATGGCGGGAAAGTTCGCGTCTGCGGGCCCCTGGGCCAGCCGCTCGGCAATCCAGCGCTCGGCCGTGGCCCAGTCGTCGATCCGCGCATGAGCCTGGGGGCAGGGCGTGATGTGACGCGCGATCTCCGGCTCGCCGATCATGTGCAGCCGCCATACATCGGGCGCGCGCTTGGCGACCGAGATGTGATGATGGTCGAGATCGTCGACGAACAGGGTGACGCTCGGTTGACGGTCCGCGATGATCGCTGAGAGCTTCGTGCCCTTGCCGCCCTCGTTCCAGAAGACGGGGAAGGTCACGCCATGGCTCGCCAGCTGGTCGATGCGCAGCTGATGATGGCGCTCGCGAATATTGGTGAGGACCACGATGTCGGCGATCGCGGACAGACGGCCAAGCGCCTCCAGCGCGCCGGATATCGGATATTGCCGGTCCATCTGCGTGTCGAAAAATTCGGTCAGCAGGCTCCAGACCAGCTCGCGCTCCAGCGTCTCGCCGCTATCCTTGTGGCGCAGCGCATCGCCGAAGCCCTGCTCCTGAAATTCGAAATGCACAGCATGTTCCGCATCCAGCCAGTCGCGGAAGGGCACGACCATGTGCAGCAGCACCTCGTCGCAGTCGGTGACGATCAGCGGACGGCTCATCGGCTCAATGTCTCCCTCGCGGCGATCAGTTCCTGCGGACGCGCGCCGATGGCGTCGGCGCAGGCCAGCAGATCGGGTTCATGGTCGGCGAGGAAGCCCAGCACGGCGCTCTGGACGATGCGCTCGGCCAGCCCGTCGCGCAGCGTATCGCCGTCCAGCCCGGTCAGGCTCAGCAACCGCTCGGCACGCCGGTCGTCGGCCAGCGTCCAGGCCAGCGCCATCAGCGCCAGCGTGCCGGCATCGGGCCTATCCTGCTTGCCATTCGGGTCGTCGGGTCGCATTGTCCGCTTTCAGTGGGGGCGTTTCGGGGACGCTTCCAGGGGCATGTCTGGCTTGGCGGTGACTGGTGGCAAAGCGTGTGCTCGTTGTCGAGGACAACGAACTCAATCTCAAACTTTTTTGCGATCTGCTGCGCGCGCACGGCTTTGAGGTGCTGCCGCTGCGCGACGGCCGCGACGTGCTGCCCCAGGCGCGGGAGTTTCGCCCCGACCTGGTCATCATGGATATTCACCTGCCGCATGTCAGCGGGCTGGACGTGATCCAGGCGCTGAAGGCCGACGACCGGTTGTCGACGGTGCCGGTGATGGCGGTGACCGCCTATGCCGGCAAGGGCGATGAGGATCGCATCCGCGCGGCGGGTGCCGAAGCCTATGTGTCGAAGCCGATTTCGGTGATGCGTTTCGTGGAGCAGGTGACCGCTCTGTTGTAGCGGAGAGCAGGCGTCACGGCGCGGTAACGGCTCTGTCCCGCAACTGTCCCTGATTGGCCGCTCGTGTGTCACGCGGCTCTGCCAGGGCCCGCCTGCCAGGCGTACGGCGCGGAAGCCGGCGCCACTTCAGGGGTAGAAACTCATGTCTCATCTGACCGACGAAGCGCGTGCACCCTATCGCGATGCGGAGCCGACCATCATCGCGGGCGACGCGAGCCTGGAGGCGATTGTCGCCGCCAACCCGGCCCGCCGCACCATCCTGAAGAACGGCCTGATGGGCCTGTCCGCGCTGCCCTTCTTCGGCGCGCTCGCGGCCTGCGGCGACGAAGGAAGCACGCCGACTCCCACGCCGACACCGACCCCAACGCCCCCGCCGGCGCCCAGCTATGCGATCAGCTTCGCGTCGGTGGCGATCAACCAGAACGATACCGTCACCGTGCCGGCGGGCTACACTGTGGACGTGCTGCTGAAGGCCGGCGATCTGGTCGAGGCGGGAACCGCCTTCGTTCCCGGCAGCTTCCCCACGGGCGCTGCGCAAGCGGCCGCCTGGGCGGGCGGCAATCATGACGGCATGGAGTTTTTCGAGCTGGCCGGCACGGATGCCAACAGCGGCGGGTTGCTGGCGATCAACCATGAGCTGCCCGATTATAATATCCTGTTCGCGAGCGGCGCCTATAACGCCGCGACCGCGACCCCCGACCAGAAGGCGATTGCCCTGTCCGCAGTCGGCGTTTCCGTGGTGGAGATCGCCAAAGGCGCCGACGGCAAGTTCGCGGTGAAAGCGGGATCGCGCTACAATAAGCGCTACAGCGGCCACAGTGACTACCGTGTCGGCGGCCCGGCTGCCGGCCTGTTGCCGGCCACCATCCGTGGCACGCTCAACAATTGCTCCAGCGGGCGCACGCCCTGGGGCACCTACCTTACCTGCGAGGAGACGACGAACAATTATCTGGATCCGACCCAGCCCGCCAATGGCTATGGCTGGGTGGTGGAGATCGACCCGCTCCAGGATCTGGCACCAGCAACGAAGCGCACCGCCCTTGGCCGATTTTCGCATGAGAATGTCGCGTTTCTGACCAGTGCCGACAGTCGGGTCGCCTTTTATATGGGCGACGATTCGACGCCGGGCTGCATCTACAAATTCGTGCCCGAACGGGCCTTCAGCAGCGCCAACCGGGCGGCCAATACCGACCTGCTGGACTATGGCACGCTGTACGTCGCGCGCTTCAATGCGGACGGCACGGGCGAATGGCGGGCGCTGGTCCAGGGGCAGAACGGGCTGGTCGCGGGCGCCAGCGATCCGGGCAATATCAGCCAGTCGACCACGCCGCCCGTGCCGGTCACGGTCGATTTCAACAGCCAGGCCGATGTGCTGCTGAAAACGCAGGCGGCGGCGCGGGTCGCTGGTGGTACGCTGATGGACCGGCCGGAGTGGATCACGGTGGCGCCCAATCGCCAGGCGATCTTCGTGACGCTGACCAACAATAGCGGCCGGCGGGTGACCGACAATCCCAATCCGCGCACGCAGAACCTGCACGGCCATATCCTCAAGTTCCGGGAAAATGGCGACACGCCGCTTGCCACTGCCTTCACCTGGGAACTGTTCCTGCTCGCGGGCAACCCCGCTCTTGCCGAGGCGAATCTGAAGGGCAATATCAGCGGCGACTATTTCTCGAGCCCCGACGGCCTGCGCATCGACCCGCAGGGACGGTTGTGGGTGGAGACCGACCATAATCTGACCGGCAATGCCGGCACGCTGTCGGGCGCGGCCGCCACGATGGAACAGGCGTTCGGGAATAATTCCATGTACCATATCGACCAGGTGTCGAAACAGTCGAAGCGCTTCCTCGTCGGGCCGAAGGGCTGCGAGATCACCGGCATCGCCTATACGCCGGACCTCAAGGGTTTCTTCGTCAACATCCAGCATCCGACCGGGGCGGGGCGGGTGTCCGGCCAGCCGCCGCGCAGCTCGACCATCGTCATCCGTCGCAGCGACGGCCAGCCGGTCGGGAACTGACGCCCCGCCTCCCCTCCCATGTACGGGAGGGGAGGCACAACGCCAAAAGGCCCGCTCCCTCGCAGGGGCGGGCCTTGTCGTCTCAAGCGGCATCGAGCGGCTGGCGCCGCCCCAGCATCACTTGATCTTGGCTTCCTTGAACTCGACATGCTTGCGCACGACGGGATCATATTTGCGGAAGGACAGCTTCTCGGTCTTGGTGCGCGGGTTCTTCTTCGTAACGTAGAAGAAGCCGGTATCAGCGCTGCTGACGAGACGGATCTTGACGGTTGCCGGCTTGGCCATGGCCCATTCCTGCTCTGATGAATTGCATGAAAAAGAAAAGCGGCCCGACAGGACCGCCTCGTTTCCTGGGGCGCCCATGCGGCAGATTCTCCAACCTGTCAAGGCTCGGACGGCCATGAGCGGCCGATCTGGCCGACGTTTCCACCGGATATGCGCCAATCCGGCGATCCCGTCGGGACAATCACCCCCTGCCTGTCAGCCTTTACGCGCCGTTAACCGGCATGGGCGCATGATCGCTGCGGGGCGACAGGGATTGGGGACCATCTCCATGCGACAGGATGCCATTTCTACCGTTCGTTCCGATCTGATGCGGCGCATCGACGGGCTTGCCGGACAGCGGGGTCATCTTTCGGTGCCACGCATTCATGACGAGGTCGACCAGATCCGGCACATCGCCCGCGCCTTCCATTTCGACAGCGTCGAATCGCTCGCGGGCACGCTGCAGACGGCATTGTCGCTGCATGGCCTGGGTCTCGTGGTCCTTTCCTATCTCGACTTGATGCGCGACGCGCTCGTGGCGGAAATGCCCGCCGCCGCCGTCATCGTACTGCCGGCTGCCCAGCCTCACGCGCTGCGCGCCTGAGCGCACGCCTATGGACGCGCTGCTCTTCGCGCTGATCGGCGCCCTGTTGGGGACGATCGGGGACAAGAGCCAGCATCTGGTCCTGGCATTCGCCAACCGCTTCGACCGCAATGGCCTGCTGATCGCCGCGATCCTCCTCGCCGCGGCCTTCAATTCCGGGATCAGTGCGATCGCTGGGGCCTTCATCGGCCCCATGCTCAGCAGCGACGCCCGCCTGCTCTTCCTGGCGCTGTCGCTTCTGTTCCTGGGGGTCGGCATGATATGGCGAACCAGCCCGCCCGATCCCCTCACCCGCTGGCGCATCGGCGCCTTCGCGACGAGTTTCGTCGGTCTCTTCATCCTGCTGTTCGGCGACGGCCAGCAATTCCTGATCCTGGGTCTGGCGACCCGGACGGGTGATCCGGTGCTCGTGGCAATCGGGGGGACACTCGGCATCGCCGCCGGCCTCGTGCCAGTGGTCATCGGCCGCGATGCCTTCCTGGCCACGCTGCCGCTCACCCTGATCCGTCGGGTCGCGGGATGCGTGATGCTGCTGGTCGGTGCGGTCTGTGCGCTTTCCGCTGTCGGCATCGCCTGATCGACCCGCTCCATCAGACTGAACGATATTTTGCGGCGCCCGCGCTCAAAACTTCTGGCACTTTCACCCGCGGAAATCATTATATGTCCGAAATCAAATTCCTGCAGGAGGATAGCTGATGACCGCACCCGATCTCGACACGCCCACCGATCTGGGCGACAATGCCACCCGGTCGGTCGCCGCCGCGCTGAACGGCGTGCTGGCCGACACCTATGCGCTCTATTTCAAGACCAAGAATTTCCATTGGCACGTATCGGGCCCGCATTTTCGCGACTATCACCTGATGTTCGACGAGCAGGCGACCCAGATATTGGGCACGACCGACCTTATCGCCGAGCGCGTGCGCAAGACGGGCAATACGACGCTGCGATCGGTCGGGGACATTTCGCGGCATCAGAGCCTGGCGGACAACGACGCCGACTATGTCACCCCCGCAGATATGCTGGCCGAACTGCGCGAGGATAATCTCAAGCTCGTCGAAGCCCTTCGCGCGGCCAAGGCGGCGGCGACCAAGGCGGGCGACAATGCGACCGAAGGCATCATCGACGACTGGACAGACCAGGCCGAAGAGCGCGCCTGGTTCCTTTTCGAGGCGAGCCGAGGCGCATAAGGGCCGCAGGAAAAAGACTTACGGGCAGAGGGGCAATTATCGCCGGGACAACTGTCCCCGGCGATAATTGCGTCATTCCGCAATTAAAAGGTTTAATGCTGCCGCGCTGGCGATCAAGCCTCCTCGATAGCCGCAATCGTGACGATCTCGATCGCCTCGGCCTTTCCGCCGAAGTCCAGGCGTTCCCCCACCTCTGCATCCATCATCGCCCGCACCAGCGGCGCCGAAAAGCTGACGCGCCCGTCATTGGGGTCGGCCTCGTCATCGCCGACGATGGCGACGGTCTTCTCCTGTCGGTTGAGCCGGTAGGTCACCCGCGTTCCGAACGCGACAGCATCCCCCTCCGGCACCGGCTGCACCTGCGCCGTCGCCAGCCGCGTCCGCCAGTAGCGCAGCTCCCGCCGGATCTTCTTGCCATCCTCGTCGGGCATGGCTGCGGTATCGAGGGCTTCCAGCGCATCCACCTGTCCCCGGATGAGCCGCAGCCCCCGCGCCGTGACCAGATTGGGGCCCGGCGGGATCGGCAGCTCGAATTTCGGTTCCATATGCTCGTCGTCGCCCTCGCGACGAAAGGCTACGCTCATGGCCTCAATCCTCGTCGAATAGCCCGGCGAGTTGCTCGACCATCGTGCCGCCCAGCTGCTCGGCATCCATGATCGTCACCGCGCGCCGGTAATAGCGAGTGACGTCATGGCCGATGCCGATCGCGACGAGCTGTACCGGCGACCGGTTCTCGATCCAGTCGATCACCTGGCGCAGATGCCGCTCCAGATAGGTGCCGCTATTCACCGACAGGGTCGAATCATCGACCGGCGCACCGTCGGAAATCACCATCAAAATGCGCCGCTCTTCATGCCGCGCGATCAGTCGGCTGTGCGCCCACAGCAGCGCCTCGCCGTCGATATTTTCCTTGAGCAGGCCTTCGCGCATCATCAGGCCCAGGTTGCGGCGCGCGCGCCGCCACGGCTCGTCGGCCTGCTTGTAGATGATGTGGCGAAGGTCGTTGAGGCGCCCCGGCATCGGCGGCCGTCCGGCGGCGAGCCAGTCTTCGCGGCTCTGCCCGCCTTTCCAGGCACGCGTGGTGAAGCCTAATATCTCGGTCTTGACGCCACAGCGTTCCAGCGTGCGTGCCATGATGTCGGCGCTGATCGCCGCGATGCTGATCGGGCGGCCGCGCATCGACCCCGAATTGTCGATCAGCAGCGTCACCACCGTGTCGCGGAATTCTGTATCGCGCTCGATCTTGTAGCTGAGCGACCGCGTGGGATCGATCACGATCCGCGCCAGCCGAGCCGCGTCAAGCATCCCTTCGTCCTGGTCGAAGTCCCAACTGCGCGACTGCTGAGCCATCAGCCTGCGCTGAAGCCGGTTGGCGAGCTTGGTTACCGCGCCCTGAAGGCTGACCAGTTGCTGGTCCAGGAAGCCACGCAGCCGATTAAGTTCGTCCTCGTCGCACAGGTCGGAGGCGCCCGCTATCTCGTCATGTCGCGTCGAATAGGGCTTATAGTCGAAGCCGGGCGGCAGGTCCGCCAAGGGGCGGTTCGGGCGCACGGGCATCATGCCCTCCTCGCCCATGTCGTCGGCGCCTTCCTCGCTGTCGCCGTCGAACTCGTCGCTATAGTCGGTTTCGCCCTCTTCGGTCTGGCCACTCTGGTCCTGTGCGCGCGCTTCGGCGTTCACATCGCTGTCACCGGCCTGGTCCTCGCCCGAATCGCCTTCTTCCTGCTCCTGTTCCTGATCCTCGCCTTCATCCTCGGCTTCGGACTGGTCGGTCTCCGGCGGTACGTCGGCGTCGATCAGTTGCAGATGCTCCAGCATCGTCGTCGCCAGCCGCTGGAACGCGCGCTGGTCGTCGATCGCCAGGCCCAGCGCGTCGAGATCGCTGCCAGCCTTGTCCTCGATCCACTGCTCGACCATCGACATGGCCCCCGCCACGTCGCGCGGCACGGGCTGTCCGGTCAGCCGCTCGCGCACCTTGAGCGCCAGAGCCGTGGACAGCGGCACTTCGTCGGCGTTCCGCGCGCGGCGGATCGGGTCGGTCTTGAGCCGCATCTCCAGCGCCTGGTTCAGGTTCGCGCGGACGCCGGCCATCGCCCGCGCGCCGATCGCCTCCACCCGCGCCTGCTCGATCGCGTCATAGACTGCGCGCGCGACCGCGTCCGCGGGAGCTGAAGCGCCGTGCATCCGTGTATTGTGGTGTCGCAGCCGCAGCGCATTGGCATCGGCGAAGCCGCGCGCCAATGCCACCTGATCGGCAGGGAGTGCGCGTGCGGGGGCGGGCACCTTGATCGTCTTGCCCGCCATGTGCGGCGCGTCGGCCGTGAAGCCCACCTCCACTTCCGCATCGCGCGCGATCGACCGCGCGACGCCCGACAGCACGTCCTTGAAGGCGTCCAGGGGGGAGCGTTCGGTCATGGTTCCAGCAACAATTCGCGAATCGCATCGCGCTTGGCGGCATCGACGCTAAGGCTATCGGCCAGATAGCCGTCGATGCCACCCGGCTCCGCGTCCAGCGTCTGGAACAGCATGTCGATATAGGCGGCGTCGGCGGTCAGCACGGGGGCTATCGCATCGGGCATCTGGCGCCGCATGTCACCGATCCGGGTCTTGCTCTGCGCCGTCA
>JBEVME010000112.1:0-8178 GCA_040508785.1 Sphingobium sp.
AACATGAGCCCGACCAAGCGTAGCCATCTCACCCGATTGGCAAGGCTGAAGCTCCTCGCGCCCGACATCGTCTCTGCCATCTTGGAGGGCCGGCAGCCCGTCGAGCTGACCAGCCGAACGCTGCTGCGACCGAGCACGATGCCGATAGACTGGCAGGAGCAACGTGTGCTGCTCGGCTTCGCATGATCTGATTCACCACGATGCGGTCATGCAGACCGCGATCGGGACGCCAGCGCCGTTCATGGACGCAGCCAGACCTCGTCGAGCCGGGCAACGCCGCTCAGCTGCGCATCGCCGGCGAAACCACCCACGGCGACGGGATAGTCGCCCGCGGTAACGTGCCAGCCCGGCTGCGCGGGGTCATAGTCGGCGATCAGGCGAGGATCGACGGTGACGCTAACCCGTCGCGTCTCGCCGGGCATCAGCTCCACCCGCTGGAAGCCGACCAATCGAACGGTCGCGCCGTCCCGCCGCCCGGCGCTGACATAAACCTGCGGCACGTCGGCCCCACGACGATCGCCGACATTAGTCACGTCGAGGCTGACGCGGAGCATGCGACCACCCTCCACCTTGAGGCCCCCGTAAGCGTAGCGGGAGTAGGAGAGGCCGTGACCGAAGGCGAACAGCGGCTTCGTTCCGGTCTTGAGGTAGGAACGGTAGCCGACCGCCGCGCCTTCGTCATACGGGATCGTGACGCCTAGCGTCCGCTTCTTGAGTTCGGCCAGTTTGGTCACCTTCGTCGCCGCCAAACCCGGGATCGCCGGACGAGGTGCCTGCGTCTGCTCGCGCGGGAACGTCATCGGCAGGCGGCCCGAGGGATTGACCGCGCCGAACAAGATGGCGGCGATCGCCTCACCGCCACGCTGGCCCGGATACCAGGCGTGCAAAACGGCCGGTACGCGATCGAGCCACGGCATGAGCACCGGGCCACCTGCTTCCAGCACCACCGCGGTGCGCGGATTGGCGGCGACGACCGCCTCGATTAGCGCGTCCTGCCGCTCCGGCAAGGATAAGGACTCGATTTCCTGTGCTTCCGTCCGCCATTCCCATGCGAACACGATCGCGACATCAGCCGCCTTCGCGGCCGCCGCGGCGGCCGCAGGATCGCTGCCATCGATATAGCTGACGGTTGCACCGGGGGCCATCGCGCGCACCGCCGCGAGCGGCGAGGATGCATGCCACGTGACGCGGGCGAAGCTTGCCGCCTCGCCTTCCGTGAGCCCGATCTCCACCGGAGCACCGCCGACCGAGCGTACCTGACTGGAGCCGCCTCCGGAGAGCACGCCCACGTCGGCGTGCGCACCGATCAGGACGATGCGCTTCACCGTGCGGGCCAGAGGCAGCAGCCCGTCGTTCTTGAGCAGCACGCTGCCCTTCTCCGCCACCTCCTGCGCCACGCGGGCGTTGCCCGCATAGTCGATCGGCTGCGCGGTGGCGGGCACCGGATGGTCGATCAGTCCGGTCGAGACCACGCCCCACAGGATGCGACGGTTCATATCGTGCAGCCGCGACGGCGCGACGGCCCCCTCGTCAAGCGCCTTCTTCAACGGCGCGCCGAAATACATGGCTTGGTCAAGCTCCCGGCCGGACTGCTGGTCGAGACCGGCGTTCGCCGCCTTGACGGTCGAGTGGGCCGCGCCCCAGTCGGACATGACCCAGCCCTTATAGCCCCAATCTTGCTTCAGCACGCGGTTGAGCAGGAAGTCGTTCTCGCATGACCAGTCGCTATTCACCTTGTTGTAAGCGCACATCACCGATCCGGGCTGCCCGCGTTCGATCGCGATCTGGAAAGCCAACAGGTCGCTCTCGCGTAGCGCGGCCTCACTAATCCGACCATCAGCGGTCATCCGCAACGTCTCCTGCGGATTGAGCGCGAAATGCTTCAGCGTGGATACGATGTGGTTTGACTGCACGCCCCGGATCGATGCGCCCGCCATCACGCCGGCCAGCAGCGGATCCTCGCCGAGATACTCGAAGTCCCGCCCGCCCCACGGATCACGGGTGAGGTTCGCACCGCCTGCCAGCAGCACGTTAAAGGTCTTGGCGCGTGCCTCCGCTCCGATCATCGCGCCGCCGCGGTAGGCGAGATCGGGATCGAAGGTGGCGGCGAGCGACAGGCCCGCAGGCAGTGCCGTCGCCACGTCGCCCCTGCGCTGCTCAATCTGATTGGCGACGCCGAGGCTCGCGTCGCTCTCGCGCAGGGTCGGGATGCCAAGGCGGGACACGCCCGGTACATAGCCGGCGGACGGCACCATATCTGCCGGCCGGTCCTTGCTCATCGGCGGAAAATAGCCATGGACGTAGCGGAGTTGCTCTTCCCGCGTCATGCGCACGGCAAGCGAGGCGGCCCGATCCGCCGCATCGGGCGCGACAGGCAGGGACACGGCCTGCCCCGATAGGGCGCTCCCCATGCAAGACAGCGAAACGGTGACCAGCACGCAGATTGTCCGTCTCATCCAATCCTCGCCTTGCTCGTTCAGCGGGCAACAGGTGGAACAGTGTTCCGCCTAGACGTAGTCGCGGCTGGCACCCGCCCGTTGCCGATCCGCGTCGTCACATTCCCAGTCGCGTAACAAAGCGGGATCGCTTCCTCAACGGTGGTCATCCTGTCGCCTCTTTTGGAATGCCACGACGCTACGCGCGCCCCGCACCGACATCGAAGTCCTGCTCGGCCTTATGCACACTCGCCCGGGCGTCGCCGGCCGAGACAGGCTTTGCTCACCTGTTTACAGAATAGGAAAGGCTTGGCGACGCCTTCAACACACAGCGCGATCATAGCCGACCCGCCGACGGGCTCAAGAACAGATACGACTGGATGTCATCATCGCTGGTCGTGATGTAAGCGCATGTGCGTCCGCCATGATCTCGGCCAGCGTTACCGCCGCGATCTCCGAGACCCTAGCTTCGCTCCACCGCGGGAACCGGCGATAGATGGTGTTCCAGCTCCCGTATTTGGGCAGCACGTCACGCCACGGTGCATTGCACCGAAGCCGTCACAATATGCCGTTGATGATCGAGCGGTTCTGTTCGGGGATGCAAGGCTGGATGCCTTTTGCCTGACGCGCGTCTCTGAACCAGTCAGCGTCGTAGCCGCGTCGCCGAGCGGCCATTGCGCCTTGGGCATGCCATCGAGCGCTGCCGCGCCGGTGTAGTCGCTGACCTGGCCCGCCGTCATGAAGAAGCTCAACGGGCGGCCGTTCGCAGCGGCGATGGCATGGAGCTTGGTGTTCATACCGCCTTTGATGCGATCAATCAGGCGGCCGAGGCCCCCTTTGTTACCCGCAGGCTCGACGCCGTGCGATGCCCCTTGAGGTAGGTCGCGTCGATTATCACCGTCTTGAGCTCGGCATCCGCCGCTGCCAAGCCTTCCATCCCGAAATGCGGCAGCGGGTAAAGCGCTCCTAGCGGGGCTTTGCCGACGATGTTGGCCTGCAGCCAAGGCGTTTGAACCGTCGTCGGGTCCGTGCCCGGCAAGGCGTCGGACATGCCGGTCCAAGTCGCAAGCTCAGCTGCCCACAACAGTACTACAGGATTTCGCTGCCCTTCATTATGAAGCCGACGATGTATGTGGCTAGCTCGTTTGCTTCATCTTCCTGCATTGGTTCCAGCTCTGATCGGAACGACAGCCATCCAGCGATCATTGCCAATAGCGTGAATGCGACCCGCCCCGGATCTTCGATACGGGCTGGCTCGGCAGCGTAAGTCCGGATATCATGCTCGATCAGTCGGGCTAGATCGGCTTGACCGAGCATCCGCAATCGTTCTGGCGTATCGGCGGGCTCGGGCCATGCATCAAGTGCGAGACGATTGAATGATTGCACCTCCGGACTGGTTGCCCACAACAAGACCCAGCTGGCATAGCGCACTAGCCTTTGCTCAAGATCGTTCGAAAGCACCCAGTTGCGGCGCGTGTTGATCTCGCTCCAGCGCTTTACACGCACGGCTATAACCTCGCGCAGCAGTGCACGCTTATCGGAGAAACGCTTGTAGAGTGTGCTGCGCGGTACGCCCACACGCGCGCTGACCATATCCATGCTCGTCTGCTCGAACCCATGAGCGAGAAACAGATCGGTTGCAGCTGTCAATAGCGCATCGGAGATCGCAGCCGCCTCCCGCACGGACGGACGACCCCGCCGACGGCCTGCCGCATTCAACTGGGGCGTGCTCTGCTCCACACCTGCATTCGGGCCTTCGGGGTTCATGCTCTCCTCTCTACCTTCGCATCTCCCCTTGACACAAACTTCAATAGCATAAAATACACGATGTAGTGTTTTAGAAGTGAGCCAGCCACTGGCTGCGGCTAACCGATGAAGACGGAAGGGGGTGCGTCAAATGCGGGCCGGCAGATTCCCGAGCTATCATGGCGCATCGCAGAGGTCGTCCGATCTCACGTCGCTTCAACGCCACACCGCACACGTCGAGAGTATCGAAGCGACCATGCTGTGTCTGCCGGAGAAACGAGAGCATAGTTGCCGACTGAGCCAGCCAAACAATTTGTAGCTGTCAGTTTTGGATCGCGCCAATTCGGCGCAACAGCGCAGGCGAGAGGAATTAGAGGATGCATCGAGGGGTTACGAGCATAAGCCTTTGCGGTGCCAGCTTTGTGGCGTTTACCTCGTCAGCGTTTGCGCAGGACACCTACTCCGGCGTCGCGATCACGCCGCCGCGTGAGTTCGATCGCTACATGCACTTCAACCTTGGCCCGCGCTGACGCCATGGGGGGGGGCGCGGGCCGATTGGCCCAGCGCGCGCCCCCCATTCGAGCCCACTGCGCGAAAAAGAGACGTCATGTAGTTTATATCTCTTCCTACCCACTACGTGCCATAATGCGTCGCCTGATCGAGGGCGGCGATCTGACATCAAGGAGAATGCCATGATCCGTCTTGCCGCAGCCCTGCTTCTGGCAACCCCGTTCGTCGGCACCGTCGCGCACGCGCAGGCGGCCCCGGCGGCGGCCACCCCTACGAGGTACACCACCGAGGAGACCGACGTCGGCACGCTGCTCGACGATCCGGCCGCCAAGGCGGTGCTGGTCAAGCATCTCCCCGAGATCGCGAAGAGCGAGCAGATCGACATGGCGCGCAGCCTCACGCTCCGCCAGATGCAGTCCTTCGCGTCCGACAAGGTGACCGACGAGACGCTGGCCAAGATCGACGCCGATCTGGTAAATCTGCCCGTTAAAAAGTGACGTGACAGCGCGGGCGGGATCACGCCCGCGCCTCTTTCGCGCGCGGTGATCGCGCGTGATCCGGTCAGACGCCCGAAATCGTGTCTGCCCATGATCCACCCGACAATCGCGGCCCCGCCGCCGGGCCGCAGACAAGCGTCCCTTCCGGCCCCCGCCCGAGGAGACGCGTGATGACGACGCCCGACCGCGCACGCCGGTTTCGCCTGCGACTCGCCGCCGGAGCCGCGATGCTGTGCGCCGCCGCGCCGGTGCTTGGCCAAGGCGTCGGTCCGCTCGTCGCGGGTTTTCGCTCGCCCCCCGCCGAGAGCCGCCCCCGTCTCTGGTGGCACTGGATGAACGGCAATATCACGCAGGCCGGGATTGCCAAGGATCTCGCATGGATGCAGCGCATCGGCGCGGGCGGCGTGCAGGCTTTCAACGCCAGCCTCCAGACCCCCGCGATCGTGCCGCCGGTTAAATACATGACGCCCGCGTGGAAAGACGCGATGCGCTTCGCTGCTGGCGAGGCGGACCGGCTCGGGCTGGAGCTCGCGATCGCCTCCTCCCCCGGCTTCAGCGCGACGGGCGCGCCGTTCGTGGCGGAGCACGACGCGATCAAGAAGTTCGTCTGGAGCGAGGTGACGGTCGAGGGCGGACGCGCGATGCGCCTCGCGCTGCCGCCGCTGCCCGACGCGATCGGTCCCTATCAGGCGATGCCCGGCGCGGGGCAGGTCGGCCAGCCCGGGCGCAAGCCCGTGCCCACCTCGGGCGATGTGGCGGTGATCGCGTATCGCGTACCCGCGGTCGCCTCGCTGCCCCCAGCCGCCGCGACCGCGCTCTCAGGCGAACCGCTCGACGCTGCGGTGCTGCGCGACGACTTCTACAGAGATACGGCGCGCGTTCCGGCCGGCACGGCGGACGCGCCCGGCGGCGTGGTGCTCACCTATGAACGGGCGCAGACGGTGCGTTCGGCGACGATGCACGTGCCCGGCAAGAGTGACCTCATCGACCTGCCTCTCGCGCCCCGGCTGGAGGCGAGCACCGACGGCCGGACATGGCGCAAGGTGGCGGACATGCCCGTCGGGCAGGTGCCGACGACCGTGTCGTTCGCGCCCGTCACCGCACGCTATTTCCGCCTCATCCTGCAGCCGGACGAGCGGACGAAGCCTTCCTACGCCGATCCCGCGCCCGGCGTGGCGGGGGCGGAGCGGCTGGCGCTGCGCGTCCCGCCGGCCAAGACGATCCGCGTCGCCGAGTTCAGCCTCTCGGCCGAACCGCGCATCGACCGGTTCGAGAGCAAGGCAGGCTTCGCGGTGGAGGCGGATTATGCCGCGCTCTCGCCCTCCGGCCTGCCCGCCGCCGCCGGCATCGACCCGGCGGGCGTGGTGGACCTGACCACGCGGCTGGCGGCGGACGGCACGCTTACATGGACGCCGCCCGCCGGCCGCTGGCGCGTGCTGCGCTTCGGCTGGTCGCTGACCGGCAAGGCCAACCACCCCGCCGCGCCCGAGGCGACCGGGCTGGAGGTCGACAAGCTCGATGGCGACGCGGTGCGGCGCTACATCGACACCTATCTCGACGGCTACGCGGCGGCGGTGGGGCCCGATCTGATCGGCCGGCGCGGCATCCGCGCGCTGCTCAACGACAGCCTCGAGTCGGGCGCGGCCAACTGGACGCCGCGCATGGTGGCGCAATTCAGGCGGCTGCGCGGCTACGATCCGACGCCCTGGCTGCCCGCGATGACGGGCGCGATCGTGGGCGACCGCGCGCGCAGCGACGCCTTCCTCGCCGACTATCGCCGCACCCTCTCCGACTTGATCGCGAGCGAGCATTACGGCACGATCGCCGCCGCCGCGCGGAAACGCGGGCTCGTCTCTTACGCCGAGTCGATGGAGGGCCTGTCCACCACGATCGGCGACGACATCGCGATGCGCCGCTACGCCGACGTGCCGATGGCCGCGCTGTGGACCTATGCGCGCCGCACCGGGCCGAAGCCGGCCTATCTGGTCGACATCAAGGGCGCGGCCTCGATCGCGCACGTCGAGGGGCGGCCGCGCGTCGCGGCCGAGATGTTCACCGCGATGCTGGCGCCATGGGCCTACGCCCCCGCCGATCTGCGCCCGGTGGCGGACCTCGCCTTCGCGAACGGCATCAACCTGCCGATCATCCACACCTCGGTGCACCAGCCGCTCGATGCGGCGCCGGGCCTGCCCTTCTTCATCATCGGCCAGTACTTCACCCGGCTGGAAAGCTGGGCGGACATGGCGGACGCGTGGATCGGCTATCTCGCGCGCACGGGCTACCTGCTCCAACAGGGGCATGACGTGGCGGACGTGGGCTATGTGTACGGCGACGGGGCATCGGCCGCCGGGCTGTTCGGCGAGACCGGGGTGCGCGACGCGCCGAGCCGCCACGCCTACGACCTGCTCGACTCCGCCTCGCTGCGTGACCGCACGCGCGTGGAGGACGGCATGGTCGCGATGGCCGGCGGCGCGCGCTACCGCCTGCTCTATCTGGGCAGCCGGCCGCAACCGCTGACGCTCGCCACGCTGCGGCGGCTCGACGTGCTCGTGGGCCAGGGGGCGACGCTGGCCGGGCTACCCCCGCTTCCCTCCCCCGGCCTCGCCGACGATGCCGCCGAGCATCGCCGCATCGTTGCGCGGCTGTGGGGCGGCGGGCCGGTCACGCAGGCGGGCAAGGGCCGCGTGATCGCGACCGGGGACGTGGACGTCGCGCTCGCCATGCTCGGCGTCACGCCCGATTTCGCCTCGGGCGTCGCGCCGGCGGACGTGCTCTACGCGCATCGCCGCGTCGAGGGTGGCGACATCTACTTCGTCACCAACCGCACCGATCGGCCGCTCCGCCTCGACGCCGGCTTCCGCGTGACGGGCAAGGCGGCGGAGATCTGGCGCGCGGACACCGGAACGATGACGCCCGCCGCCTACGCGATCGGCGCGGAGACGACGCGCGTTCCGCTGGAGATGGCGGCGGGCGACTCCTTCTTCGTCACG
>JBEVME010000021.1:0-4501 GCA_040508785.1 Sphingobium sp.
GGGCGGCGCGGCCGATGGTCTGGATCAGCGACGTTTCGGAGCGCAAAAAACCTTCCTTGTCGGCGTCGAGAATGGCTACGAAACCGCATTCGGGAATGTCGAGGCCTTCGCGCAAAAGGTTGATGCCGACCAGCACGTCGAAGGCGCCGAGCCGGAGGTCGCGCAGGATTTCGATGCGCTCGATGGTGTCGATGTCGGAGTGCATGTAGCGCACCCGCACGCCGTTCTCGTGCAGGTATTCGGTGAGGTCCTCGGCCATGCGCTTGGTCAGCACCGTGACCAAGGTGCGGTAGCCTTGCGCCGTGACCTCCTTGATCTCGTCGAGCAGGTCGGCGACCTGGTGCTTGGCGGGGCGGATCTCGACCGGCGGGTCGATCAGCCCGGTGGGGCGGATGACCTGCTCGGTGAAGACGCCGCCGGTCTGGTCCATCTCCCAGCCGCCGGGCGTGGCCGAGACATGCACCGACTGGGGCCGCATCGCGTCCCATTCCTCAAAGCGCAGCGGCCGGTTGTCCATGCAGGAGGGCAGGCGGAAGCCGTATTCGGCCAAGGTCGCCTTGCGGCGGAAGTCGCCCTTATACATCGCGCCGATCTGCGGCACGGTCTGGTGGTTTTCGTCGACGAAGAGCAGCGCGTTTTCGGGGATATATTCGAACAGGGTCGGCGGCGGCTCGCCGGGCAGGCGGCCGGTCAGGAAGCGGCTGTAATTCTCGATCCCCGCGCAGCTTCCCGTCGCCGCGATCATCTCCAGGTCGAAATTGGTGCGCTGTTCCAGCCGCTGCGCCTCCAGCAGCTTGCCCTCGCCCTCCAGTTCCTTGAGCCGCTCGGTCAGTTCGTGGCGAATCGCCTCCATCGCCTGTTTCAGCGTCGGGCCGGGGGTGACATGGTGACTGTTGGGAAAGACCTTTACATAATCGAGGCTGGCGATCTTCTTGCCGGTCAGCGGATCAAATTCGACGATCGCCTCGATCTCGTTGCCGAAGAAGCTGATGCGCCAGGCGGTGTCCTCGTAATGCGAGGGGAAGATTTCCAGATTGTCGCCCTTCACGCGGAAATTGCCGCGCGCGAAGGCGGCGTCATTGCGCTTGTACTGGAGCGCGACCAGCTTGCGGACGATCTCCCGCTGGTCCTCGATCCCGCCCTTCTTCATGCTGAAGGTCATCGCCGAATAGGTTTCGACCGATCCAATGCCGTAGAGGCAGGATACCGATGCGACGATGATGACGTCGTCCCGTTCGAGCAGCGCGCGCGTGGCCGAATGGCGCATCCGGTCGATGCTCTCGTTTACGCTCGATTCCTTTTCGATATAGGTGTCGGACCGCGCGACATAGGCTTCGGGCTGGTAATAGTCATAATAACTGACGAAATATTCGACCGCGTTTTCGGGGAAGAAGCTCTTGAACTCGCCGTAAAGCTGCGCGGCGAGGATCTTGTTGGGCGCCAGCACCAGCGCGGGCCGCTGGAGCGCCTCGATCACCTTGGCCATGGTGAAGGTCTTGCCGGAGCCAGTGACGCCCAGCAGCACCTGGTCGCGCTCACCGGCCAGCGCCTGCTCCACCAGTTCGGGGATGGCGGTGCGCTGGTCGCCCGAGGGTTCATAGTCGCTGACCAGCTTGAACGCCTTGCCGCCCTCCGTCTTTTCCGGCCGCGCGGGGCGGTGGGGGACGAAATTCTCGCCGGTATCGGGCTCGGCGAGAGAGGTTCTGATCTGGATGGCCATGGCGGGAATATGGGGCCTTTAGCCAGCGGTGCAATCGCCTTTCGCCGGCATCGGTTGGGCGTCGAGGCTGGTGATCGCGCGCCGGATGGCCGCCGCCGATTCGAGGAGCGCCGCCCTCTCGGCTTCGGTCATATCTGGGATGAGGAGTCGCTCGATCCCCCCAGCGCCGACCACGCATGGCAGGCTGAGAAACAGGTCGGAAATGCCCAGCTGCCCGGTCAGCAGCGAAGACACCGGCAGGATCACGCGCTCATCCCTGACGATCGCCTCGCAGATGCGGACTGTCGCAGTCGCGATACCGAAAGACGTGAAGCCCTTGCCGGCTATGATTTCATAGCCCGCATCGCGGACTTCCTTCGCGATCCGACCGGCATCTAGCGCGCCGGGTGCGAACCGCTCAACGACCTGCCCACCGACCCTGATCGACGACCAGAGCGCGACCTCGCTGTCGCCATGCTCGCCAACGACAATGCCCTCGATCGCGGCAGGCGCCACGCCGAGCCGGGCGGCAATATTCTGGCGCAACCGGCAACTGTCCAGCAGTGTCCCGGTGCCCATGACCCGCGCGGACGGCAGGCGGGCGTGGCGCAGCGCGACCCAAGCCATCAGGTCGACCGGATTTGCCGCAATCACCAATATCCCGTCAAAGCCCGCATCTGCGAGCTTTTCGACGCAGGACTGCACGATCGCCGCGCTGCGCGATGCTACCGAAAGCCGGCTTTCCGACCCATGTGTTGCTGCCCCGGCGGTCAGGACCGCGATCCGCGCCGATGCCGCATCGGCGTAACTGCCGGCGAAGATGCGCGCCGGCCGCGCCAGCGCATTGGCATCCGAAAGGTCCGCCGCTTCGGCCGCGGCCAATGCCTCCTCGGCATCGATCAGCAGGATTTCCGGGAACAGGCCCCGCAACATCAGCGCATAGGCGATCGCCGCGCCGACATGCCCCGCCCCGATGACGGCAATCCGGTCGCTCATGTAGGCCCGGCGACCGGCGGCCGGTCGCGCGTCGCGTCGGGCTGATAGCGCGCGCGGTCATAGGGCAGGCGGTGCGGATCGATGCGGCGCGAAGGCAAGGCGCTGATGTGGACTCCGGACGCCCGCCCTGCAAGATCTGCTGTTGCCATGACAAAACCCCTCACGCGAGCGGGAGCGCTTCGTCTCCCGGTCACGGGTTGCTCGGATCGGAACCGTGATGGTCGCTCCATAGCATGGTTCCGGCTGACCATGCGTCTTGCTTTTGCTCCGCTTCCCCGCCTGTTATGTTGGCGGTCGGAACGACGTGACGAGGAGAACGGATATGCGCCACATGGTCCTGATGCTGGCCTGTGCAATCACACTGCTCGCCGCCTGTGGCGAAAAGAGCGACCAGCCGGTCGATCCGTCCACTGGCCCGCAGAGCAAGGAAGAGGTCAAGGCGCAGGCGGCCAAGGTGAAGCTGCGGCCCGGCCAGTGGCAAAATAGTTTCACGCTCGAGGATCTGGAGATGGAGGGCCTGCCCGGCGGCGCGCCGCCGCAGATGAAGGAGCAGATGAAGAGCGCAATGACGCGCACCGACATGAAATATTGCGTGACGAAGGAAGAGGCGGAGAATCCCGACGGCAAGATGTTTTCGGGCCAGGAGGCGAAGCATTGCACCTATAGCGGTTTCGATGCCAGCGACGGTGCGCTGACCGGGCAGATTTCGTGCAAGACCCAGGGCGGCACGATGACCGCCGTCATGTCCGGCAGCTATTCGCCCGAAAGCTATGAAATGCACATGGACATGAAGACGCAAGGCGGTCCGCAGGGCACGTCGATGAAGATGAAGGCCCGCACCGACGGCAAGTGGATCGGCCCGGACTGCGCCTGATCCCGCGCATGACATTTAATGATAAGTTTATAATTTCATTGAAATGCGATGTTCCGTTGGGGCATGGGCAAGTAATGGGTCGAGTCTGTACCAATTGGGGAAATAAATCATGAAATCTCGCCTTGTGGCGCTCGCTTCCTGTTTGACGGTGATCGTTTCCGTGCCTGCATTCGCGCAGCCCGTGACTGTCGGCCTCACTGGCGGCACTCTGGGCATCGGCCCGGAGGCTTCTTATCGGCTGAACGACAATGTCGCCGTGCGCGGCAACGCCACCTTTCTGGGCGTCGGTGGGAAATTCGATTCCGACGACGCCAAATATGACGCATCGGTCAAACTCAAGTCAGTGGGCGTCATGCTGGACGTGTTTCCTTTCGGCGGGTCCTTTTTCGTTTCCGGCGGCGCCCGCATCAACAAGAACAAGGCGAGCGTCGACGCCTTCTTCCCGGCGGGATCGGAAATCGGCGATGAGGAGACGCTGGTCGATACGACCGTCTATGGTCGCGCGCATGTCAAGGATTTCGCGCCGCAGCTCACGATCGGCTGGGCCGGCACCCGCAACTCCAGCCTGTCCTTCGGCATCGAGGCCGGTGTGCTGTTCCAAGGCAAGGTCAAACTCGATCCCCTGACCGAGACCAGCGGGACCGTGAGCCTGACCGATCTGGAAGTCGAGCGCCAGAGCCTTCAGGACGATGTGGATGACTATAAGGTCTATCCGATTCTCCAGGCGAAGATAGCCTACACCTTCTAAGGTCATCGCCCGAGCATGAGCGGACGGGGGCGCTACGCCCTCCTTTTGTGCCGGCGCAGGGGCGATGCCCGAACGAAGGCCCGCCGGTTACGGAACCGGCGGGCCTTTCACTGCAAGTCGGGCTTGTTGCTCGCGCTCAGTATTGGATCGTGACCGTTACGGCGCGGCGGTTCTGCGCCCAGGC
>JBEVME010000022.1:0-6018 GCA_040508785.1 Sphingobium sp.
AAGCTGATGCGGCCGATCCCGTTGTCGAGGACTTCGATCAGAATATGGGGTTCAGCGGCGGCGAGGCTCATCGGGATTCCCTTCGGAACGATATTCGGGCAGTGACGGGCTCTTGGGCAGCGTGGCAAGACCCTTGGTTCGGCTGGCGACCAGGATGGTCGCGGTGGCGGTGATATTCTGCTGGCCGCGCTGGTTGGTGCCGGTGACCTCCACCTCGATCAACGGGCCCAGTTCCGGGTCGTCGCGCACCTGGGTGATGCGGCCGCTCATCCAGGTGACGTCGCCGATATATTTGAAGTTGCGCAGTTCGTAGCGGAGGCGATGGACGAAGGCGTCGTCGCCGATCCAGTTCGTCAGATAATGGCAGACGAAGACATAGCGCATCGGACCGATATCGTAGGTGCGCTGCACGCCGACCTTCTGGGCCAGATCATTGTCCCAGTGGACCCGCTGCACCGTATCCCAGTTGCGATAGTCGTCGCGGGAATAGAAGCCGCGCAGCCGCTTGCGATTTTCGTAGGCGAGCTTGAGCGGCGGATTGCCATAGGTGAACCAGCCGCCGCCCATATGCATGTTGATGATGTCGGTGATCGTGAGCGGCCCCTTGACCATCGGGGGAAGTTCGTCGCCTACCTTCACATCTTCGATATAAAGGGTGTCGGCGCCCCGCCGATATTCATTGTCGTAGGCCGCCTCGATCTTCGCGAGTTCCTCGTCGCTCCAGCTGGGCGCGGCGTCCTGCTCCTTTTTCTCCTTGGGCTTGCCGGAGCTGCCGCGTTCGATGTGCACGAACCAGCGGTTGCTCGTCACCAGCACTTCGTCATGCTGGTTCCAGAAGCTGTTGGCGTTGTCGACCAGCACGGAGCGTTTGCCGTAGCTCGATTCCTTGGGCGTGACGCTGGCGAGCCATTCGGACTTGAATATCTCGTCGCCTTCCCGGATCGGGCGGTAGAAGCGATATTCCGCGCCCGAGTGGAACAACTGCACGCCGCGCAACGCGCCCTTGCTCTTTTCCTGCAGGGCCTTGTCGGGGAAAGGGGATCGATCCCAGCCCGTCGACCATTCAAAACCCGGAGGCGCGACAGAGCCCTGCCAGCGGCTGGCGTCGGCATGGCGCGGATCGATGTAGAGCGGATTGTCGTCGCCGATGGCGACAGCCCAGCGGCGGATCGCGTCTGCCGACGCGATGGCGTTGTGCGGCGAGGTCAGCCAGCCTTTGCGCAGGGTGGGATTGGTCGAGCCGATCCGGGCGCGCATCTTTTCGATATCTTCGTCGGTAATCTTGCCGATCACAAGTCCGTCCGCCTGAGCGGTCATGACGCCCTCCCATAAATGATAGAACTACCGCTATTGGCGCTTTGCGCCACCATGACAAGAGGGTTTGTTGAAGCGGATGCACCTTGCCGCTTTTGATCCGTAAAGATCGGATGACCGGTGAAGATGGGAGATCTTCCGGCGGCGTGCTCTAGCGGCGCCAATTGAGATATCTCTGGACAGGTCCGACTGCCGATATTAGGCCGTTCGCTGGAGCTTTTGGAGAGCAGATGTGAGCCAGTTGAAGGAGCGGATCAAGGCGATCCTCGCGCTTGATGCGACAGCCCCGGCGATCGAGTTCGACGGAATATGGTCGACCTGGGGAGAGATCGAGCGGGCCTATCGCGCGATCGATGCGATACTCGACTCCAACGGCCTGGGCGCCGACAGCCGCGTCGGCCTGATGTTGCGCAACCATGGCGCGGTGGTGCCCGCGGTGCTGGCGGTGATCGGCGACCGCTGCGTCGTGACGCTCAATCCCATGTTCCAGGCAAGCAAGCTGGCCGACGACATTCGTTCGACCCAGGCGCCCGTCGTGGCCGGCATCTCCACCGACCTGGATGCGCCCGAAGTGGCAGCCGCGCTCGCCGATACAGCTTGCCTCGTGCTGGAACTGACCGGCGACGCCGAAACGCCCGTCAAGGTGCGGCAGCAACGCACCGCCGCCCCGGCGCCGACCGACACGGCGCCAGGCGTCGCGGTGGAGATGCTGACCAGCGGGACCACCGGCGCGCCCAAGCGTATCGCGATGAAGCGCATCGGTTTTGAGGAATCGGTTTTCGCCGCCGCCCGCTTCGAAAAGGGCCGCTCGGCCGACGATGCGCCGGTGCTGCGCAAGGGCGTGCAGTTGCTGATGGCGCCCTTCTCCCATATCGGCGGGCTGCTGGCGCTGATGAACGCGGTGATGGCGGGGCGCAGCGGCGCGCTGTTGCCCAAATTCACGGTCGAGGGTTTCCGCGATGCGGTGCGGCGCCACGGCATCAAGGCGGCAAGCGCCCCGCCGGCCGCGCTCAAGATGGTCTATGACGCCAATGTGCCCAAGGAAGACCTGGTTTCCCTCAAGGCGTTCCGCACCGGCACGGCGCCGCTCGATCCCGACCTGGCCGATGCTTTCTACGAACGCTACGGCATCCCGGTCCTCCAGAATTACGGCGCGACCGAATTCGGGGGCGTCGCTGGCTGGACGATCGCCGATTTCCAGGCCCACCGGGTCGATCGGCGCGGCGCCGTCGGCCGGCTCAACCCCAATGTGCAGGGCCGTGTCATCGATGCCGAGACGGGGGCGGAAGTGCCCGCGAACGAGATCGGCATTCTGGAACTCAAGTCGCGCCAGATCGGCGACGGCACGCAATGGCTGCGGACGACGGACCTGGCGAAGATGTCGGAAGACGGGTTCCTCTGGATCACCGGCCGGGCCGACAATGTCATCATCCGCGGCGGCTTCAAGATACAGCCCGACGATGTCGTGCGCGCGCTCGAAAGCCATCCGGCCGTGAGCGAGGCGTCGGTGATAGCCATGCCCGACGACCGGCTGGGCCAGGTGCCGGTCGCCGCCTTCCTCGCGGCATCGGGGCAGGAGGTGCCCTCGGAGGCGGAGCTCAAGGCTTTCCTCAAGGAAAAGCTGACCGCCTATCAGGTGCCGGTTTCGATCCATCGCCTGGATGCGCTGCCGCGCACGCCGTCGATGAAGGTCGACCAGCGCGCGTTGCGCGAGTTGGTGACGACCGCATCGGCCTGAGGATGGCGCTTGATGGAGGACCCAAGCCCCTTCCATCAAGCAGGATTGCAAGCATCCCGCTCAGGCCGCCGGTGTCGCGATCCGGGCAAGGAAGGCGCACTTGCCATGCGGCTGGCGAGGGACGCCATGCCGGTCGCGATCGTGAGGATCGAACACGTCCATCCGCTGCGCGCCGGCCGCAAAACGGCTTGCGTCGGGTCACGGATGCCGCATATTCGCCAGCTCAACACCAGGCGTCGATCAGCGGTTCACTCCGGGGAGGGCATGGCCTTTCCTCGTCCATGCCATGCTCTCTTGGGAATGGAGTGGCGCGGCTTGACTGATTTCCTATTGAGATATCTGTATGGCGCGCCTAAAGCGTTGGCACGATCCACCTTGCTGGGAATGGCGAACGACCGATGGACCTACGATATACTGACGAGCAGACCTCGTTTCAGCAGCGCGTGCGATCGTTTCTTGCAGAGCAGTGGGCGCCTGCGGAAAATAAAAAGGACCCCGCCATCGTCACCCGCTTCCGTCGACTGGCGACGCAAGAGGGCTATCTCTACCGTGGCGTGCCGCGCCGATATGGCGGGTCCGAGCAAGCGCCCGACGTCATTCGCGCGCAGATCATCCGCGAAGAATTCGCCGCCGCGCGGGCACCGATGGAAGTGCCCGGCAACGGCGTGGCGCTGGTCGTGCCGACCCTCATCGAATGGGGCACCGATGAACAGAAGGACATGTTCATCGAAAAGACGCTGACCGGTGAATATCGCTGGGCGCAGGGCTATTCGGAGCCGGGATCGGGCAGCGACCTTGCCTCGGTCGCGTCGCGCGCGGAACTGGTCGGCGACGAGTGGGTCATCAACGGCCACAAGATCTGGACCACGCTGGCGCAGTACGCCACGCACATGTTCGCGCTGCTGCGCACCGAGCCGGACGCGCCCAAGCATAAGGGCATTTCGTACATCCTGCTCGACATGAAGGCGCCGGGCGTGACGGTCCGCCCGATCACGCAAATCAACGGCGATACCGAATTTTGCGAAGTGTTCCTGGACGATGTCCGCACGCCCGCATCGATGCTGGTCGGCCCGCGAGGCGACGGCTGGAACGTGTCGCGCTCCACGCTCAAGCATGAGCGCAACCATATCGGCTCCTCGACCCGCACCATGCCGATGTTCCGCAGCCTGGTGAAGCTGGCGCAGCGCCGCCAGATCGACGGGAAGCCGGCGATCGAGGACCCGCGCATTCGCAGCGCGCTCGTCCAGATCGAAGGCTATCTGCAAAGCCAGTTGTGGGCAGGCTATTATCAGCAGACGCTGGCGGCGAACAATGAAAGCCCTGGCGTCCTGGGCCTTGTCAACAAGCTCACCACCACCAATTTCTTCCACCGCGTCGCCCAGCTGTCGACCGAAATCATCGGCGACGACGCGCTGCTCGCGCCCAAGCAGGGCAGGGATCGCGGCGGCGACGAACGTTGGGTGAACCAGATGCTGGGGTCGCTTGGCCAGGCCATTTCCGGCGGCACGTCGAACATTCAGCGCAACATCATTTCCGAACGCGGCCTGGGGCTGCCGCGCTCGGGTTCGGAGAACTGACCGATGCGTTTCGACCTGACCGACGAGCAGAAGTCGCTGCGCGACATGCTGAGCGAATTTTTCGGCGAACGTTTCGGCGGCGCCCAGGGTGTGGAGGCTGTTGCCCACCTCGATCTGGATGCCAGCCTATGGTCTGCCGTGGCGGAACTGGGCCTGGCCGGCGCAATGGTGCCGGAAGAGGATGGTGGCCTTGGCCTCGACCTCTTGACTGCCACCGTGATCGCCGAAGTGACGGGTCATTATGCCGTGCCGGCGCCGGTGCTGCCTTCCATTCTCGCTGCCTGGCTGATCGCGACGGCGGGCGATGAGGCGCAAAAGGGCAAGTGGCTGCCCAGGCTGCTGGGCGAGGGCGCGCAAGCGGCCTTCGCGCTGGCGGAAGAGACCGGCTGGTCGCCCGCCGACTGGACGCTGGCGGGTGCGCCGCTCTCCGGCGCCAAGCTCTATGTCGAGCGCGCGGACAGCGCGGACCTGTTCATCGTCGGCGGCAAGGACGGATCGCTCGCTATCGTCGAGGCGGGCGGCGCGACATTGACCCCGGTCGACACGCTGGATCGCACCCGGCCGCTTTTCGCGGTGACCTTCGACGCAGCCCAGGCCGATGTGCTGACGACCGATGCCGCGCTCGCCGGGCGCCTGTTCGATGCGCTGTGCATCACCATAGCCGCCGACGCGCTGGGCGCGGCCAGCGCCATCCAGGCCCGCGCGCTCGATTATGCCAAGGAGCGCAAGCAATATGGCCAGCTCATCGGCTCCTTCCAGGCGCTCAAGCATCAGCTCGCCGACATGTCGGTGGAGCTGGAGCCCGCACGCCCGCTCGTCTGGTATGCCGCCCACGCCTGGGACATGGAGCAGGAGGATGCGCCGCGCATGGCAGCGCTCGCCAAGGCGCACCTCACCGACATCTCCGTGCAGGTCGCGCGCAACGCGATCGAGGCGCATGGCGGCATCGGCTACACCTGGGAGCATCCCGCGCATCTGTTCCTCAAGCGCGCCATGGCGGATCGCAGCGCGCTGGGCAGCGTGAATGTCCATCGCGAACGCGCGGCGCTGCTCGCCGGCTGGTAACAAAAGCAGGAGAGCCAAGACCCATGCCGCAATGGATCGCAAGCGCAGACCCCGCAACCCACGATCTGCGCCTCATCGGCAGGATCGACCGGTGCACGCATCCCGAAAGCGCGGAAATGCTGCCCGATGGCGAGCATTTTCTGTTCGGTAATTGCGCGATGAAGCTGGGGGTGGCGCCCTATCGCAACGGCGGCGGACCGGTCTATCTGGACGGTCAGGCCTATGTGAGCCTGGGCCGCATTGACCCGCAAGGCAATGTCAGTCTGGTCGAGGAAAAAATGGTGACGGGTCTCACCGGCACGCTCGGTTGCGATGTACTGACGG
>JBEVME010000003.1:0-3169 GCA_040508785.1 Sphingobium sp.
CGGAATGCCTTGAAACGCACATTTGCCCAACCATATCAAGCGCGTCCGGCCGCCTGAAGGGGTCGGACAAAGTATCGCCGGGCGCCGCTTTTCGGGTTCGGCATGTTCATTCTGCTCGTTGGGAGATTATGACAATGCGTGGTTTTGACCTTACCCCCTATCGCCGTTCCACCGTCGGCTTCGACCGGCTGTTCGACCTGATCGAGAATAATGCGCGCGCGGCGCAGGGCGACAATTACCCGCCCTTCAACATCGAGCGCCTTTCGGAAGATCGCTATCGCGTCACGTTGGCCATTGCGGGCTTCCGCTCCGATGAGATCGACATCACGGCGCAGCAGAACCTGTTGCAGGTGACCGGCCGCAAGGAAGATACGCAGCCGGGCGATCGCGCCAAGTTCCTGCATGTCGGCATCGCCAACCGCAGCTTCGAGCGGCGCTTCGAGCTGGCCGACTTCGTGCGGGTTGAAAAGGCCGATCTGGCCGACGGCCTCCTGACGATCGAGCTGGTACGCGAAATTCCAGAGGCGATGAAGCCGAAGAAGATCGCCATCAACGGCGGTCAGCTGATCGACATCACCGCCAAGGAACGCGATGCCGCCTGATCGGCGGAGGACGCAATGACGGGGCGCGGTCGAAAGGCCGCGCCCTTGTTGCTGCGCCCCTGCTCAGCGTGGGTTCTGCAGAAAGACGACATAGCCCCGGAACCAGGGGTGGCCAGGCAGGGCGACAGGCGCTTCCCACTCGCCCCCCTGTAGCAGTCCGATCTTGAAGGGGATCGCTAGTCGATCGAGCCGCGCGAGATAGGTCGCATAGCCCGGTATCACGCGCCGCCCCTGATAGATTTGCAGGACGATCTCATCCACGGTGCCGCCGAGTGCCTCCAACCCGGCGGGATCGCCGTTGGCGCTCCAGTCCAGCAGTCCGGTTACCCCGAGCCGGGCATCGGCCGGCAGTCGCGCGCGCAGGTCTCGCAGAAAGGATGCGTAGCCCTCCAGATGGCGGGTGGCAGCGTCGAAATCGATCTGCACACCAACGACCTGGTTGCCCGCAGCGCGCCAGCGGCGCAATTGTGCGAGTAGATGGTTGTAGACGGCGGGTGGCCATTCCAGTGTTTCGACCCGGACCACCAGCCAGACATCAGCGCCGCCTATCCGGGGAATCGCCGGACGCTGCGACAGGAGGCGGACGGGGCGGCGGGCCGTGACCTCACCCTGCAGGATGTAGAGCGTCCTCGCCCGCCCGAGCACCGGCTGAGGCCGGACGCCGGCCCATAGCCAGAAGGCGTCATGGTCCGCCGCGTCGACCGGCAGCGGCGCGGCGACGGCGGTCGGCATCGCAATGCCCAGTATCAGCAGGGCCAGCGCCATGCGGATGCGCGGGGCTACCAATAGTAGCGCAGCTGCCCGGCCCAGCGCGATTGCGGATAGTCCTTCTTCAATTGCAGGTACCAGGCGCGGCGGACCTCCTTGCTCACTTCGGCCCCGCCGCAGCTGTTGTTGCCCGACGGCCCGTAGCAGTTGACGGCGCGATACAGCGCATAGGCCTTGTCGGCTGCGGTCGCCACGGGATCGGCAATGATCGTCTTGTACACCTCCAGCCGGGAATAGGGTGATCCTGCGAACAGCGTCGGCATGCTGCCCAGCTGATCGCCGGTCGGCTGCGTATCGATGCCGATGCCATCGAAGCCGTTGGCGCGCATGAAATCGGCGAGGCATAGCCGCGCCCTGCTGTCGCGCGCGTTCGCCGAGAGCTGGGTCGCCGTCGTGCGCAGTGGCGGACAGCCGTAGTCGCCAAGGCTCGGAGGGCGCGTGAAGAGACCCAGTGGTGGCTTCTCCGCCTCTCGCAGCGACCAATAGGCATTGTCGGTCGAAGCACCGGCAGGAACGAGCGCCAGGTCATCG
This sequence comes from Sphingobium sp., assembly GCA_040508785.1. Taxonomy (GTDB): domain Bacteria; phylum Pseudomonadota; class Alphaproteobacteria; order Sphingomonadales; family Sphingomonadaceae; genus Sphingobium. Next base: position 1,902 of record JBEVME010000003.1, read on the forward strand.
ACGAAGGCGCGGTACTGACCGCGGCTGACCGATTTGTAGAGCAGGGTGAAAAGCGCCACGTCGCGCTCGTGCCGGGGCACGCGCCCGTCCTTTGCCTGTTGGCGCAGCAACCCGGCATCGGCGATGTTGATGAGCAGGATTTCACGGATCGACGCGGTCTCGACGGGCGAACCCGCCTCGAATATCCTGGCCAGAGCCCCCGCGCGTTCGTCGTGCAGCGCAATCGCCAGTTCGACGGCAGCGCGCTGCCAGGGCATCTTTGCGCCCGGCAACATCTCGATCCAGAACCCTCTCGCATTGCGATCCTTGATCGCTTCCAGTGCGATGCCGCGCAGCATCTGGCGGCTGAACTCGATAGCGGTGAAGCGCGACTGACGCGCCGCGTCGGGGATGAGTTGCAGCACGTTCGCCGGGCTGGCGTCCACATACCAGGCGCGGGCGGCGCGCAGATAGTCGAACAGGGCGGGCATCTTCGCGAAGGCGAGCCGCTGCGCATCCAGCGCAGCGGCGGCGATCGGCTCGCCGCAACAGCCCTCATCATAGTCATGCTCGGCCTTACGCATGTTCTGCAGGTCGGAGACCGCGAGAAGCATGGGATCGCTCACATTGGAGGCGTCGATGGCGGAAAGCAGCTTGTCGTCAATCTCTTCGGCGAGGCGTCCGTCATCAAGTCCGGGCAAGGGATTGGAGAAGAGCAAGGCATATTCGCCCGACAGACTGGCATGATCGCCCGCCAGCCAGTAGACCCGCCGCAGCAGCCCGCGCGCGGAAGCCGCGTAGATGCCTTTGGGGTAAGCCTTGAGATAGTCGCGCAGGCCTTCGTCGGCCGCACGGATCCGTTGCGAGTCGATCGGCTGGTCCTGCTTGCGGTCGCCATACTCGTCATAGGCATCGACCTGCGCCCGGTTCAGTTCGACGCGGCCGATCATGTAGAGCGCGGTTTCCCGCAGCCAGGGATTGCGCGCTGCCTTCAGGCTCTCGAACTGCGTCCGCGCCTTGTCGTAGGTGGCGCCATAGAAAGCCTCCGCGCCTTCCAGATAGGCTCCCCATGCGCGGCCTTCCTCCGACCGCTTGTCCGCCAATGGATCGCCTGCCAAGCCAGCGGCACCCGCGCAGTCGGGTTCCAGCGCGGTGCGCCGGAGGGCAAGCGCGCGACGCTCGCCCTCCGGAATATTCGCGGCCTGCACTGCCGCCAGAAAGGCTGCCTTGCCGCCTTCGTTGCTGAGGCACCGGGAACCTTCGCCATAGGCATAGGCACCATTATCGGG
>JBEVME010000019.1:0-3585 GCA_040508785.1 Sphingobium sp.
TCGGTCGAATGGCAACAATTGGCGTAGTGGCTCCCGGCGGCATCCATAGGGTGGGAATGGCCGGTTCCAGCGTAACCTGATCTTCCCCAATCAGCTTAGGCCCGGCAGTTAAGTCCCACTTCGCGCCCTTCGTACCCGCACCCGCCGCCGCAGTTTGATAACGAAGCACATTAATGAATGACCGGAGTTGGGAAGGGGGCGGAGCAGGCTGAATGGCGACTTATGGGTCGTACTGCACCAAGACTACGAGCAATCAGCGGGACGAGGAGTGGGCGGCGATGCCTGTTCAAGCTTCAGGCAGCCTGGCCGGCCTAACTGATCCTTCCTACTGCGTAGCGCCGAGGATGACTTCGACCGTCTCCTCCGGCATGTCCCACATCGGAAAGTGGCCGCTGGACTCGAACCAGTGCAGTTCTGCGGACGGAAACGCAGCCTGCGCGCGCGCCGCCTGCCTCGGCAGACAGAGCCTGTCATGCTTGCCCCACCCGATCACGATCCGGCCGGTGCCATCGGCAGCTGGCCCGATTTGCTCGGGTTCGATCGCAAGGTCATGGACCAGCGCGTCGAAGGTCGGTGTCGTACTGAGACCCATCAGCTCTGTCGCGACGATCTGCGGATCGAGCGCCCACGGGTGCGCGGACAATTGGGCCAGTAGCGCGCTGCGCGACGCCGCATTACGGCTTAGCATCGGCAGGCCGGGTCGGATCGCCCGCAACAGGCGGCCCGAAACGCCGATCGTGGTCTTGAAGAAGGTGCGCTCCCAACCCCGCCAGAACCCGCCCGGGTCGAGCGCGACGACATTGCCGACGCCGCCGCGCCGGGCAAGTTCGAGCACCATCCGCGCGCCCATCGAACTGCCGACGACATCGATCCCGGCGAGGTGGTTCTCTACGATATAGCGCTGGACGCTGCCGACCAGGCCGTCGAAGGTCCCGCTATCATGTTGCGCCGGGGTCGCGCCATGTCCGGGCAGGTCGATCGCGATCACCGTTCGACGGGCGCTGAGCGCATCCAGAATGGTGCTCCACGATCGCCAACTTCCGCCCAGACCGTGGACAAGCAGCAATTTGCGGCCGGTGCCGCGGTTGATCTGATGCATCTCGTCTCGCTCTGGTTACCTGGAATGGCTCAACGAGCACGGTCCGTGCATGGGCCCCACACCGGGAGGCATCGCGTCAGCTGCCTATGCAGCGCTCCCGGTGCTGAACGCCTCACGAAGCCTTGCCCGCGAGAAGCTCGAATTCGACGGCATCATGCGCGCAGAAGATGCGCACGTCGGTCCGATCGATCGAGAGCTTGCGCAACCGGGCCTGATTGCTCAGGCGGGCTCCACGATCGACCTCCATAAGCCGCTGATAGCCGCGGAGACCGGGCGGGCAGCGATACGTCTCCGATCCGATCTCGCCACGGTAGAAATAGGCGTCGGCGGCATGCAGCAGCCAATTGCCGTCGTTCTCCCGTACCGCCACCCCACTATGTCCCCAGGTGTGGCCCGCGAGCGGCACGAGCAGAATCTCGGGCGGCAGTCCGTCGAGGTCGCGTACCGCATCGAACCCCATCCACGGCTCGCCGCCGCCGAGCGGATAGAGGCGCCAGTCCGACACGTCGTTCCACTGCGTGGGGCGGTAGCGCCGCGTGCCGACGAACGTGCCGCCGCGGCGGCCATCGGCGACTTCCTTCTCGCGCGCGGTGAGATGGACGGTGGCGTTCGGGAAATCCTCGATGCCGCCGGCATGGTCGAAGTCGAGGTGGGTCACCACGATATGGCGCACGTCCGCGGGGGAGAAGCCGAGCGCGCGTACCTGCGCGATGGCGGTTTCCTCGGGACGGAGCTGGATGTTGTTAAGCTTGAGGAAGAACTCCGACAGCCGGCGGTGCGGATGATCGATGTCGCGGGTGCCGAAGCCGGTATCGACCAGGATCAGCCCAGCATCGCTTTCGATCAGCAGGCAGTGGCACACGAGGTGACCGAGCGGACCGTCACTGCTGCCGTCGAACAGCCTGCCGCCGGCCGGGCAGCAGGTTCCGCAGTTAAGATGATAAACGCGCATCGACCCGCTCCCCAATGACGATGTCTGAAGCGGAAGCTGCGGGACGATCCGCTAGCTCGCTCCGCGGGGAAAGGCGCCGCGCCGTTTGAGCGTCGATGGTGGGCTGGGGGCGGCGCGAGCGCAGCCAGACCGCCAAGGAGCCGGCGATCAGTATCGCCAGGCCCGCCGCCGGCACGGCCCGCGTTCCTACCTTCGCCGATAGAGGAGCACCGTCGTGTTGCCGACGCTTCTTTGACTGGTCCGACACGACGTTCTCCTGATCCGGGATGCGCGGCTCAGCCGTGCGGGCGCATCACCACCTTGATGACGCCGTCCTCCTTGTCGCGGAATTTGGCATACATTTCGGGCGCGTCCTCGAGGCTGGCCGGATGGGTGATGACGAAGCTCGGGTCGATCTCGCCGGCCACGATCTTGTCCAGCAGCGGCTTGGTGTAGCGCTGGACGTGGGTCTGGCCGAGCTTGATCGTCAGCCCCTTGTTCATCGCCGCACCGATCGGGAGCTTGTCGCCCATCCCGACATAGACGCCGGGAACGGAGACTGTGCCACCCTTGCGGCAGCTCATGATCGCCTGCCGCAAAACGTGGACGCGATCGGTGGCGAGCATCAGGCTGGCCTTTACCTTGTCCATGACGGCATCCGCCGCGCCGTGGGCGGCCGCCTCGCAGCCGACGGCGTCGATGCAGCTGTCGGGGCCGCGTCCCTTCGTCCGCGCCTGCAGCTCGTCGTAGACGTCGGTCTCGGCGAAGTTGATCGTCTCGGCGCCGCCGGCCTCAGCCATGGCGAGGCGCTCGGGCACCTCGTCGATCGCGATCACGCGCCCAGCGCCCATCATCAGCGCGGAGCGGATCGCGAACTGTCCGACCGGGCCGCAGCCCCAGATCGCGACGGTGTCGCCGTGCTCTATCTGCGCGTTCTCGGCGGCCATGTAGCCGGTCGGGAAGATGTCGGAGAGGAACAGCGCCTGTTCGTCGGTGACGCTGTCGGGGATCTTGATCGGGCCTATATCGGCCATCGGCACGCGGAGGTACTCGGCCTGGCCGCCGCAATAGCCGCCCAGCATGTGGCTGAAGCCGAACAGGCCGGCGGGCGAGTGCCCCATCGCCTTGGCGGCCATCTCCGCATTGGGGTTGGTCCGGTCGCAGGCGGCGAACAGACCCTTGCGGCAGAACCAGCAGTCACCGCAGCTGATCGTGAACGGCACCACGACGCGATCGCCGATCCTGAGGTTGGTCACCTCAGAACCGAGCGCCACGACCTCGCCCATGTTCTCGTGGCCGAGGATGTCGCCCGCTTCCATCGTCGGCTGGTAGCCGTCGAGCAGGTGCAAGTCGGAGCCGCAAATGGCGCAGGCCGTGATCCGAATGATCGCGTCGCGCGGATGCTGGATTTTGGGATCTGGTACCGTGTCGACGCGGACGTCGCCCCTGCCGTGCCAGCATAGTGCGCGCATTAATGTCTCCAATTCGAATAACAGAGGTATGTCGACCGCTCCTGAAAGTCGGTCATTGATGCGAACGAATGCGGCACTGATCT
>JBEVME010000100.1:0-17449 GCA_040508785.1 Sphingobium sp.
CGCCCGTCATTCGCCGGGCGGCCCTTTTGCGTGCAACCGAAACCTGTCTCGCGGCTTTCAACGTGCATCAGCATCCGTTCATCGCAGCCGTTACAAATATCGGCACATCCACAGGAGAGTTATGCCCATGAAATCCGCCCTTGCCCTGATAACACTCGCTGCCGCTGCTGTTCCGGCCGCCGCTGCTGCCCAGACCGCCGTGACCATTGCGGAGACTGCGCCCGTCGTGACGCTCAGCGTCACCGAAAGCGTGGAGGCAACGCCCGACCTGGCGACCGTCGGCACGGGCGTCCAGACCCGGGCGCCGACCGCCGCGCAGGCGATGAAGGACAATGCGGCGCAGATGGACAGACTGATCGCGGCGCTTGCCAAGGCCGGCATCGCCAAGAAGGACATCCAGACCGGCGGCATCAACCTGTCTGCCCAATATGACTATAGCAACCGCGAGGGCCAGCCATCCACGCCGCGCTTCATCGGCTACGAGGCGTCGAACCAGCTGACCGTGAAGCTGCGCGACGTGAAGAAGGTCGGCACCCTGCTCGACGCCATGGTCGCGGCGGGCGCCACGAGCCTGTCGGGCCCCAGCTTTTCCATCGACGACCCCGCCCCCCTGCTAGTGCAGGCGCGCGGCCAGGCGCTGAGGACCGCCAAGGCGCAGGCCGATTATTATGCCCAGGCCGCCGGCTTCCGTACCGCCCGGCTGGTGTCGATCGCGGAAAACAACAGCGGCGGGACGCCTCCCATGCCAATGATGGTCAGCGCTGCGCGCTTCAAGGACGCCTCCACCCCGGTAGAGCCGGGCCAGGTCGCCGCTTCGGTGACGCTGACCGTGCAATATGCGCTAGAGAAGTGAGCCGGCCGGGCGGTGGCGCTGATGAGGCCCGGTGGCATTCAGCGGCTGTTCAATGCGCTCCGCCTATGCCATCTCCCCATGAAGATGTTGAACAACGCCGTCGCCCTTGCCCTCGCCCTGACTTTGCTCTCGCCCGCCATGGCCGGCGCGGAGCCGGGCGGGCGGCGGGGTGACCAGGATGCGGCGCGCCGGTCGATGCTGGACGGAGGAATGCCTTTTTCCACCATCAAGCGGCGCGTTGATTCCCAGATGAGTGGCGCCACTTACCTTGGCAGCGAATTCAACGCGCAGTCCAACCGCTATCGGCTGAAATATCTGAGGGACGGCAAGGTGGTTTGGGTTGATGCCGACGGCAGGACCGGCGATATCACCGGCTGGGCGCGCTGAGCGCAGTAAAGGGCTGGAGAAGAGAAAATGCGCCTGCTGATCGTGGAAGACGAACCGAGCCTGGGCAAGCAGCTTCGCAACACTCTGGAAGGCGCCGGCTATGCGGTGGACCTGGCCGACGATGGCGAGGACGGCCATTTCATGGGCTCGACCGAAAATTACGATGCCGTCGTGCTCGATCTCGGTCTGCCGACGATCGACGGGCTGACCGTGCTCGACCGTTGGCGCAAGGAGGGCAAGACCTTTCCCGTGCTGGTGCTGACCGCGCGCGACAGCTGGTCGGACAAGGTGGCTGGCCTGGACGCGGGCGCCGACGACTATCTCGCCAAGCCGTTCCAGAGCGAGGAACTGATCGCCCGCCTCCGCGCGCTCATCCGCCGCGCATCGGGCAATGCGTCGAGCGAGCTGATTGCTGGCGACGTCCGTCTCGACACGCGCTCGGGCAAGGTCACGCTGAACGGCGAACCGGTAAAGCTGACCGCGCAGGAATATAAGCTTCTGTCTTACCTGCTCCACCACAAGGGCAAGGTCGTCAGCCGCACCGAGCTGATCGAGCATATTTACGATCAGGATTTCGACCGAGATTCGAACACGATCGAGGTTTTCGTGACGCGCATCCGCAAGAAGCTCGGCGCCGACGTCATCACCACCATCCGCGGCCTTGGCTACAGTCTGGACGAGCCAGGGCGCTGAGCATCGCCCCTTCCGTTCGGGCCAATCCTGTCGAAGCCCTGCTCTTCCGGTTAGGACGGTGCAGCCCGTCGACAAGCTCGGGGTGAACGGAGTCCTGTGAGCAGCGCCGCGCCTCCTCCCGTCCGTTGCACCGGCTCGCTGTCACGCCGCATGATCGGCATCGCGGCGCTGTGGATCAGCCTGCTGCTGCTCGTGGGCGGCGTGGCGCTCGACCGGCTGCTGACCGACGCGGTGACCCGCAATTTCGACGACGGCATGAACTATGTGCTGACCGCGATGATCGCCTCGGCGGAAATCGGCCCCGACGGCGAAGTATTGTTCAACCGCCCGCTCGCGGACCAGCGCTTCATGGAGCCCAATAGCGGCATCTACTACCAGATCAGCGCGAAAGGGCATGAGGACTGGCGCTCCCGCTCGCTCTGGGACCGCGCACTCAAGGTCAATGCCGACCATAGGGACAAGGGTACGCACATATATGACAGCCGTCAGTTTCGCGGCGAACCGCTGCGCATCATAGAGCGCACGATCATATTGCCAGGCGCGAAGACGCACTGGATGTTCATGGTGGCGCAGGCGCGCTCCGGGCTCGACGCGCAGATCGGCGCGCTACGATCGACCCTGTTCTACAGTTTCGCGGTCCTCGCACTTGGGCTGATCGCGCTCGCGGCACTGCAGACGCTCTACGGCCTACGCCCGCTCCGCAAGGTCCGCCGCGAAATCGTGCGGATGCGGGCGGGCGAGGAAACGCGCATCACTTCGCCCATGCCGGCCGAAGTGCTTCCGATGGTCGAGGAGTTGAACGCCCTGCTCGCCCATAATGAGCGCCAGGCCGAGGAGGCGCGGACCCATGCCGGCAATCTCGCTCATGCGCTCAAGACGCCCCTCACGGTCATCATGAACGCAGCCACCGCCCAGTCGCCCGACCTTGGCGAAACCGTTGTGCGCGAGGCGACGACGATGCGCCGCCAGGTTGACCATCATCTGGCACGCGCCCGCGCCGTCGGGCGGCGTGGCGCGGCGCAGAGCCGGGCCGACATCTGGCCAAGCCTGCAGGCAGTGGAGCGCGCGGTGCAGCGGCTCTATCCGGACGCCCGGATCGACATGGACGGCGACAAGACCGCCGTGGCGCGGGTCGAGCGGCAGGACCTGGACGAGTTGCTGGGCAACCTCATCGAAAATGCGGTCAAATATGGCGGCGGCAGCGTTTTCGCCACGGTCGGGCGGTCCGGCGACGATGTCGAGATATTGGTCGAGGATGACGGAGCCGGCATCCCCGAGGCCGAACGCAGCAAGATATTCGACCGCGGCGCCCGGCTCGATTCGAGCAAGCCCGGCACTGGCCTTGGCCTCGCCATCGTCCGCGATGTGGCAGAAATCTACGGCGGCAGTGTGACACTGGAGGAAAGCGAGGATCTTGGCGGGCTGCTGGTGCGGTTGAAACTGCCGGCCGGATGAACCTGCGCCGGTCCTTCTACCTCGCCGCCGGCCTGCTTTCGGTCGCTCTCGGCACGATCGGCGCGTTCCTGCCCCTGCTGCCCACGGTCCCCTTCATGATCCTCGCCGCCTTCTGCTTCGCTCGCTCGAGCCCGCGCCTCGAAGCGAAGCTGCTCCATCATCGCCATTTCGGCCCCCATATCCGCCGCTGGCGCGAGCATGGTGCGATCAGCCGTCGCGGCAAGAGGGCGGCGCTGGCCGCTTTCGCCTTCTCGGTGGTGCTGGCAATGATCGTGTCGCCATGGCCCTGGTTGCTGCTGCCGATTGCCGCTGCACTGATCGGCGGCAGCTGGATATGGACCCGGCCGGAGGCCTGACAGCCCGTCAGCCGTCGGAGCGGTAGCGCCTCAATTCATCGCCAGGATCAGGTTCCGAACCTGCGGGTAGACCTGCTTTTCCCATTTGCTACCGGAAAACACGCCATAATGGCCGACGCCCGGTTGCAGATGGTGCCGCTTCAGATGCGGACGCAGCCCCGAACAGAGCGCATGGGCAGCCGCCGTCTGGCCCACCGCGCAGACATCGTCGCGCTCTCCTTCCACCGTCAGCAGCGCCGTCCGCTTGATCGCACCCGGATTGACCAGCCGGCCCCGGTGCATCAGCTCGCCCTTGGCCAGCAGCGTCCGCTGGAAAACGCGGTCCACCGTTTCCAGATAAAATTCCTTGGTCATGTCCAGCACGGCGAAATATTCGTCATAGAAGGTCTTGATCTTGTCGGCGCCGACATCGTCGCCGTCGGCCAGCAGCTGGTACAGCTCGCGATGTTGCGCACCATGCCTTTCCATGTTCATGGAAACGAACGCGGCCAGCTGCAGGAAGCCCGGATAGACCGCTCGCCCCCGCCCCGGATAGCGCAGCGGCACGGTCGTTATCAGGTTCTTCTCGAACCATTCGAGCGGCTTTTCATTGGACAGTTCGTTGACCACGGTCGGCGCGACGCGGGTGTCGATCGGCCCGCCCATCAGCGTCATCGACCGCGGCGTCGCCGGGTCCTTGTCTTCCGCCATCAAAGCCACGGCGGCGAGCGCGGGCACGCAGGGCTGACATACCGACAGGAGGTGCGCGCCGGGACCCATCTCCTGGAAGAAAGTGATCACATAATCGACATAATCCTCGAACCCGAAGCGGCCCGCGCTCATCGGCACGTCTCGGGCATTCTTCCAGTCGGTGATATAAACGTCATGGTCGCGCAGCAGCGTCAGGACCGTGCTGCGCAGCAGCGTCGCGAAATGCCCCGACATGGGGGCCACGACCAGGACGCGGGGCTGGGGCGCCTGGACATCATCCTTCGCAAAATGGAGCAGGTTGCCGAAAGGCATGTCCAGCATCACCTCTTCGCGCACCGCAACCTCTGCATTGCCGCTCTGGACCGAATCGATGCCATAGCCCGGACGGTGATGCGTGAGCCGCGCGCCCTGAAAAACGTCCATCAGCGCGAACATCCGGCGCGGCATCGGCCAGTCCGCCACCGGCCCCATGCTGTCGCGCAGGCTCAGTGCGACCCGCGCGCCGAGGCGCGCAGGAGCGAGCATATCGTTCCATGCCTGGTATCCGCGATAGAGCATCCATCTGTTCCCGAACAAAGCGTCTTGATCCTCCGGCCCGATTCGGCCTTATGTATGCTTGTATACAAAATATTCCATGCTGCACTGCATCATGAATTGGGCGCACACAAGTGAAGGAATGCCATGGCAACCGCACAACTCACGCTTTCGAGCAAAAATTATTCCTCCTGGTCGCTGCGCGGATGGCTGCTGTGCCGGCTCGCGGGACTCCAGGTCGAAGAGCTGATGCTGGGGCTTGATGACGCGGAAAGCCGTGCGGAACTGCTGTTGCTGTCGCCATCGGTGCTCGTCCCGCGCCTGACCCACGAAGGGGCCAGCGTATGGGACACGCTGGCGATCGCGGAATATCTGCACGAGCTCTACCCCCAGGCCGGCATGTATCCCGATGAGCGAATCGTCCGCGCCCATTGCCGTTCCGTGTCGGGTGAGATCCATTCGGGATTCGCCAATCTGCGCTCTGCCCTGCCGATGAACCTGAAGGTCCGGCACGAGAAGTTTCCGATTTTCTCGGGCGCGAAGGCCGACATCGATCGAATCGAAACGATATGGGGGGAATGCCTGCAGGCCTATGGCGGCCCCTGGCTGTTCGGCGCGAAGCCGACCGTTGCGGACGCGATGTTCGCGCCGGTGGCGCAGCGCTTCCTGACCTATGCGGTGCCGGTATCCGCCGCATCGGCCGCCTATTGCGAAACGATCAACAGCTGGCCGCTGATGCGCGACTGGATCGAAAAGGCGCGGGCCGAGCCCGACGAGATGGAGGAACTCGACATCGAGTTCTGATGCTGCCGATTGCCCCGTGATTCCGCGCCAGCACGCGAGGTGTCACGGGGGTGTCACGGACTGGTTTGTCCGTCACCCCCGTCGGTTGCCGCAGTACCCACGCTGGCGTCGATCAGCCCCGCCCGCATCATCAGCCAGAACAGCAATATGCCCGGCAGGGCGACGAGCGTGGTAATGAGATAGAAGTTCACATAGCCGAACCCCTCGATCATCGCGCCCGCCGTCGTCCCCGTCAGGAAGCGCCCGACGATGCTCGCCGCGGCGGAGATCAGCGCATATTGCGCCGCCGTGAAGCGCAGGTCGCACAGCGCGGAGAAATAGGCGACCACCGTCACCCCGCCGATGCCGCTCGCGATATTCTCGAAGCCGATCGCACCGGCCATGCCCCAGTTGCTCTTGCCCACCGCCGCCAGCAGCGCGAAGCTGAAATTGGAAACCCCCATAAGAACAAGGCTGAGCAGCACGGACCGCTTCATCCCCAGTCGCGCATAGAGGATGCCGCCGATGAAGATGCCGATCAGATAGGCCCAGAAGCCGATGCCGATATCGTAGATCGCGATCTCGTCATTGCTGTAGCCCATATCGTCGAACAGCAGGCGGAAGGTGAGGTTGGCGAGCGTGTCGCCGATCTTGTGCAGCAGGATGAACAGCAGCACGAGAAAGGCGCCGCGCCGGCGGAAAAATTCGAGCAGAGGCCCCGCGATCGAGCGCCCTACTTCGCCCAGGCCCCTTCGCGTGGTCGGCTCGCGGTGCCGCTCCGGCTCGCCCAGCACCAGCGCGGTCAGCATCGCCGGCAGCGCGAAGACGGCGCAGGCGAGATAGGCCCCCTGCCATCCGATCCGCGCGGCCAGCACCAGCGCCAGCGCTCCCGCCGCGACCGACCCGATGCGCCAGCCATATTGCGACATGCCCGATCCGACGCCGAGCTGCTCCGGTTTCAGTTGCTCGATGCGGTAGGCGTCAATGACGATGTCGAACGTCGCGCCGGCCGCGCCCACCAGGATCGCGGCATAGGCGGTCTGGAGCAGGCTCGTCCCCGGATCGACCAGCGCGAGATGGGCGACCGCCGCCATCACCAGAGCGCCGGCCAGCAGCATCCAGGACACGCGCTGCCCCAGCCGGCCAAGCACCGGCAGGCGCACGCCATCGACCACCCAGGCCCACAGCCATTTGAGATTATAGACCAGGAATGCGAGCGTGAAGGCGGTCACCGCCTTCTTGTCGATCCCGTCCTGCGCCAGCCGCGTCGTCAGCGTCGCGCCGATCATCGCGTAGGGAAAGCCGGACGATATGCCGAGGAAGAAGGCGGCCAGCGGTCCTTTCTGGGCATAGGGCTTCACGGCGTCGAGCCAGCTTGTCCGGCCCTCGATTGTTTCGCTCATCTGCCCACTGCCCCCAAAATTGCCTTCACCATATGGCCAAATGCACAGGAGGCAAGCTGCCGGTCAGGCAGGGTCGGCAAACAGGGTCAGGCCCGGCGGCATACGCCGGGGCGCGCGGCCGCGCAGGACAGCGTCCACGGCACGGATGGCCAGCACCAGATCGCGCGAGGCATAGGGCTTGGCAAGGCATCCGATCGCCAAATGCCGCGCCTGGGCCGGACAGCTGCCGGTGACGAACAGCACTGGCAGACCAAGGTCGAGCGCGTAGGCGGCCAGGTCTATGCCGGTTTTCTGGCCATGCAGTGCGACATCCGCAACCAGCAGGTCGATGCCACCTGCATCGATCACCGCGGCGGCATGGTCATAATCCTCGACGGTCGCAGCGACGCTATATCCCGCCGCCTCCAGCGCATGTTCATTGTCAAAGGCGATCAGCGGCTCGTCCTCGACCACGAGCACTCGGCGAATCCGGGAGCGGCTCTTGGTATCGTCAGCCTTGTCCCGTCCGAAAAGCATTGCCGTTCCGCCCTGATTCCGCCATGCAACCGCCAACGCCCGGCTCGCACTCCCGTATCCCGGGCGCAAGTGGTCCGGCCTTCGCATGGGCGTCGGCTCGGCACCGTTCGTCATATTCATTGCGCCGCCGATATGGGAGCGGCGCCCGTTCGCTAAAAGGAAGGCGTCGCTTGGAACCGCCGAAAAAATCTGGACCCGGCAAGACGGGACCGGCTCGGCCAGGCGGAAGAGGCGCGTCCGGCGCGCGGGGCAAGGGGCCTGGCCAGGGAGATGGCCCGCGCTGGCCGAAGCGTCGCAAGGCGCCCGCTCCGGCCCAGCCCGCCAATCCTCATCCCGCCCGCGCCGCCGCCGCCGCGACCGGCAAGGATGAGCCGCAACGTATCGCCAAGCTGCTGGCCCGCGCCGGCATCGCGTCGCGCCGCGAAATCGAGCGCATGATCGCGGAGGCGCGGATCGCGCTCGACGGGAAGCCGGTGGAAACGCCCGCAACGCTGCTGACTTCGCTTCAGGGCGTCACCGTGGATGGCGTGGCGGTGGGTCCGCCCGCGCCCACGCGCCTCTATCTGTTCCACAAGCCAACGGGCTTTCTCACGACCGAGCGCGACCCTGCCGGCCGCCCGACCATCTACGACCGCCTGCCCGCCGACCTGCCGCGCGTCATGCCGATCGGACGGCTGGACATGAATACGGAAGGCCTGCTGCTGCTGACGACGGACGGCGCTTTCAAGCGCGAGATGGAACTGCCCGCCACGGGCGTGCCGCGCACCTACCGCGCCCGCGCCTTTGGCGAGGTCAGCCAGGCGCAGCTGGAGGATCTGTTCGACGGGATCGAGCTAGACGGCATCCGCTATGGTCCGATCGAGGCCAATCTGGAGCGGCGCACCGGCCGCAACGGATGGATCGAGATGACCCTGACCGAGGGCAAGAACCGCGAGGTGCGCCGCGTGCTCGAACATATGGACCTGAAGGTCAATCGCCTCATCCGCACCAGCTATGGCCCCTTCTTCCTGGGCGACCTCGCACCGGGCGCGATCGCGGAAGTGCGGCAGGATGAACTCAACGCATTTCGAAAAAGCCTGAAGAGCAGCAAATGAGGATCATTGCCGGACAATGGCGTGGGCGTCCGATCGTCGCGCCCAAGGGCGACGCGACCCGCCCGACCGCCGATCGCACGCGCGAGACATTGTTCTCGATGCTGTTGAGCCGCGTTGGCAGCTTCGAAAGCATGGCGGTGGCCGACCTGTTTGCAGGCTCGGGCGCGCTCGGCTACGAGGCGTTGTCGCGCGGCGCCGCGTCCTGCCTTTTCGTCGATCAGGATCGGGCAGCCGCGGACGCGATCCGGGCCAACGGCGAAAGGCTGGGCGTCCGCGCAGACGTCCGCCAGTCGAGCGTATTGGCGCTGGGTCGGGCGACGGCCCCACTCGACATCTTGTTCATGGACCCGCCCTATGCCAGCGGCGCCGGCGCGGTCGCGCTCGACAAACTGGCTCGGCTCGGCTGGACCGGCCCCGCAAGCTGGATCAGCATAGAGACTGATCGCAGGGAAGATATCGACGTAAAGGGATTCACCATCGACACGGTGCGCGATGTCGGCAAGGCAAGGATCACTCTGCTCCGCGGGGAATGAAAAGGACGGGCATGGCCCGCCCATTTCATGATGGGCAGAGCGCCTATTTCCGTTTCTTGCCGCGCTCGCCCGGATTGACGCAGCTGTCCTGCACGGTTTTGCTACAGACCGGATAGTCCTTGGCCTCTGCCGGGGCTGGCGTGACGTTGCCGCCGACCTGCACAGGATTGGCAGGACTGCCGACTGGCGCGGCCGGATCCTTGGGCACCTCGGGCGAGGCAGGTACCATGCCGGTCGTCGGGGGCACGGCTCCTGTCGGCTGCGCGGCGTTGGGGTCCATACCGGCCGGAGGTGTAGGCGCGGGCGGCGGCGCGGAGGGCGCGGGCGCGGCAGGCGGTGATCCCGGCGATGCAGGCGGCGCCATCGTGTCGGACGGCGGCGCAACGTTGTCGGGCGACGGTGGCGTCTCGGTGCCGGGCGGCTGGTCCGTGGGCGGCGGCGGCACGTCCTGCGCCATGGCCATGGAGGCGGCGGTGAATGACAGCATGGCGGCGCCCGCCAGCATGATTGATTTCATCGGATCGTCCTTTCCTATGTTCTTAGCCCCGTCTCCGATCGGGCGAGAGTAGAACCGGGCTCGTGACGCACCCGTTCCCGCCCCGCGACGAAGCGTGGCTGAGGCGACATGAAACGATGAAGGGACGGTCAGGACTTGTCGGGATAACGCTCGAACCTTGGCAGTTCGTGGGCGGTCGCCATCCACGGCGCGGCCTCTGCCATCTGGACATGGCTCTGCGGCGGGAGCAGCGCCGCGTCGTCCAGCGTCCCGGTCTGAATGTCGATCGCACCCGGAAAAATGACCGGATTGGTGTAGAAAAGCCCCGTACCGCATGTGCCGCAAAAGTGCCGCGTCGCATTGTCCGAAGATGGATATTGCACCGGCCTCCCGCTGACCTTTACGTTGTCCTGCGGAAACAGCGCCCACCCGACCATCGGCGCGCCAGCGCTCCTGCGGCAGTCGCTGCAATGGCAGATCGCGCTGTACGCAGGCTCCCCGCTCGCTTCGTAGCTGATCGCCCCGCACTGGCACCTGCCCGTCACCATAGCTCGTCTCCGGTTGCATGATTCGCTTTTTGTTCTCATAGATGGTGCGGCCGGGCAAGCCCACCCTTGCCCCTGCCCACCCCCATGCCTAGTTGACTCTCGATGACCCTGCCCGCGCCTTCTCCCCACGATCCGCCCTATCTGCGCGGCCTCAATCTCCCGCAGCGCGAGGCTGTGTTGACGACCGAGGGACCGGTGCTGGTGCTGGCCGGCGCCGGCACGGGCAAGACCGCTGCGCTGACCGCCCGCCTCGCCCACCTGATCGCCACGCGACGCGCCTGGCCGTCGGAAATACTGGCCGTCACATTCACCAACAAGGCGGCGCGAGAGATGCGCGAGCGCGTCGGGCGGATGATGGGCGAAACGGTGGAGGGGATGCCCTGGCTCGGCACCTTCCACGCCATTGCTGCCAAGATGCTGCGGCGCCATGCCGAGCTGGTGGGGCTCCAGTCCAACTTCACTATCCTCGACACGGACGATCAGCTGCGCCTGATGAAGCAGCTGATCCAGGCGGAGGGAATTGACGAGAAGCGCTGGCCCGCGCGCCAGCTGGGCGGCCTGATCGACCAGTGGAAGAACAAGGGCTGGACCGCAGAGGACATTTCTGCCGGCGAGAGCGAGGGCTATGCCAATGGCAAGGGGCAGAAGCTCTACGCCGCCTATCAGGCGCGCCTGCGGGAAGTGAATGCCTGCGATTTCGGTGACTTGCTGCTGCATGTTCTGACGATATTGAAGCGTCATCGCGACGTGCTGGAACAGTATCAGCAGCGCTTCAAATATATCATGGTGGACGAATATCAGGACACCAATTCGAGCCAGTATCTCTGGCTGCGACTGCTCGCCCAGACCCGCAAGAACCTCTGCTGCGTCGGCGATGACGACCAGTCCATCTATTCGTGGCGCGGCGCGGAGGTCGCCAATATCCTGCGCTTCGAAAAGGATTTTCCGGGCGCCGTGATCGTCCGGCTGGAACAGAATTATCGCTCCACCCCGCATATATTGGGCGCCGCATCGGGCGTGATCGCCGAAAATGGCGGGCGGCTCGGCAAGACGCTGTGGACCGACCTGGATGCGGGCGAAAAGGTGCGGGTGGTGGGCGTATGGGATGGCCCGGAGGAAGCCCGCCGCGTCGGCGAGGAGATAGAGGGCATCGAGCGCGGCGGCGGCACGCTGGAGGAGGTCGCCATCCTCGTGCGCGCGCAGCACCAGACCCGCGAGTTCGAGGACCGCTTCATCCAGATCGGCCTGCCCTATCGCATCGTCGGCGGCTTCCGTTTCTACGAACGCGCCGAGATCCGCGATGCGCTCGCCTATCTGCGCCTTGTCAACCAGCCCGCCGACGACCTCGCCTTCGAACGCATCGTCAACGTGCCCAAGCGTGGCCTGGGCGACAAGGCGGTCGAAAAGCTGCATCGGCTGGCGCGCGCCGAAGGCATCCCACTCGCGCTCGCGGCCGCCCGGATCCTCGACACGGACGAACTGACGCCGCAGGCGCGCCGCGCGCTCGGCAGCTTCACCGGCGACCTCGCCCGCTGGCGCGATCGCGCCACGACCCTGCCCCACGCGGAGCTAGCCCGGCAGATCCTTGACGAAAGCGGCTATACCGCCATGCTTCAGGCGGACCGCACGACCGAAAGCGCCGGGCGTCTGGAAAATCTCTCCGAGCTGGCACGGGCGATGGAGGAATATGAGACGTTGGGCGCCTTCCTGGAGCATGTCAGCCTCGTCATGGACAATGAGGCGCAGCAGGACGAGCGCAAGGTCACCATCATGACCATCCACGCCGCCAAGGGTCTGGAATATGACACTGTGTTCCTCGTCGGCTGGGAGGAAGGCCTGTTCCCCTCGCAGCGCGCGCTCGACGAGGGCGGCCTCAACAGCCTGGAGGAGGAAAGGCGCCTCGCCTATGTCGCGATCACGCGCGCGCGCAGGCGCTGCATCATCCTTCATGCCGCCAACCGCCGCATTTACGGCCAATGGTCCAGCTCCATCCCCTCGCGATTCGTGGGCGAGCTGCCCGCCGATCATGTCGAGACGGAAAGCAGCATGGCAGGCGGCGCGTCGCTCTGGCGCGCAAACTGGTCGGAAAGGGCCGATCCCTTCGCCGATGTGGCGCGCGGAAGCGGTCGCGGGCCCGGCTGGCAACGCGCGCAGGCGTCGGGCAAGTTCAGCAGCGATCCTGTCCGCATCGTGGAGGCGCGCGCCTCGGCCATCAGTCTTGGCAACAAGGGCCGCGACGATATGAGCGTCGGCGTCCGCGTCTTCCATCAGAAATTCGGGTACGGAACCGTCGCGCAGATCGAGGGCAACAAGCTCGAGATCGATTTTGAGACCGCCGGGCGCAAGCGGGTGATGGACAGTTTCGTGTCGATCGCCTGACCGGCCCCTACTGCCCTTCGGACAATATCCGCGCCACGTCGCGCGCCATTCGTTCCATCGCGGCCACGACCTCCGCGCCGCTGACCTGGCGCCGGCCCGGGTCGATCGCGCACAAAGTCCCGTAAAATGTGCCGTCATCCAGCATGATCGGGAAGGACGCATAGCTTTTGAAGCCATAGAGCATCGGCGTATGATGGGTCTGCCAGACGATGTCGCTATCGACATGGTCGATGACGACGCACGCACCGGACTGGCGGATCTCGTCGCAGATCGTGGTCTTGATCTCCAATTCGTCGCCGGGATTCAGGCCGAATTCGATCCTATCCAGCACCTGCGCCGCGATCCAGCGGTCTTCCGTCACGCGCGCGACGGCCGCGAACCCCATGTCGGTGATGCGGCAGACCTCGTCCAGGATCGCGCGGATCGCGTCGTCATCGCCCTGCGCGGCAACCTGGGTGGCGAAGGCATCTTTCACGAAAAGCTGCTCCAAGAACGGAACACCGGCTGTCCACCGCCCATCCTCTGACCGGCTCGGAACGTCGAGCCGTCGACCGGACCTGGAATATCGCCGAAAATTGGTGGAGCCTAGCGGGATCGAACCGCTGACCTCCTGCATGCCATGCAGGCGCTCTCCCAGCTGAGCTAAGGCCCCGTCCATTTGAGCGGGCCGGGTGGGACCGGCGCCGTTTGGAGGCGCCGCAATTAGGCGGCGTCGCCTTCCTTGGCAAGTCGAAAAATGGGGTCTTCGAACTTGCCGGGACGGCGCCGGCCTGGCGCCGCCCTTCCCGATTAATTGTCGTCGTCGTCGTCCCCGGCGGCTTCCACGCCCAGATCGTCGTCGCCGCCCAGATCGACGTCGTTGTCGGGCGAATCATCGTCCTCATCGACGTCCAGATCCAGATCCAGATCGTCGTCCGCCGTCTCCAGCTCGCCATCGGCTGTCTCGACGACCTTCTTGGGCGCTTCCTCGTAGGGCAGAGGCTGCTTGGACTTCAGGACCGGCTCGGGATCCCAGGTGCTGTTGCAATTGATGCACATCACCGGATCGTCCTTGCCAAGGTCGTAGAAGCGCGTCGCGCATTTCGGGCAGGTTCTTTTCGTGCCCCATTCAGCCTTCACCATGTCCGGCCTCAATCCTTCTAGAAATCCGACAGAAAATCACGCGGCGCAGCTCTTGCCGCCCGCGAAGCGTCGCGCGCCTTGCCATAGCGGAACCGCACTGTCAAAAGCCGGGCGCAAATTTTCGCCCTGCCGAGACGGACCCCCAGTGACCTCATCATCCGACCTGCCAAGCCCCATGACGTTCGCCGCCGCGCCGTCGCTGTCAGCTAATGTGGCGGTGCCCGGAGACAAGAGCATCTCGCATCGCTCGCTGATGCTGGCGGCGCTGGCTGTAGGGACCAGCCGGGTGCGGGGCCTGCTGGAGGGGGAGGATGTGCTGGCGACGGCATCGGCGATGCGCGCCATGGGCGCGGACATCGCACGCGATGACGGCGGCATCTGGCATATCCACGGCGTCGGCGTCGGTGGCCTGCTCCAGCCGGAAACCGCGCTGGACATGGGCAATAGCGGCACTTCCACCCGCCTGCTCATGGGCCTCATCGCCAGCCACGCGATCACCGCGACCTTCACGGGCGACGCGTCGCTCAGCCGCCGGCCGATGGCCCGCGTTATCGACCCGCTGTCCCTCACCGGGGCGAGCTTCACCGCCAGCCCTGGCAGCCGCCTGCCGCTGACAATGCGTGGCATCTGTCCCGCCGTGCCGCTGGACTATCGCCTGCCCGTCGCGTCGGCGCAGGTGAAGTCGGCGATCCTGCTCGCGGGGCTCAACACCCCCGGCATAACCCGCGTCGTCGAACCGATCCCGACGCGCGACCATAGCGAGAAGATGCTGCGCGGCTTCGGCGCCGAGCTGGACGTGGAGGTCGAGCCGAATGGCACCCGGATCATCACCCTGCGCGGCGAGGCCGAGTTGCGCCCGCAGTCGATCACCATCCCCGGTGACCCCTCCTCCGCCGCCTTTCCGCTGGTGGCCGCGCTGCTGGTCCCCGGATCGCTTGTGACGATCGAAAATGTCGGGCTCAACGCGACCCGCGCCGGCCTGATCGATCTGCTGAGGGAGATGGGCGGCGACATCGCGGTCGCCAATGTGCGTGACGTAGGCGGCGAGCCGGTTGGCGACCTCGTCGTCACCGCGTCTGCGCTCCGGGCGGTGGAACCCGATCCCGCCCGCGCGCCCAGCATGATCGACGAATATCCCATAGCGTTCGTCGCAGCCGCCCTGGCGGAGGGACGCAGCGTCTTTCGCGGGCTGGAGGAACTGCGCGTCAAGGAATCGGACCGCATCGCCACCATGGCCGCCGGCCTGCGCGCCATCGGCGCAGAGGTAGAGGAGCTGGAGGACGGCATCGTCATTCAGGGCACGGGCGGCGCCCGGTTGCGCGGCGGCGGCCCGATCGAAACGAAGCTGGACCATCGCATCGCGATGAGCTTCGCCGTCGCCGGACTCGTGTCTAAGGACGGCGTGACGATCGACGACATGCGCCCCGTCGCGACCAGCTTTCCGGGCTTCGCGACGCTGCTGCGCACTATGGGAGCCATCGCATGACCTTCGACCTGGCCAACATCATCGGCCTGATCGGCAGCGCCCTGATGGTCGTCGCCTATGCCTACAGCAATATCGCCAGGGTGATGAACTTCACCCTGTTCAATCTGCTCAATCTGATCGGCGCCCTGCTGCTGATCGGATCCCTCACCGTCCATTTCAATCTCGCCTCGATGGCGCTGGAAATCGTATGGGCCTTCATCGCACTCTTCGGTCTCGTCGCGTCCATCGCCAAGGGAAAATCATCATGATCATCGCAGTCGACGGCCCCGCCGCATCTGGCAAGGGCACCATCGCCAAGGCGCTGGCGCGTCACTATGGCCTGCCCTGCCTGGATACCGGCCTGCTCTATCGGGCGGTGGGGCTGTCGGTGCTGAAGGCCGGCGGCGATCCGGACATGGAGGAGGATGCGCTCGCCGCCTGCGCGTTCGGGGATGATCTGCTGGACGACCCGGCGCTGCGCAGCGAAGCGGTGGGCAGCCTGGCCTCTCGGGTGTCGATCCACCAGAGCGTGCGCGCAGCGCTGGTCGAGCGCCAGCGCGATTTCGCCACCCAGCCGGGCGGCGCTATCCTGGACGGGCGCGACATAGGCACGGTCATCGCCCCCGATGCGGATGCCAAGATATTCGTCACCGCAAGCGTCCATGTACGCGCCGAACGCCGCTACAAGGACGGCGTGGCACAGGGGGCGAACCCCGACATGGACAGCCTGATCGCGGACATTCAGGCGCGCGACACCCGCGACATGAGCCGCGACCATGCGCCGCTCAAGATCGCGGAAGGCGCGGACTTGCTAGATACGAGCGAACTGACTATAGACGCCGCCGTCCAACAGGCGATTGCGTTTGTGGACGCCCAGCTTGAAGGTCGCCCAAAGTCCTGAAAAAGGCGTGGCTGACCCGTCAAGGCGCGCGGATGTTTCCGGGCGCCCTTTTCGCTTTTCAGCCCATGGCGTCTGCCTGATCCTTCGCCCTGCGGATGCCCGCACGGTATGTGGCCGCACGGGCGTTTTGGCCAAAGACCATCGGATACAACCGATTGGCCAGCAATGACGAATGAAGGACTGACCATGGCCTCTACGGCATTTCCCACGCGCGACGATTTCGCCGCGCTTCTCAATGACAGCCTCGGTGGCGAGGACGGCGGCTTCGAAGGCCGCGTCGTCAAGGGCACCGTTACCGCGATCGAGAATGATCTCGCGGTCATCGACGTCGGCCTGAAGTCCGAAGGCCGCGTGCCGCTGCGCGAATTCGCCGCGCCCGGCCAGAAGGCCGACATCAAGGTCGGCGACGAGGTCGAAGTGTTCGTCGACCGTGTCGAGAACGCCCATGGCGAAGCGATGCTCAGCCGCGACCGCGCCCGCCGCGAAGCCGCCTGGGACAAGCTGGAAACCGAATTTTCCGAGAGCGCCCGCGTCGAAGGCGTCATCTTCGGCCGCGTCAAGGGCGGCTTCACCGTCGATCTCGACGGCGCCGTGGCCTTCCTGCCCGGCAGCCAGGTCGATATCCGCCCGGTGCGCGACGTCACCCCGCTGATGGACATTCCCCAGCCCTTCCAGATCCTGAAGATGGATCGCCGCCGCGGCAACATCGTCGTGTCGCGCCGCGCCATCCTGGAAGAGACCCGCGCCGAACAGCGCAGCGGCCTGATCCAGACGCTGGCCGAAGGCCAGATCATCGAGGGCGTGGTCAAGAACATCACCGATTACGGCGCGTTCGTGGACCTGGGCGGTATCGATGGCCTGCTGCACGTCACCGACCTCAGCTACAAGCGCATCAACCATCCCAACGAGATGATCAACATCGGCGACACCGTCCGTGTCCAGATCATCCGCATCAACCGCGACACGCAGCGCATCTCGCTCGGCATGAAGCAGCTTGAGAGCGATCCGTGGGAAGGCGCAGCGGCAAAGTATCCGATCGGCGCCAAGCTGTCGGGCCGCGTCACGAACATCACCGAATATGGTGCGTTCGTCGAGCTGGAGCCGGGCCTCGAAGGCCTGGTCCATGTCAGCGAAATGTCTTGGACCAAGAAGAACGTCCACCCCGGCAAGATCGTTTCGACCAGCCAGGAAGTCGACGTCATCGTGCTCGAAGTCGATTCCGACAAGCGCCGCATCAGCCT
>JBEVME010000115.1:0-28274 GCA_040508785.1 Sphingobium sp.
TGCCAGGCATGGGCAATAAATTGCGCCACCACGCCCGACGACACATCGGGCGTACTGCCTGAAGTGGCATGATAGGGTGAAGCGGTTGGCCCGACGAAAATCTGAATGAAACCGTCGTCTGCGACTGCATTGGTTTCGTCCGTTAGCAAGGCAGATTGAAACCTCAGCTTGTAAGGCCCGACGATCTCCACGGTGTCGCCCGGCTTCATGATGAAGGCACCATGCATTAGTGGAACAATGACCATTACGCCTCATCCTTCGAACGAAGCGAAATCTTGCATAGTCGACAGGAGCGGAAAAGCCCCTTTCAACGATTGGCGACGAGGCCTCGGCGGTCTAAGTCGTCCAATGACGACATGAACATCGCCCGATCCCTCGCAAAGACCTGTTTGCCCCTGCTGATGGCGATGCCCGCCGCCTGTTCCGACGAGGGGAGCGGGCCGGTGGTGGTCAGTGTGATCGGCGAACGCGCCGACTTTGCCCGGCCGCTCCAGCGCCTGCCGGCGCCGGGCGCCAAGCTGTTCCTGGAAACGACCGCGCAGGGCCTGGTCGCCTTCGACGCCACGGGGGACATTTTGCCGGCGCTTGCCCAGCGCTGGATCGTCGAGGATGACGGGCGCAGCTATATCTTCCGCCTGCGCCGCGCCTTCTGGGCCAATGGAACGCGGGTCACCGCCCGCGACGTCGCGCCGATGCTGGAGATGCGGATCGACGCGCTGCGGCGGATCGACCCGGACGGCCCGCTCGACGCGGTCGACGCGGTGGTGCCGATGACCGGCGAGGTGATCGAGATTCGCCTGCTCGCGGCCCGCCCCCAGATTTTGCAGATGCTGGCCCAGCCGCAGATGGCGATCCTGTCGCGCGATGGCGGCGCGGGCCCCTATCGCGCCGCGCGGCGCGGATCGGCCCTGTTCCTGACGCCGGCCGATCCCCCGGCGAGCGC
Organism: Sphingobium sp.; assembly: GCA_040508785.1. Classification (GTDB taxonomy): domain Bacteria; phylum Pseudomonadota; class Alphaproteobacteria; order Sphingomonadales; family Sphingomonadaceae; genus Sphingobium. The sequence goes on from JBEVME010000115.1 coordinate 944, forward strand.
CGATGGCGACGAGGATGGGCCCGTGCCGGCAACGCAGATGCGCGTGCTGCGGGCCGAGCGCAGCGCGATGGCGATCGTCCGCTATCGGCAGGGCGAGGCGGCGCTGGTGCTGGGCGGGCGCTTCAGCGACCTCCCGCTGCTGGTCAGCGCCGATATCGATCGCGGCGAGGTGCGGCTGGACCCGGTGCGTGGCCTGCTCGGCCTTGCGGTAGTGGGCAAGGATGCCCTGCTGGACGATGACGGGGTGCGCGCGGCGATCAACATGGCGATCGACCGGTCGCAGCTGCCGCGCTATTTCCCACTGGGCGGATGGGAAACGACGGACCAGCTCCTGCCCGGCCAGCTTGACCTTGCCGCGCCGATCGCGCCGCCGCCATGGTCGGCCACGCCGATCGACCAGCGACGGATCGCGGCGCGCGCATTGGTCGATCGCTGGCGCCGCGATCACGGCGCGCCGGCCGCGTTGCGCGTCGCCCTGCCGAACGGGCCGGGGGCGACGCTGCTCTTCGGCCTCATCCGGCACGATCTGGCGGCGATCGGGCTGGACGCGCGCCGGGTGGGGATGGCGGACAAGGCCGATCTGCTGCTGATCGACGAAGTCGCGGCCTATGACAGCGCGCTCTGGTATCTGGGCCGGATCGGTTGCGTGCGCGCCGTCCATTGCGACGACCAGGCCGACGCCCTGTTGCACGCCTTGGGGGGAGCCGGTTCGGACGAGGTGCGGGCCGCCCGGCTAGGAGAGGTAGCCGCGCTGGTCCAGGCGCATAATGGCTATATTCCGCTCGGCACGCCTGTACGATGGTCGCTGGTGTCGCCCCGGCTCACGGGCTTTTCGCCCTCCACCCGTGCGCGCCACCCATTGAACCATCTGTTTCGCAGCACCAATTAATGCGGGTACGCGACCGGCTGAGGTCCAGCCGTCTGGAGGACAAATAATGGCAATTTCCCCCGACCAGTTCGACCGCGTTACCCGCGAACTGCCGGGCTTCGGCCGCGATCCCGCGTCGGTACGCCGGCGGATCGAGACGATGGAGGCGGTCATGGAGGGCCTGTTCGTCATCCCCGGCACCAAGCAGCGGTTGGGGATCGACAGCGTCGTCGGCATGATCCCGGTGATCGGCGACCTTGCTACCGCTTCCATGGGCGCATGGCTGGTCTGGGAAGCGCGCAACCTGGGCATGTCAAAATGGCAGCTCACCCGCATGGCGGCCAATGTCGGGATCGACGCGCTGCTGGGCGCGGTGCCGCTGGCGGGCGACATTTTCGACTTCTTCTACCGCTCGAACAGCAAGAATCTGCGGATCGTGCGCAAGCATCTGGACCGCCACCACCCGGCCAGCGCGACGATCGACGCCTAACGCGCTCCGTCGCCGGGCAGCGGCTGCACCTTCGGGTCCAGGTCGAGCCGCAGCCCGGGGCGCCGCGCCGGCTCGATGCGGGGCTTGCCCGGCGCGGGCGCGGCCCTGGCCGGCCTCGCCGCCGGTCCGGCCCGCGGCATGACAGGGCCGGGCTCGATCCGCAGCAGGCTGGCGGGGTTTGCACCGCGCTTGTTCGCCGGGCAGCGGGCGAAATCCATCTGCTTGTCGAGGCAGATCCACAGCTCGCTCAGCCAGTTGCCCCGCGTCGTGGTCACGCGCAGCATATGGGGCTTTATGGTCCGGTTGACCTTCGCGAACGCCTCCGCGAACTGCGCCACGGTCAATGTCGGACGGCGGCTCAGCGCATTCATGTCCGGGTAGCGGATCGACGCATAGAAGGCCCGGCCGAGGTTGAAATACAGCTCCGGCTTCGTCGCCATGCAGGTGCCGTGCCTGGCCCATTCATTCTGCAGCAGCTGGGCCGATGGCGTCATGCACAGATTGTCGCGGATCACGGCCCTCGGCAAAATGTCGGCGCTCCGGCAATATTGCGGCCAGGTCGGCCCCACGCCGTCGGGCCAGAGGCCGTGCAGGATAAAGCCGAACCGGGCGCTCTTGCCCCCGCACTGGAATGCATGGACAGGACCGCGCGCCGTCGAGCAGAATTGCGGCGACCAGCTGAGCGCCAAGGTATAGGAACCAATCGGCAGCAGCCGGCGCGGCTCGGCCTTGCTCGGGCCTTCCGCTTTCGGCCGGTCGACCGTCGCCGGCGCGGAGCAGGACGCCGCCTGGGCCATCGCCTGAGCCGGCAGCACGGCGGCCAGGGCGAGAGCGGCCAGCGCGATCCTGCGGATCAACGCCACTGGGCGAAGTCCAGTCCGATGTCTGCCGCCGGCGCCGACTGGGTCAGGCGGCCGACGCTGATATAGGTGACGCCCGTCTCGGCGATGTCGCGGATCGTGTCCAGCCGGACCCCGCCCGACGCTTCGGTGGGCACCCGCCCCCCGACCAGCGTCACAGCCCCGCGCAGCGTCGCCGCGTCCATATTGTCGAGCAGCAAATGGGTCGCCCCGGCCGCCAGAGCAGGCTCGATCTGGTCGACGCGGTCGACCTCCACTATGATCCGGGCGATGCCCGCACCGACGGCGCGGCGCACCGCTTCCTCGACAGATCCGGCGACCGCGACATGATTGTCCTTGATCATCGCCGCGTCCCAGAGCCCCATGCGGTGATTCGTTGCCCCACCCATGCGGGTCGCATATTTCTCCAGCGCGCGCAGGCCCGGAATGGTCTTGCGCGTGTCGAGCAGGGTCGCGCCCGTGCCCGTGATGGCGTCGACATAGTCGCGGGTCATGGTGGCGATGCCCGTCAGGTGCTGGACCGTATTCAGCGCCGACCGTTCGGCCGTCAGCATCGCCCGGCCATTGCCGCGCAATCGCATGATGTCGGTGCCCGGCTCGACCCGATCGCCGTCCTGCGCCAGCAACTCGATCGTGCCGCCAGGGTCGAGCGTGCGAAAGAAGGCCGCGGCTATTGGCAACCCGGCCAGTGTCACCGCGTCGCGGCTGTCCATCACCCCGTCGAACAGCGCATCTGCCGGGATCACTGCTTCGCTGGTCACGTCGCGGCCGTCGGGGCCGAGATCCTCCGCCAGGGTGGCCGCGACGAACGCATCGAGATCGAAACCGGGGAGCGTGAAGGTCATGACACCCCTCTAGCGCCGCGCCATCGTGCGCCGCAACTGCTTAGCGCGCGCCCAGATCGCCCTGCCCCACGGTCGCGCTTGCCATTTCCAGCATCCGGTCCAGGCTCTTCTTCGCCGCGAGGCGCAGCCCTTCCTCCATCTCGATCCGCGGGGTCAGGTCGCGCAGCGCCAGATACAGCTTCTCCATCGTGTTGAGCGCCATATAGGGGCAGATGTTGCAGTTGCAGTTGCCGTCCGCGCCCGGCGCACCGATGAAATTCTTGTCCGGCATCGTCTTGCGCATCTGGTGGATGATGTGCGGCTCGGTCGCGACGATCAGCGTATCCCCCGGCATGGAGCGGGCATAGTCCAGGATGCCGCTGGTCGATCCCACATAGTCGGCATGATCCACGATATAGGGCGGGCATTCGGGATGCGCCGCGACGGGCGCGTCGGGATGCGCGACCTTGAGCTTGAGCAGTTCCGTCTCGCTGAACGCCTCATGCACGATGCACACGCCCGGCCACAGCAGCATGTCCCGACCCAGCTTGCGCTTGAGGTAACCGCCCAGATGCTTGTCGGGTCCGAAGATGATCTTCTGGTCCTTGGGGATCTGCGACAGGATTTTTTCGGCGGAGGAGCTGGTGACGATGATGTCACTCAGCGCCTTCACTTCGGCCGAACAGTTGATGTAGCTGAGCGCGATATGATCGGGGTGTGCCTCACGGAACGCCTTGAACTGGGCGGGCGGACAGCTGTCCTCCAGGCTGCACCCCGCGTCCATGTCTGGCAGGACCACGATCTTCTGCGGGCTCAATATTTTGGCAGTTTCCGCCATGAAGCGCACGCCGCAAAAGGCGATGACCTCCGCATCGGTCTCGGCCGCCTTGCGGGAGAGTTCCAGGCTGTCGCCCACGAAATCGGACAGGTCCTGGATTTCCGGCTTCTGATAATAATGACCAAGGATGACGGCGTTGCGCTCCTTGCGCAGCCGATCGATCTCTGCCCGCAGGTCCAGCCCTGCGAGCGAGCCGCCGATTCCTCCTCGTGCGTCCACGCCTTGACTCCTCATGTCCCTGGCGGCGCAGATAGGCCGCGCCGGTCAGGGTATCAAGTCGGGCGGCAGGAAAGCCTGCATCGGACGGGCCGCGCCCGGGGTGCCTGCCGTCACGCTGTCCGCGAGCGCATAGCCGGCCGCGCTGAAAGCGAACAGGCTGGCCAGCACCTGTACGCCGATGAAGGTGCCCAGACCGTAGAGATAGGCGGCGTGGACGCGCCCCATGCGCCGATGGTCGGCGATCATCCCGACCAGGAACAGGATCGCGGGCACGCCTATGCCGGCGATCCACCAGGCCCAGGGGATGAGGAAGGGCATCGGCAGCAGCCGGCCGAAGCCCGGCCCGGTGATCGAAGCCATCGCACAGAACATCAGCCGGCGGTGCCAGTCCGTGCGTCGGCGGAGCGCAATCGCTGCAAACACAAGGCCGGCGAATGTCAGGATGCCCATCGGATTGCTGACCAGGAACTCGCTCTTGCCGAAGAAGAAGGGGCCACCCGTCGCGCGGATCGTGTGGAGCGTGATGGCAAAGCCCATGACGACCATCGCTGGAACCCAGGCCAGTGCCAGCCAGCCGAGCCGCTTGTGCAGCGCAACCGATCCGGTCGCCACCAGCCCGGTCTGGGCCAGATAGAGTACCACCCAGCCGAAAAAGACGAAGGCGTGGACATGGACGATCAGCGGCGCGCCGAAGCTGGAGCGGGCGAAGAGGATGCTGGTCGAAAAGCCGGCGACCAGCACGAAGGCCATGATGCAGGCCATGATGAAGAAGAAGCGATGCTCCCGTTCGAAGACGGCCTTCGCTGCCGCTGCCTGCGTCGCCATGATTGCCCCCATGCGTTACGAGTGGGGCGGAATTATCACCTCTGACGGATCAGGGTCAATGCGCAGCCGTGGGTGTCGGCGCGTACGCCGCTGGCGGGCCAGCCTCCTCGCCGGCGAAGCTCGCCACCACGGTTGCCTTCACCCCGGCGGCGCGCAGCGGCATGGCGAAGCTGCGTTCGATAACGCTGCGGCTGGCGTCGCGGGCCATGCGCAGCAACGGCTCGGCCTTGGCCTGCTTTAGCAACTCCTCCTGCCCGCGCCTGCGGTTGGCGGCGTCCAGCGTCTTTTCGGCATCGGTCAGCGCCATCAGCAGGCCGCCGCCGTCATAGACGCGGATCGCCGAGACATCGACTTCCGGTCCAGCCAGTAGCAGCGGCGGAAGGGTTACGGTCAGCGTCTGCCCGGCCTCGTCCCATCGCACGTCCTGCTGGCGCAGCTTTGCCAGGTCGATCTCGTAGCGCACCAGGCCGGGCATGATCATGGTTTGCTCGGCCTTGAGACCCAGGCGGGACTGTTCCGATGTCACGACCGCCACGAAGCGGGCGACGAAAGCGGTGAGCTTGGCCTGTTCGCGCAGGCCCTGCAGACTGGCTGTGGCGATCGTTTCCACCTTGCCGTTCAGCCGCTCGTCCGCGCCCTTCTGGAACCAGTAGGCGCCGCCGAAGGCCAGCCCGAAGAAGATAAGGCCGGGAATCAGTATCTTGAGGATTGTCTTCATTGCGCGCTCGCGCCGATCCTTTCCCAGCGATCCTCGCCCAGTGACCTGGCGATGCCCCGCGTTTCGAGATCGATGAGGTGCGCCAGCACCGAACGGCCGGCGCCGCCGTACAGCCGGGGATCGATACCCTTGTACATCTCGGCCACCATGTCCGGGATTCGGCTGGCGCCGCGGCGGTCCAGGAAGCGCAATATCTGTCCCTCGCGCTGCTTGCGGTGTCCCATCATCCCCCGCACCAGGCGCTGCGGATTCTCCACTGCTTCCCCGTGGGCGGGATAATAGACACGATCGCTGCGGTCGGTCAGCCGCTGCATCGATCGCATATAGGCCGACATGTCGCCGTCGGGAGGCGAAATCACGCTGGTCGACCAGCCCATGACATGATCGCCCGTGAACAGCGCGCTTTCCTCATCCAGCGCGAAACACAGATGGTTGGAGGTATGCCCGGGCGTCGCAACCGCCTCGATCGTCCACCCCTGCCCGGTTACACGATCGCCGTCCCCCAATACCTCATCCGGCCGGTAGCCGACATCGAAGGCGGCGTCGGCGCGAGGCCCGTCATCGTCCAGCGCCAGCGCCGCGCAGCCGATGATCGGCGCGCCTGTCCTGTCCTGCAGGACGCGCGCGGCCGGACTGTGGTCGCGGTGGGTGTGGGTGCACAGGATCGCCGTCACCGGCCGGTCGCCGATTGCCGACAGCAGCGCGTCAATATGGGCGGGTTCGTCCGGGCCGGGATCGATGACGCCAAGGTCGCTCGCGCCGACCAGATAGCTCTGCGTGCCCGTGTAGGTGAATGGCGAGGGGTTTGGTGCGAGCACGCGGCCCACCAGGGGAGTCAACTGCATGAGCTGGCCGGTCGGCAATGCGGACGTGTCGAATATGGATGCCATGGGACAGATGTGCCCATTTCCGGTGGGAGTTCAAGGGCGAGGATGGGGGCCACGTTCAACGCCGCGCGAAACTCCGCCAACCTCGCGGGCATAATGGCCCTCAGGCGCCCATGCGGTCGGTGGACATTCCCATCATGCAGCCGCTCCTCTATCATGCGCCGATGACCCTCGCCCTTCCCGAACAATGGCGCCGCCATCTCGCGCTCGACCGGCGGCGGTCGGTGCATACGGTACGGGCGTATGTCGCCACGGCGGAGCGGCTGGTGGCGTTTCTGGAGGGGCACAAGGGTGAAGCGGTGACGGCGGAAGGCCTTGCGGAGATTGGCCAAGCGGACCTGCGCGCGTTCCTGGCGGCGCGGCGGACGGACGGGATCGGCAATGGGTCGGCAGCGCGCGAACTGTCGGCCGTGCGCGGCTTCCTGCGTTTCGTCGGCGGGGAGCAGGCGAAAGTGCCGGCGCTGAAAGGGCCACGCGTAAAGCGCGGGCTGCCCCGACCGATCTCCCCCGACGAAGCGGTGGCGCTGGCCGAAGACATCTCCGAGAGCGCAAGGGAAGGCTGGATCGGGGCGCGCGACTGGGCGGTGCTGCTGCTGCTGTACGGCGCGGGCCTGCGCATCGGCGAGGCGATGGGGCTGACCGGGGCAATCCTGCCGCTCGGCGATACGCTGCGCGTCACCGGCAAGCGCAACAAGATGCGGGTCGTGCCGCTGCTGCCGCAGGTGCGCGAGGCGATCGACGCCTATGTGGCACTCAGCCCCTATCCGGTAGAGCGGGACGCGCCGCTGTTCCGCGGCGCACGGGGCGGACCGCTTGCGCCCACCCTCATTCGCCGCGCCGTGCAGGGCGCGCGTGGGCGGTTGGGCCTGTCGGAGCGGACGACGCCGCACGCACTGCGGCACAGCTTCGCGACCCACCTGCTCGGGCGCGGCGCGGACCTGCGGTCGCTGCAGGAATTGCTGGGCCATGCGAGCCTGTCGTCGACCCAGGTCTACACCCAGGTCGACGCGGCCCATCTGCTGGACGTCTATCGCAGCGCCCATCCAAGGGCGTAAGGCTCAGAGCGTACAGCGGCGCTGGACGCCCCGGCGGATGAAGAACATGTCGGTCCGTGCATTGTAGCTGCGATACCGCATCTGGCAGGCGCGGACATGGCGATACCAGTCGCCCTGCTTGCTCCAGTGGCGCGGCGGCGCGGCCGGGCGCGCGCCCCATTCATTGTTCCAGTTGCCATAGCTGTGGCCCGGCCCGGACTCCATGCCGGCACCAGGACGGCCAAGCTGCATCGGGCTGCCGGGCCGACCCGGCTGCATGGTGCCGCCAGGGCGGTGATCCTGATGATCGTTGTTGTTGGGAGTGCCTGGCTGGGGCACGGGCGGCCGTGACTGCGCGGACAATGCCATCGGCGTGACGGCAACCAGGATCGCGCCCAGGGCGCCCAACAATCTTGCGGACATATTCTCGCATCCTCTTGAAATCGCTGCTCCGGGGTCGGTCGCAGCCAGGAGGGAACGGGGCGCGGGGGTTCAAGGTTCCACGCGGTCGGGCCTGGGCTTCCAAGTGGCCAGCCGCCAGACATAACCGATCACCGCGATCACCACGGTCGCGGTCGCCGCGGGCCCGACATATTTGTCGATATCCGAGAAATTATAGCCGAGCACATATCCGGCATAGGCGAGGATGACGTTCCAGATCAGCGCGCCAGCGGCCGTCCAGGCCAGGAATTTGACATGGCCCATGCGGAACAGCCCGGCGGGCAGCGAGATCATCGTGCGGAAAACGGGCATGAAGCGGAACACGAAGACGACGATCTGGCCGTATTTGCCGAACAGGCGGTCGAGCGCCTCCACGTCCTTCCACTGCATCGTCGCCCAGCGGCCATAACGATCGACGAGCGGCTTCAACCTTTCGAAGCCAAGCAGCCGCCCGGCCAGGTACCAGGCATAATTGCCCACGGTGGTGCCGATCGTGCCTGCGAACAGCAGCCACTCCATCGCCATCCGCCCCTGCCCGACGCGAATGCCGCCAATGCCCATGATGAGTTCGGACGGGATGGGCGGAAAGATATTCTCCAGCACCATCAGGAGGAATATGCCCCAATAGCCGCCGGCGTCGATGAGGCGCAGGACCCAGTCGGTCATGGCTGGCCCTGCATCGGTTCTCCGGCGAGAGCCGGAGGCCCGTCAGCCCGGCCACTGTCGCCTGCGCTGGACTCCGGCTTCCGTCGGAGAAGGGCACTCTTGTCTTGCAGCGAAAGTTTCAAGCCGCCGCCCGTGCCGCCAGACGCGCGTCGATCGCGTCCCAGATCATGCCACCGGTGTCGGTGCCGTTGAAGGCATCGATCGAGACGATGCCCGTGGGAGAGGTCACGTTGATTTCGGTCAGCCATTCGCCGCCGATCACGTCGATGCCGACGAACAGCAGGCCTCGTGCCTTGAGTTCCGGGCCCATGGCAGCGCAGATTTCCAGCTCCCTGTCGGTAAGCTCGGTCTTGGCCGCCGATCCGCCGACCGCCAGGTTGGATCGGATTTCTCCAGCGCCCGGTATGCGGTTGACCGCGCCAGCGACCTCGCCATCGATCAGCACGATGCGCTTGTCGCCGCTGGCGACGCCGGGGATGAAGGCCTGGACCATGAAGGGCTCGACCCACGACGCCTTGAAGAGTTCCACAAGCGCGGACAGGTTCGATCCCCTGCTGTCCACATGGAACACCGCCGTGCCGGCATTGCCGTAGAGCGGCTTCACCACGATCTCGCCATGTTCGGCGAGAAAGCTCTTCACCTCGGCAAGGTCGCGGGTGATCATCGTGGGGGGCATGAACATCGCATAATCGAGCACGAACAGCTTTTCCGGCGCGTTGCGGACGGCGGCGGGATCGTTCACCACCAGCGTTTCGGCCTGCACCCGCTCCAGCAGATGCGTCGCGGTAATGTAGCTGAGGTCGAACGGCGGGTCCTGCCGCATCAGCACGACATCCACGTCGCGGCCAAGGTCGAGCAACCGGGCCTCGCCAAAAGCGAAATGGTCGCCGTCCACCTTCTGCACCTTCACCGACCGCGCCTTCGCCAACACGCGGCCGTCGCGATAGCTGAGGTCGGGCGCCAGATAATGGTAGAGGCTGTGCCCCCGCTTCTGCGCCGCCAGCATGATGTGGAAGGTCGAGTCGCCGCCGATCTTGATGCCCTCCATCGGGTCCATCTGGATGGCGACGGTCAACGGGTTGAGTTCGGTCATCGGATTCCCATTCCTCCGTTCGGGCCGAGCGAAGTCGAAGCCCTGCTCCTGTCGTCAAGAAAGTACGGCTTCGCCGCGCTCAGGGCGAACGGAGATTGGGTAATCCCTCACCCCCCATGCCAGACGTTGGCCAGATGGCGTGGGCGGTGCCCCGGCGCAAGGAGGATCACGTCGATTCGCATGTCGTCGCCCGGCCGCGCGAGTTCGTGCCACAATATTTCCGCCGACGCCGCGACCCGCGACAGGCGGCGCTCGTCGATCGACAGGTCCAGTTCCGCTGCGGTCGCGCGGGCCTTCACCTCGACAAAGGCGAGCATCGCACCGCGCCGCGCGACCAGATCGACCTCCCCCGCCGCTGTGCGCATTCGCCGGCCGACGATTTGCCAGCCCTTGAGGCGCAGCCACCACGCCGCGATACGCTCGGCCTGGCGGCCGCGCTTCTCGGCGGCGAGTCGGGTGGCTGCGGGCTTCCTCAACCCTTCAGTTCCAGCGCGCGGTCGTAGAGCGTGCGGCGATCCAGCCCGAGCGCCTTGGCCACTTCTCCCGCAGCCTTGGACACCGGCAGGCGCGCCATGGCGTCCAGCAAGGCGGTGTCGGCATCCTCAACGCTGGCGGGCGGCACTTCGCCCGGCGGGCCGACGGTTACGACGATCTCGCCCCTCGGCGGCGCATCGGCATAGCGGACGGACAGAGCGGACAGCGTACCGGTCACGGTTTCCTCGAAGGTCTTGCTGATTTCCCGGCTGACCGCCGCTTCTCGATCGCCCAGCGCGTCCGCCATCGCGGCAAGGCTGTTCGACAGGCGCGGGCCGCTCTCGTAGAAGACCAGCGTGGCGCGGAGTGCCGCCACCTCCGCCAGCGCGTCCGCCCGCGCCTTGGCCTTGGATGGCAGGAAGCCCATGAACAGGAAGCGGTCGGTCGGCAGGCCCGACAGCGTGAGCGCCGCGATCGCCGCGCTCGGACCGGGCAGCGTGACGATGTTGCGACCCGCCGCGCGTGCATCGCGCACCAGCTTGTAGCCGGGATCGGAGATCAGCGGCGTCCCCGCGTCGGACAGCAGGGCGATCGCTTCCCCCGCCATCCGGTCGACCAAGCGCGCGCGCACGGCCTCGCTGCTATGGTCGTGATAGGGCAGCATCGGACGGTCCGATCCGGCATGACGCAGCAGCCGGGCGCTGACCCGCGTATCCTCCACCGCGATCAGGTCGGCGCGCCGCAGCACCTCCGCAGCGCGCGGTGTGAGGTCAGCAAGGTTGCCGATCGGCCCCGCGACGATGTAAAGCCCCGGCTCGAGCGTAGACGCAGCACTATCCATAAGGACGCCAGATGACAGAGACGGATGCCCCCCGGCAAGCAGGCATGTGCGTCACCATCAGGCGTTGGAGCCGAATCGCCTTCGCCGCGAGCGCGATGCTGGTCGCCGCGTGCCAGACGATCGTGCCCAAGGGTCCACCGCCTCCGCCCGTCACTGGCCCTGTCCGGCCGACCGGACCCGACACGACGCAGGGCCTGCCAACGGATGCCGCGCGGCACCGCGTCGCGCTGCTCGTGCCGATGAGCGGGACCAATGCGGGGGTCGGCCAGTCGATCGCCAACGCGACCACGCTGGCGCTGCTGGATACCAGGGCGGACAAGGTACGCATCACCACCTATGATACCAATTTGGGTGCCGCCGCCGCGGTCAGTCGCGCGCTGGCGGAAGGCAACAAGCTGATCCTGGGACCGCTGCTGGCGGAGGATGCGCGGATCATCGGGCCGATCGCCGGCCGCGCCGGCGTTCCGGTCATCAGCTTTTCCAACGACACCAGCGTAGCGGGCAGCGGTGTGTTCATCATGGGGTACAACCCCAACCAGTCAATCGGCCGGATCGTCGATTATGCTCGCGGCAAGGGCCTGTCGCGCTTCGGCGCGCTGGTGCCGCGCGGCACCTATGGCGAGCGGGCGGGCAATGCCCTGCTCCGCGCGGTCGAGCAGGCGGGCGGCACGGTGGTGTCGATGCAAAGCTTCGACCGCACCCCGGCGTCGATGACGGCGGCGGTAAAGAAGTTGCAGACCTCGTCCAGCTACGACGCGCTACTGATCGCCGACAGCGGCAGGGTCGCGTTGCAGATCGCGCCGATCGTACGCAAGAATGGCGGCGCCACCGCACGGCTGCTGGGGACGGAACTGTGGAACACCGACGGCGCGCTGGCGGCCAGCCCGCTGCTGCGCGGTGCCTGGTATGCCAGCGTGTCGGACGCGCTGTACGGCCAGCTGGCGGGCAAATATCGCGCCCGCTACGGCACGTCGCCATTCCGCCTGTCCTCGCTCGGCTATGACGCGGTGCTGCTGACCGTGCGGATCGCGCGCGACTGGCAGCCAGGATCGGTCTTTCCGACGGCGCGGCTTCACGATAGCGGCGGCTTCGCCGGGATCGACGGCGCTTTCCGCTTCGGTCGCACCGGTATCGCCGAACGCGCGCTGGAAGTGTCGGAAGTGGGCGCGGGCGCAGTCACCGTGCTGGACGCCGCGCCGCGCAGCTTCGCAGACTGAGCGACCGCCGGGCCGGCCGGGCTAATGCCCGGCGGGCGCCGGGCCGGCTGGGTTAATGCCCGGCGGGCGCCGGGCCGGGCATGGCGCGCGGCTTGGGCGAGAAGATGACGACCGCGAAGGACAGGAGCAGAACGACCGTCGTAACCAGGAAGACATGATCGACGGCGACGGCGATCGCTTCCTTGTCGACAATGTTCGCGATCACCTGCCGGCTCTGTTCGGCTGAAAAGCCCGCGCCGGACAGGGCGTCCTGGGTCGCGGCAGGGTTGAGCTTGCCAGCCAGATCCGTGGTCGCCGTGCGCTGCGCGTTGCCCCACACGGTGAGGACCAGCGATGTGGCCACCGCCACGGCCATCGTCCGCAGGAAATTCTGCAAACCTGCCGCCGAAGCGGTTTCGCGCGGCTCGACCGCCCCCAACGTCAGCGTCGTCGTCGGGATCATCAGGAAAGGCATGGCGAAGCCTTGGGCGAACTGGAGCCAGGCCATGGTCCAGAAATCGATGGAGCTGGTCCAGTTGGTGCGCAACAGCGATGCCGCCGCGAGCCACAGCACCGCGCCGCCCACCAGGACGCGCGGATCGATCCTGCCCATCAGCTTTGGCACCAGGCGCGCCACCGTCAGCGCCGCCATGGCCGTGACCCCGGTCAAAACGCCCGCCATCGTCGCCGTATAGCCCATCGATATCTGCAGCCATTGCGGGATGATGACGATGCTCGCGAAATAGGCGCCGAAGGACAGGGCAAAGCTGAATACGCCCACCGTGAACCCCATATGCCGGAATACGCGAAGATCGACGATCGGATGGTCGTCGGTCAGTTCCCAGATGATGAACGCGACGAAGCCCACGGCTGCGCACACCCCCAGCCCCGCGATCATCGGGTCGGCGAACCAGTCGTGATCGCGCCCGATATCCAGCATGACCTGCAGGGAGCCGATCCAGAAGACCAGGAGCATGAGACCGACCGTGTCGATCGGCTGGCGTTCGGTCTTGGTTTCGATCGGCCGCAGCAGCGCCAGCGCCGCGAAGATGCACAGGCCGGCGATCGGCAGGTTGATGAAGAAGATCCAGTGCCAGCTCCAGTTGTCGCTGATCGACCCGCCGATGATGGGGCCGAGCGCAGGCCCGATCAGCGTCGTCATCGCCCACAGGCCCATGGCGCGGGCGCGCTGTTCGGGCGGAAATATGCGGATCAGCATTGTCTGCGACATGGGCATCAGCGGACCGCCGCAAAGACCCTGCCCGATGCGGCATACGACCAGCATCGTCAGGGTCTGCGACAGCCCGCACAGCAGCGAGAAGATGCCGAAGCCGATCATCGCATACACGAAGGTGCGCACCACGCCGAAGCGCAGCGCCAGCCAGCCCGCGAGCGGCACGCAGATCGCCTCCGCCACGGCGTAGGAGGTGATGATCCAGGTGCCCTGGTCGGGCGAGATGCCCAGATTGCCCGCAATGTGCGGCACCGAGACATTCGCGATGGTCAGGTCCAGCACGACGATGAGGTTGCTCAGCGCGAGTGCGAAGCCGGCCAGCGTACGGGCACGGGGGGAAAGAAGCGTATAGGGTTCGGGTTCGCCGGGCATCGGCTTCACTCGCCCGACAGGTCGACCTCGACCTCCATCGACAGGCCGACGCGCAGCGGATGCTCCGCGAGGTCCTTCGGGTCGAGCGCGATGCGCACCGGCAGGCGCTGCACCACCTTGATCCAGTTGCCGGTCGCGTTCTGCGCCGGGATTAGCGCCATCGACGATCCGGTGCCGCCGCCCAGGCCCGCGACCCTGCCATGATAGACCACGTCGCTGCCATAAATGTCGGCCGTGACGGTGGCCGGCATTCCGATCCGTACGCGGCGCAGCTGGCGTTCCTTGAAATTCGCCTCCACATAGACTTGGGAAACGGGCACGATCGTCATGATCGGCGCGCCCTGGGCAACGCGCTGGCCGACCTGGACGCGACGTTGGGTGACAATGCCGTCCACCGGCGCGCGGATGACCGATCGATCGAGGTCGAGCCGGGCACTTTCCAGCCGGGCGCGTGCCGCCTGGACCGCAGGGTCCGTCTCGATGGTCGATCCGCTCACCAGCGCGTCGTTGGCGGCAAGCTGGCCTGCGGCGACGCCGCGGGTCGCCTCGGCCTGTGCCACGCCGGCCCGGGCGAGGTCGAGCGCGGCCGCGGCGGCGGCGTAGGATTTGCGCGCGCTGGTCAGCTCGTCCCCGGACACGGCGCCCGAAGGGGCCAGCGCCTCGCGCCGCTGCAGGTCGACGCGCGCCTTGTCCATGTCCGCCTGCGCGGTCGCGATCTGCGCCCGCGCCTGCACGATATCGGCGGCACGCGCGGTCACCTGCGCCGACAGCGAGCCACTGGTCGCGGTTGCCTGGCGGAAGCGGCGGCGCGCTTCGGCCAGATCGGCCTCGGCCTGGGCGATGGCGATGCGGGCGTTCGTCGGATCGAGTTTCACCAGTATATCGCCGCGCTTGACCGCCTGGGTATCGGTGACCAGCACCTCGGTCACCTGGGCGGAGATCAGCGGTGTCACCTGGGCCATTTCGGCGTTCACATAGGCATTGTCCGTGCCGACATGATTGCGCCCGACCAAAACATACCAGAGGCCGTAGATCGAAGCGACGATCGCCACGGCCAGCGCCAGACGGATCAGCCAGGTCTTGCGTGCGGCGGCGCGATCGGCCTTGACCTCTTCGGCCGACCTGGCGGTCTCGGCGGAAAATTCGGGAACGGCATCAGCCATGCGGACGGTCCTTGGCAAGAGCGTCGCCGGCGGCGAAACCGCCCCCGAGCGCGCGAATGAGAGCGATGTCGAGCGCAAAGGCGCGCGTGTCGAGCTGCGCGAAGGCGCGGCGGGTCGCGAGCAGCCGCTCCTCCACCGTCAGCACGTCCAGATAGGTGGACAGGCCGCCATTATAGCGCAACCGCGCGATATTATAGGCCTCCTCCGATGCGGCGACCGCAGCGCGCATATCGGTCAGGCGGCGATCGAGCGCGCGCTGGCTCGTCACCGCGTCGGCAACCTCGCGATAGGCGCTGATGACGGTGCGGTCATAATTCGCGACTGCTTCGTCATAGCCGGCCCGGGCGGTGCGATACTGACCCGACAGCGCACCCCCGTGGAAAATCGGCAGGCTGATGGCGGGTCCGACGCTGCCATAGACCGAATCCTTGCTGTCCAGCAGTTCGACGCCCAGCGCCTGGACGCCGATGAGCGCGGACAGGCTGATCGCCGGGAAGAAGCTTGCGCGCGCCACCCTGATACGGCTGGCGGCCGCCTCCGCGCGCAGCCGCGCGGCGACGATGTCGGGCCGGCGGCCGATCAGATCGGTGGTGACCCCGTTCGGCAGTGACCTGGAGAGCTGCGCGGGCAACACGGGACGGGTCATGTCGAGCGCAAGGTCCGGCCCGGCACCTACCAGAGCCGCAATCTGGTTGCGGCGCAGCGCGATCGCTTCGTCGGCCGCGGCAAGGTCGGCGCGCGCGGACGACAGACCCGATTCGGCCTGGCGCAGGTCGCCGCGGGTATCGACGCCGCTATTGACCCTGTCATCCACCAGCTTGCGCGATGCCGTGCGGATATCGAGCGCGCTCCGCGCTATGTCGCGTTCCGAATGGAGCCGCGCCAGATCGGCATAGGCATCGGCGATCGCGGTCGCCAGCATGAGCCGGGCCTGCGCCAGATCGACCTGCGCCGCGCGCGCTTCCGATGTCGCGGCCGCCAGCGCGGCGCGGTTCTTGCCCCAAAGGTCAAGATCGAAGTCGAGCGAGAGTGCCCCTAGGCCGTGATCGTTCCAGCCCTGCGGCAGGAAGCTCTTGAAGCTTTCGGGAAAGCCATTGTTGAGGCTCTGGCGCTCTTCGGTGATGCTCGCCCGCGCGTCCACGCTGGGCAGCAGCGGCGCACCTGCCTGCCGCGCGAGCCCTTGGGCGCGCAGAAGCCGCGCGCCCGCGGCCGCCACATCCGGCCCGTCGCTCAATCCTTGCTCGATCAGTCGGTCGAGTTGCGGATCGCCATAGGCGCGCCACCAGCCGTCGCCCGGCCATGCCGCCGTCGTGCCGGCCGCCAGGCTGCGCGACGCGGCGACGCTCTCCGCCGACCGCAGTTCCGGTTGCCTGCCGAGGTCGGGAACCGAAGCGCATCCCGCGAGCAGCGCGATGCCGATACCCGCCACGCCGGTCCGCGAGAATGAAGAGGGGCGACTCAGACTCAGGATCATGAAAACCGTACCATTTGGTATGAATGTCGCCCTTGGCGGCGCAGCAGGATCTTGTCAATCAGTTTATCGTACCATATAGTATGATTTCTATGGTCATCGTCCTGCCCTCCCCTCCCGCGCTGAGCCGCCGCGAAGCCCGGCGGCGGGAGCGGCGTGAATCGATCCTGACGCTGGCCGCGCGATCCTTCCTCGAAAGCGGTTACGCAGCGACGACTATGTCTGGCATCGCGGCGAAGATGGGCGGGTCCAAGGGAACGCTGTGGAGCTATTTCCCGTCCAAGGAAGAGCTGTTCGCCGCCGTCCTCGACCATCAGACCACGGCCTATCGCGAAAGGCTGTCTCGTATCCTCGACCCTTGCGAGGAGCTGGTGCCGACGCTCAGCCGCTTCTGCCATGCGCTGCTGGAAAAGGTGACATCGCCCGATGCGATCGCGCTGAACCGGCTGGTGACGGCCGAGGCGTCACGCTTTCCCGAAGTCGGGAACATCTTCTACGAGCATGCGCCGGCCAATACCCGGCGGCTGCTGGCCGGCTATCTCGCAGGCGCGATGGATCGCGGCCTGCTGCGCCGCGACGATCCGGAACGCGCCGCTCATGCGCTGCTGACGCTCATCATGGCGGGCTGTCACCGGCAGATGGTCTGGGGCCTGCTCGACGAGGCGTCGCCGGACAAGATCGCGGCCGATTGCGGCTTCGCGCTCGACCTTTTTCTGCGCGCCTACGCCCCCTGATTCCACGGCCGCGCATTGCGCCTTCCGTGCCGATAGGCTCATAATGATCGCTCTGTCATCGATCAGGATCGCCCGTGCCCGTCGTCAACCGAATCGCCGCCTTCCATGAGGATATGACCCGCTGGCGCCATGTGCTGCACCAGCATCCCGAAATCGCGTTCCAGGAATTTCGCACCAGCGATTTCGTCGCGGATCGGCTGGCCGACTTCGGTATCGCGGTGGAACGGGGTATCGCCGGCACCGGCCTGGTGGCCACGCTGCGCCGGGGAGAAGGACCGTCCGTCGGCCTGCGCGCCGACATGGACGCGCTGCCCGTCACCGAAGCCAATCATTTCGACCATGTGTCGCAGGCCCCCGGCCGGATGCACGCCTGCGGGCATGACGGGCACACGGTCATGCTGCTCGGCGCGGCGCGCTACCTTGCCGAAACGATGAACTTCCGCGGCACCGTCCATTTCATCTTCCAGCCGGCCGAGGAAGGCGAAGGCGGCGGCAGGAAAATGATCGAGGAAGGACTGTTCGATCGCTTCCCGGTCGAGCGCGTTTTCGGGATGCACAACTGGCCGGGGATGCCGGTCGGCCAGTTCGGGGTCCGGCCGGGGCCGATGATGGCATCGTCCGACAGCTGGGAAATCGTCGTGCGCGGCAAGGGCGGCCACGCGGCCATGCCCGACCAGTGCACCGATCCGGTCGTGGCGGCGGCGCAGATCGTGCTCGCCCTGCAGACCATCGTCAGCCGCAACCTGCATCCCGTCGATGCCGGCGTCGTCAGCGTGACGCAGGTGCATGGCGGCGACGCCTTCAACGTCATTCCTTCCGCCATCGTGCTGCGCGGCACCGCGCGCGCATTCCGTCCCGAGACGCGCGACCTGATCGAGCGAAGGATTGGCGAGATTGCCCGCGGCATCGCGCAGGCAGGCGGCTGCACGGCCGACTATCTCTACGATCGCCGCTATCCGGCGACCGTCAATGCCGAGGCGGAGGCGGCGCTCGCCGCCGACATCGCGGCGCTGATCGTGGGCGAGGCCAATGTCGACCGAGACCCCGTGCCCACCATGGGCGGTGAGGACTTCGCTTTCATGCTGGAGGAGAAGCCGGGCGCCTATCTGTTCATCGGCAACGGACCGAGCGATGGCGGACGAGTGCTGCACAGCCCGCATTACGACTTCGACGACGCGCTGCTGCCGCTCGGCGCGAGCTATTGGGCGAAGCTGGTGGAGACGCTGTTGCCGGCCTAGCCGCGCGCCACGGGGCGCTCGGGATCAGCGATCCATTCGCTCCAGGAGCCGGGGTAGAGACGCGCACCGTGCAGGCCGGCGACTTCGAGCGCCAGCAGGTTATGGCAGGCAGTCACTCCGGACCCACATTGCATGACAGCCGCCGATGGCTCGCCCCGACCGAGCACGGCGCGCCATTCGCCCGCGAGCCTGTCGGAGGACTTGAAGCGGCCATCGGCGTCCAGATTATCCTTGAAGAACCGGTTGCCCGCGCCGGGAATATGGCCGGCAACCGGGTCCATCGGATTGGGGTCGCCCCGAAACCGCTCGGGGGTGCGGGCATCGACCACCAGAAAGGCCGGCGCGTCGATATTCGCGCGGACTGCCGCCGCATCGACCGTAGCGGCGGCGTCCTGCGCGCGCGCGACGAAATCGCCGGGCACGGCTGCGCCCGGTTCGCCCTCCTCAAGGTTGTTGCCGCCCGCCGCCCATGCCTGGAGGCCGCCGTCGAGCACGGCGACCGCCGCGTGCCCCACCCAGCGCAGCAGCCACCACAGCCGTGCGGCATAGGGTCCGCCCCCATCGTCATAGGCGACGACCTGCTGCCCGGCGCGAAGCCCCGCGGCGCGCATCGTCGCTGCGAAGTCTCGCGGATCGGGCAGCGGATGGCGCCCGTTCCGGCCGGTCGCGGGCCCGGACAGGTCCGCATCCAGATGCAGGTAGCGGGCGCCGGCGATATGCCCATCGCGATAGGCGGCGGCCCCGGCGTCGGGGGCAGTCAGGTCGAACCGGCAGTCGAACAGCATGACCTCACCTCGCTCGATCAGTTGCTTCAAATCATCGACGGCAATGAGCGTGGTGAAGGACATGGCGGCTCCGGACTAACGGCGATGCCCGATCGCTAGGGCCTGCCGATCGATGGGGCAACGTCATTTCGGCCCCATCAGCGCACAGCCGGCCCTTCGCTATATGCAGCATCGGCGCGAAACCGCGATCGACCTTCGTGCGCGGCAATGGCGGCCGGGCGATGCCCATCGCCCGCGCGACAGGTGCTTCGGCCGCGTTAACCATTTTTTCGCCGTCCGTTCCTAACCTGACCAGAGAGGTGGGATGATGCAGATATTCAGGCGCAACCGGCAGTCACAGCCCGACGAGACCGAGAGCCGGTCGCGTTCGCGGCGACTGCGGACATTGTTGATCGACGAGAACCCCACCGCCAGGTCGGTCGTCGGCAGGCGTCTGTCGCATCTCAACTACGACGTCGCGCTGGCGGAGAACGGCCATGTCGCGCTGACCATGCTGGTCGGACGGCCGGTCGACATCATCCTGATCGACATGGGCCTCACCCTCCTGCCGCCGGTCGCGACCATGAAGCGCATCCATGCCGGCGGGCTGGCGGAGGGCGCGTGCTTCGTCATGATCGCCGGGCGCGGCGACCGTCAGTCCGCGATGGAAGCCCTGGGCAGCGGTGCCGACGATCATATCGCCAAGCCTTTCGACTTCGACGTGCTGGATGCGCGGATGCGCCACTTGTGCGCCCGCGCCGAACGGGTCGGCGCGCTCGCCCGCCACAATGCGGAACTGGACGCGCGCATCGCCCGCCGGGCCGTCGAACTGGGCCAGACCCGCGACGCCCTGCGGGAAATGCAGGACGACAGGCAACGGCTGGTCGCATCGATCCAGGCCCTGCATGACGAGGTCGAGCGGCTGAGCGCGCGCGGCTAGCCACATCGCCCTTCGCCACCTCGCCAATCCCCGGCGACGATGGCGGCTTGCGCGGGATCGCCAGTGCGATACCACATGGGCCGGACATGACAGGGGAGACAGATGGCCGAACGCATCGCGACACCGGCGGACGCGGACCAGGCTCCGGTCATTCGCCGCGACCGGCTGGTCATCGCCGCATCGTCGGTCGGCACCATCTTCGAATGGTATGATTTCTTCCTGTACGGCGCGCTCGCGACGATCATCAGCAAGCAGTTCTTCTCGGGCGTCAATGAGACGACGGGCTATATATTCGCGCTGCTGGCCTTTGCCGCCGGGTTCATCGTCCGGCCGGTGGGGGCGCTCGTCTTTGGCCGGCTGGGCGACCTCTGGGGGCGCAAGAATACCTTCCTGATCACTATGCTGCTGATGGGGCTGTCCACCTTCGTGGTCGGGTTGCTGCCCGCCTATGCCTCGATCGGCGTGGCCGCGCCCGCAGGCCTGGTCCTGATGCGGCTGCTTCAAGGGCTCGCGCTCGGCGGCGAATATGGCGGCGCGGCGACCTATGTCGCCGAACATGCGCCGCCGGGCAAGCGCGGCTATTATACCAGCTGGATCCAGGCCACGGCGACGGTCGGCCTGCTGCTCGCGCTCGGCGTCATCCTGGGCACGCGCACTATCCTTGGCGAAAACGCCTTCACCGCCTGGGGCTGGCGCCTGCCCTTCCTCGTATCGGCGCTGCTGCTGGGCGCATCGCTCTGGATCAGGCTGAAGCTTCACGAAAGCCCGTCCTTCCTGAAGATGGTGTCGGAAGGCAAGACGTCCAAGGCTCCGATCGCGGAGAGCTTCGGCCAGTGGCGCAACCTGCGGATCGTGCTCATCGCCCTGTTCGGGCTGGCGGCGGGGCAGGCGGTCATCTGGTATACCGGGCAATTCTACGCGCTCTTCTTCCTCGAAAAGACGCTGCGGATCGACGGGCCGCTTGCCAATCTGCTGGTCGTGCTGGCCCTGGCGATCGGCGCGCCGGGCTTCGTCTTTTTCGGCTGGCTGTCGGACAAGGTCGGTCGCAAGCCGATCATCCTGGCTGGTTGTGCCCTTGCGGCGCTGACCTATTTTCCGCTTTTCCACGCGATCGCCAAGGCCGGCAATCCGGACCTGGTAGCGGCATCCGCATCGGCACCTGTGACCATCATCGCAGATCCGGCGGACTGCTCGTTCCAATTCGATCCGGTCGGGCGGAGCCGGTTCCTGAGTTCCTGCGATCTCGCCAAGTCCTGGCTGGCGAAGGCCGGGATAGGCTATGCCAATGCGACGGCGCCCGCGGGCAGTGTTGCCGTCGTGCGGATTGGCGCGTTATCCTATCCGGGACTGGCAGCCGACCGCCTCGGTCCGGCCGCCATCGCCCCGGCCAAGAGCGCATGGGAGGATGGCTTGGCCAAGGCGGTCAAGGCAGCCGGCTATCCTGAAAAGGCGGACAGCGCCAAGGTGGACAAGCCGATGCTCGTCATATTGCTGGCGATCCTCATTCTCTATGCGACGATGGTCTACGGCCCGATCGCCGCGATCCTGGTCGAGCTGTTTCCCACCCGCATCCGCTACACCTCGATGTCGCTCCCCTATCATATCGGCAATGGCTGGTTTGGCGGGCTGTTGCCGACCACGGCCTTCGCGCTGGTCGCCGCCACGGGCGACAGCTATTTCGGGCTCTGGTATCCCATCCTCATAGCGGGCGCGACGGTAGTGATCGGCCTCGTCTTCGTGCCCGAAACCCGAAACCGGGACATCGACGCCTGACGACGGCGCCGCCGGCTAGTCGAGGAATATCTTGCCAGGGTTCATCAGGCCGCGGGGATCGAGCGCCTTCTTGATGAGGCGCATGGTCTCGACCGCCGCCGCGCCATGTTCGCTGATCAGATGCTTGCGCTTCACTATGCCGATCCCGTGCTCGCCGGTGCAGCTGCCACCCGCCGCGATCGCGCGTTCGATCATCCCGGCATAGACTGCTTCGGCGCGCGCCCGCTCGGTCGGATCGGCTGGGTCCATCGCGAACAGGACATGGAAATTGCCGTCGCCGACATGGCCGACAATCGGTGCGGTGAGGCCATTGCGGTCGATATCGGCCCGGACCGCCAGCACCGCATCGGCGAGGTGCGAGACCGGCACGCATACGTCCGAGGACCATATGTCGGCGGGCCGCAGTGCGACAGCCGCGAAATAGGCATTGTGGCGCGCCTTCCACAGCCTGTTGCGGTCCTCCGTCGCAGTCGCCCACTGAAAGCCGGAGCCGCCCTCCCCGCTCGCGACCGCCAGCGCAGTTTCGGCCTGCTCCGCGGTCGCCGCCTCCGATCCGTGAAATTCCAGGAAGAGGTGGGGCTTTTCGGGCAGGTTCAGGTTCGAATAGGCGTTGCACGCCCGCACCTGGACGTCGTCGAGCAATTCCACGCGCGCGACCGGTACGCCGATCTGGATCAGCTGGGTCACGGTGTTGACCGCGCCGGCCAGATCATCGAACGCGCAGGTCGCCGCCGCCATCGTCTCTGGAATGCCATAGAGGCGCAGGCGGATTTCAGTGACGATCCCCAGCGTTCCTTCGGACCCGACATAAACCCGCGTCAGGTCGTAGCCCGCCGCCGACTTCCGCGCCCTTCCCCCCGTGCGGATCACGCTGCCATCGGGCTGCACCACGGTCAGCCCCAGCACATTGTTCGCCATGGTGCCGTAGCGTACGGCGTTGGTCCCCGATGCGCGGGTCGATGCCATGCCGCCGATGCTGGCATTGGCGCCCGGATCGATCGGGAAGAACAGCCCGCGGTCGCGCAGATGGTGGTTGAGCTGCTCGCGCGTCACCCCCGCCTCGACCACGCAGTCCAGGTCGCCATCGTTCACCGCCACGATGCGGTCCATGCGCATCAGATTGATGGCGAGCCCGCCACTGGGCGCGGCGATATGGCCTTCCAGCGACGTCGCGGCGCCGCTCGGCACCATCGGCACGCCATGGGCCGAGCAGATGGCGGCGATGGCGGCCACCTCGTCGGTGCTCGTCGGGAAGGCGACCGCGTCCGGCGGCAGCAGCGTCGGATAGGCCTCGCCGCGGCCATATTGGTCGCATGTCGCGCGCGCCATCGTGAACCTGTCCCCGAGCAGCGTCGACAGGGCCAGGGCGGCCGCATCGGTCATTGCACGGGGGCGCCCGTCCGCCAGAATGTCCGCGACATCGGTTGCCATATTTTTCCCCGCTCGCCATCGTTCCCAGGACCGGGCGAACGATCCTGCTTCATCGCTGGGTAATTCCAGTTACCGTCCCCGGCCTTCTGCGCCAACCCGAAACGCCATGCCATGCCCCGGACGATCATCAATCAGCGATCGGCCTCGGGCGCCCGTGACCGGTCGCGCCATCCTCTGCAAGCAAGAGGGCGGGCTCGACCCGCCATGGACCCTGCGCGGGACGGGCGCTGCAAGTCGCCTTATGTCAATTTCGTCGTCGGCAGACCGGGAGCGAGAAGGGCGCGGTGCTGCATTCCGACGGCAGAACGGTGAACGCAGACTATACCCAAAGCGCCAGCCAGTCTGCCAGCGCCTGCGGGGTCATGTGCCGGGCATCGGCCAACGCGAACAAATGGCCATCGTTGAGCAATCTGTCGCTCTTGGGATCGACGATCAGGAGAGCGGGCACGCCCTTCAGCTTGGTCACGCCATAATGGGCGGCAATCTGCTGGTTCTTGTCCATCCGGCCGATATCCACCGTCACGACCTCATAATGACGTCGCAGGAAAGCCTTGACTTCCGGCAGCTCGAATATGCCGGCAAGGATGCGGCAGTCGGCGCACCAGTTGCCGCCCAGATCGATGAGCAGCTTCTTGCCCTTCGCCTTCGCTCGCGCTTTGGCCAGAGCGACCTGGCGATCGGCATCGGCCGCCGCATCATAGGGCAGCGGCAAGGGCTGGCGCAGTTGCTCGATGCTCCCGGCCGACACGCGCGGCGCTCGTGCTGCCGACGCCGTTACGGGCGTGACCAGGACAATCGCGGCGATCACAGCAAGCAGGGGACAGGACTTCGTCATGCCGCCTTATAGGCGGGAGCGGCGTCAGGCGCCATACTGGACAGACGCCTCCCGGTGGCCGGGCGATGCGCCAGCGCCTTGTCATGCGACAGCCGATCATGGGCGCGATCGCCTGTTCCATAGGGCAGTTGGCGGGCGGGCCGAGGTTCTTCCGGCATCGGCCTTCTCGGGACTTGCGGACCACTGACGCTCTCGACTTAGGGCGCAGGCTCCCGCTAAGAGGGCTTCATGAAGCTCTATATCGGCAACAAGGCCTATTCCAGCTGGTCGCTCCGCGGCTGGCTCGCGTGCAAGCTTTCGGGCCTGCCGTTCGAGGAGGTCGTCGTCCCCCTCTATGACGAGGCGTGGGAGAAGCGGCGCGAGGGCGACGAGTTCGCGCCCTCCTCGGGCAAGGTGCCGATATTGTGGGACGGAGACGATATCGTCGTGTGGGACAGCCTGGCGATCATCGAATATCTGAACGAGAAATCGGGCGGCGAGCTGTTCTGGCCGGCCGATCCCGCCGCGCGGGCCATGGCCCGTTCGATGGCGGCGGAGATGCACAGCAGCTATGCCGCGCTCCGCCGCGAGCACAGCATGAATATCCGCCAGATCTATGCGCCCGTCCCGCCATCCGAAGCGGTCGTCCAGGATATCGGTCGCATCATGCAGCTGTGGGCGGAAGCGCGCGCCCGCTATGGTGGCGAGGGCGACTTCCTGTTCGGGTCGTTCGGCGCGGCGGACATCATGTTCGCCCCGGTCGTCACGCGGCTCATCACCTATCAGCTTCCGGTAGCGCGCTTCGCCGAGGGTTATATGCGCGCGATCATCGCCCATCCCTGGATGCAGGAATGGATCGGCGGCGCGCAGGCGGAAGAATGGGTGATCGACCGGTTCGAGCTGCCCAGCGCGGCTGAATGAGCGGGCGGACATGAGCGATTTGCCGCCCGACACCCCCGAAGAGCGCGCTAGGGAAGCCGCCGCGATCCGGCGCCGCTGGATTACGCTGGGGGAAGTGTTGGCGGTGCTGGCAGTGGCGATCTCGGCGCTCACCCTCTATCTCAACTGGGCCGACAGGCAGGACGAGCGGGCGGAAAAGGCAGCGCAGAGCAGCAAGGCCTCGACTCGCGCAGCGACGCTGGTGCTGAGCGCCGATGGCGTGACCGACGATCGCATGACGCTTGAGCCTGCCGATCCCGAGCAGGTGGCGCAGAGCCAGACGGTCCTCTTCCCGGAGGCACTGGGCCTCGCTCCCGTAGACACCACCGGCGATCCCCGCATCGAAGCGGACTGGTTCGCCGACGCGCTGAAGAAGGCGCGCCAAAAGGCCAGGCTACCCGACGACAGCGTCGGCGACGAGCGCCTGCCGGTCGCCATCACGACCCGCTTCGTCGTGGACGGCGAGGCGCATGAGGCCGTCGCGCTCTACGATATCGGTTATGGCATATCCGGGCGGCTGTTCGCCGGCCATGACGTGAAGCTGCGGGGCCTGTCGCGCGTATCCGCGCTCAAGGCTGCCAACGCCCAGTTGGCCGTGGACGCGCGCTGGGCCAGCCTGCGCCGCTGATCCGCCGCCCGGGCCGCTCTCAGCTTCCTTCGCGCATCCCGGCCGCTTCGGCCCGCGCCACCAGCGCCCGCGCTTCCTCGACATGCATGGTTTCGATCATCCGTCCCTCGAAGCGCTCGGCCCCGCCGGTCGCCGCCTCTATGAGCCGCCGCGCGTCGGCCAGCGCCTGGGCGTCCGGCCCGAAGATCCTGTTGGCCGCCGATATCTGGCCAGGATGGATCAGCGTCTTGCCGTCGAAGCCCAGCGCATGGCCGGCCAGGCATTCGGCCTCCAGGCCCGCCTCGTCCTCCAGCCGGTTATACACCCCGTCGAACACCGCTATCTCCGTCGCACGCGCCGCCAGGATCACCGACTGCATCGCCAGAGCGAGCCCTTCCCGCCCGGCCGAAGGCGGTATGCCCAGATCGCGCCGCAGGTCGTTATTGCCCATGAACAGCCCGGCCGCGCCCTCCGTCGCGGCGATCTCCCGCGCGGCCAGCACACCGCTGGCGCTTTCGATCATCGCGATCACAGGCTTTTGCGTGACCGAAAATACATCTTTCACCTGCCTGGCGCTTTCCACCTTGGGCAGCACCACATAGTTGGCCGCCGTGCCCTTGAGCGCCACCATCTCCATCCCGTGCCAGGGCGTCCCCTCGACATTGATCCGCACCGCCATGATGCGCCCGCCAAAGCCTCGCTTCACCGCTTCGACGGCCCCGGCGCGCGCTTCGCCCTTCCTGTCGTCGGGCACGGCATCTTCCAGGTCCAGGATCACCATGTCGCACGGCAGCGTCTGTGCCTTAGCGATTGCGCGCGGATTGGACGCGGGCAGGAACAGCAGCGATCGGGCGTGACGTAGCAGCATGGACAATCTCTCCGGTTCGACTTCCCCCGTTAACGATTTGCGCGCATAAACGGCAAGCGCCAAGCGGCAAGGGGTGGGGGGAGACAATCGATGATCACGACATTCGCGCTGACGGTGACCCTTCTGGTGCTCTTCTACCTCGCGGTCAGCGTGAAGGTGGTACGGCAGGGCTATCAATATACGATCGAACGCTTCGGCCGCTTCACCGAAGTCGCGCGCCCCGGCCTCAACTTCTACCCCGCCTTCTTCTATGCCGTGGGTCGCAAGATCAACATGATGGAGCAGGTCGTCGACATTCCGGGGCAGGAGATCATCACCAAGGACAATGCCATGGTGTCGGTCGACGGCGTGGTCTTCTTCCAGGTGCTCGACGCCGCCAAGGCGGCCTATGAGGTCAGCGAGCTCTACGTCGCCATCATGCAGCTCGCCACGACCAACCTGCGCACCGTGATGGGATCGATGGACCTGGACGAGACGCTGTCGAAGCGCGACGAGATCAACGCCCGCCTGCTGTCGGTGGTCGATCACGCCACAGGCGCCTGGGGCGTCAAGATCACCCGCGTCGAACTGAAGGACATCCGCCCGCCCGCCGACATCGTCAACGCCATGGGCCGCCAGATGAAGGCGGAGCGCGAGAAGCGCGCCAACATCCTGGATGCCGAAGGTGCCCGTGCCGCCGAAATCCTGCGCGCCGAGGGCGAGAAGCAGG